>NZ_BAABDQ010000024.1:0-212205 GCF_039539705.1 Nonomuraea rosea | reverse complement strand
CCACTTCGCTGGCGCACGTCGCGGGAGCGCGGGCCACCGCCCGCCGGCTGCGGCACGCGCTGGGGGAGCGGCAGGCGGATCTGGCGACGGCGCTGCTGACGGACGGGGCCGAGCCGCCCGAGGGCGACGACGCGTTCGTGCCCGACCCGCGGCCCGGCCGGATCGAGGCGCTGGTCGCCGACGGGCGGCTGGAGGAGGCGGAGCGGGCGCTGGCCGCGTTCGACGAGAGCGGGCGGGCGCGCGAGGCCGGGCCGCGCGGGCGGTCGGAACGGATCAGGCTCGAAGCGCTGCTGCAGGCGGCCAGGAACGTTCCAGATGCGGCCGAGGAGGGCTTCTCCCGCGCGCTCGCGCTGGTGTCCAGAGAGGTCTCTCCCCTGCATGAGGCACGGGTGCTGCTGGACCTCGGCCGGCTGCTGCGGCGTACGGGGCGGCGCAAGGCCGCCGCCGAGCGGCTGGAGGCCGCCCGTGCGATCTTCGAGCGGCTCGGCGCGTCGCCGCTCGTGGACCGGTGCGCGCACGAGCTGGCCGCCTGCGGGCTGGAACCCCCCGCCACGGTACGGCTCGGGCTGACGCCCCAGGAGCTCAGCACCGCCACGCTGGTGGCCGGCGGCCTGACCAACCGCCAGATCGCCAGGGAGCTGCTCATCAGCGTCAAGACCGTCGAGTACCACATCGGCAAGATCTACACCAAGCTCGGGATCGGCTCCCGGGTCGCGCTCGCCGCCAAGCTCGCCGCCTGCGGCCAGACCGTGTGACGGCGCCTCCGCCCGGGAGGCGGAGGTGTCGTCGGCAGGCATCGGAGCAGGCTGATCGGCCACGCAGGTGATACCTTGATCGCACCTGTGTGATCATGAAAGAATTCTTCAACAGGTGTATCCGGGGTAGTTGGGGGACGTCGCCCATGATCCGCGAGCCGATCGAGCGGCCCTAGGGTGCCGGACGACGAGCTGGACGAGGCGTTCGAGCTCGGCAGGACGTGCGCGCTGGCCGCGGAGTGCGGCAGGGACCTGCAGCGCTGTGCCCAGATGTACGCGGGGCTGTTCCCCGTGGCGGCCTTCGGCGCCGAGTGCTACAGCGGCCTGACCCTGTCCATGGCCTTCAGCGCGCCCTGGGCGACGGCCGACCGGCTCAAGGTCGCCAACCGGGCGGCGCTGTGGGTCCTGGCCGTCGACCGGCTCGTCGACCACACCGCCACCACCCGCGAGCAGGTGAACCGCCTGACCCGCGAATGCCTGTCCGTGGCCGACGGCGCCGTGCCGCGTTCTGCGGTCACCCGCTTCCTGGCCGACCTGCGCGACGAGCTGGCCATCGTCAAGGAGTTCGACGACGTGCAGTGGCTCTGGCGCGACCAGCTCGCCAGGATGCTGGCGGGCATGGCCAGGGCCTGGGTGTGGCGCGACACGCGTGCCGTGCCCACGCTGGGCCGCTACCTCGACAACGCCGACAGCCGCGGCACGAGCTTCGTGGACGTCTCGCACTGGATCTACGCGGGTGACGACTGGGCGAAGGCGCACCTGGAGGAGCTGCGCGGGGTCAGCAGGCACGTACAGCGTTATCTGCACCTGCTGGGCGACGTCGCCTCCTATCGCAAGGACGTGAGCTGGGGCGACCTGAACGTCCTGGCGCTCGGCGTCAGCCGCGCGGAGGTGACGGGCGCGATGGCCGCGCTGGCCGGTCAGGCGCCCGGCCTGATCGAGCCGGTACGCGCCCACAGCCCCCGCACGGCCGCCTACCTGCGACGACAGATCGGATTCAACGCCGGTTTCGTGGGAATTTCGGCCCCCGGCCCGACGGCGTAGGAGTCCTGTCGGATTCCATGACAAGCCTGTTTGACTCTCAGACTGATGAACAGGCGAATTAGGGGGCGTGGATCGACAAACCGTGACATTTTGTTTCTTGTAAAAGGTTGCGGCTTGAGTGGAAAATGTGGCGTTGCTAGGGTGTCTCGATGCCAGGCGTGTGGATCGATCATTCTCAACAGAGCCTTGACAGATACCACTGACCCCGGCATCTCAGAGCAGGTGTGCATGCGCGGGAGATGTACAGGCGGTGCTGGATGGAATTCGGTCGCTTTGACCGTTGGCGGCTGCCGACGGCGATCAAGATCTTGGTCGCCGGGGGTTTCGGCGCGGGCAAGACCACCATGGTCGGGGCCGTCTCCGAGACCCGGCCACTACGCACGGAAGAGGCTCTCACCCAGGTCGGAACCGACATCGACGATTTATCGGGCGTTGAGGCCAAGCTGACCACGACCGTGGCCATGGACTTCGGCCGCATCACGATCCGTGACGACTACATGCTGTACCTGTTCGGAACGCCGGGCCAGGAACGGTTCTGGTTCGTGTGGGACGAGCTGGCCATGGGCGCGCTCGGCGCCGTCGTGCTGGCCGACACCCGCCGCCTGGAGGACTGCTTCCCCGCCGTCGACTACTTCGAGAAGCGGGAGCAGCCGTTCATCGTGGCGCTCAACTGCTTCGACGGCACCAGGCCCTTCACGGTCGGCGAGGTGCGCTCGGCGATCGGCCTGGAGCCGGACATCCCCATCGTGCTCTGCGACGCCCGCAGGCGCGACTCGGGCAGGGAGGTGCTCATCACGCTGGTGGAGCACGCCATGCGCATGGGCGCCAGCCCGGTCGGGACCATGTCGTGACCATCACCGGCTACTTTTGACCGATGGAGGAGATCGACCGCCGGATCGTCACACTGCTGGCCCATGACGGCCGCATGAGCTTCACCGACCTCGCCAGGGAGACCGGTCTGTCGGTCTCCGCGGTGCACCAGCGCGTACGCCGCCTGGAGAAGCGCGGGGTCGTGCGCGGATACGCGGCGATCATCGACCACGACGCGGTGGGGCTGCCGCTGACCGCGTTCGTGTCGATCAAGCCGATCGACCCCGCCGCGCCCGACGACGCCCCCGATCGGCTGGCCCACCTGACGGCCATCGAGGCGTGCCACAGCGTGGCGGGGGACGAGAGCTACATCCTCAAGGTGCGGGTGGCCTCGCCGGTGGCGCTGGAGGACCTGCTGCAGCAGATCCGCGCCTCGGCGAACGTCTCGACCCGCACCACGGTGGTGCTCAGCACGCCGTACGAGCACCGTGCCCCCGAGGTGGCCACCGACCCGGTCGCCGTCCAGGACGGTCACCGGCTGACCCCCGACTGACCCCCGCGTCAGCGGGCGGGCCGCAGGGCCGTCCGGCATTCCTCGATCACCTTCGCGAGCGCGCGGAGCCGGGGGTTGCCGTGGGCGCTGCGCTGGATCCAGCGCACCACGGCGAGGTCATCGCCGGTCATCTCGGCGAGCGAGCGCCGCAGGATCGGCTTGATCCGGCTGGAGCGGGTCACCCGGGCGTAGTGGGTCAGCGCGCCGGCGGTGTCCAGGGCGGGCCTGAGCACGGCGAGCTCGGGCGGGTGGTGCCTGGCCAGGTGCCATGAGCACTCCAGCACGTCGATGAAGGGCCCGGCGAGCAGGTGGTCGCGCAGCAGCGCCCAGTGCGGCCAATCGGCGCCGGCGTCGAGCTCGGCGGGGTCGTCCAGCAGCGCGGGCCAGAGCGCCCCGCTGCGCAGCGCCTGTGCCCAGAGCGCCGGCAGCTCGGCGCGGCTCGCGGTCCGGCATCGCCGTGCGGCGACGGCCACGATCCGGGGCTGCGAGCTGCGCATGGCCTCATGGACGAGGTCGGTCTGCGACTGGCGGTGCATCAGGCCGATGGACTCCGCCAGCGGGGGATCGTCGCGGCGCAGGCGCACGAACCACTCCTCCAGCTCCAGCGCCCGCAACTGCTCGGCGATGAGCCAGCGCGGCCACCGGGAGCCGGGGAGGTGCCCGGTCAGCAGTGAGCCGTCGGCGTCGAGCGCCAGGTGGCCGTCGAGGTCTCCGGCCGCCAGCAGCACCCTGGCCCGCAACCCCGGGCGGCTCGGCAGCAGGCCCCACGCGAGCATCTCGCGCAGCAGCGCGACGTCCGCCTCCGAGCGATCCTTGAAGATCCAGTCGGCCAGTCCGTGCCTGCCCTGAGCGACGACGGCCGCCAGGGCGGTGGCGCGCACGGCCGGGTCCTGCGAGCTCAGCGCGTACGCGAGCTCGGAGTTGGAGCCCGTCCGGCCGGTACGTTCGAGCAGGTCCCACACGATCGGGTCGGCGTGCACACCCCACCAGAACCACAGCCACCTGACCGTCGAGCGGCTGCCGCGCCTGGCCTGACGGGCGAGCCACCACCGCGCCAGCCGGGCCAGGGGCCGGGGCGCGAACGGGTTCAGGTCGCAGGGATTCAGGGTGACGGGACGCGAGAGGAGCAGGTGCGGGGTGCAGGCAGGCGGGGCGAGCGGGCGCCGGAGGAGCTCGCTCCTGCCGAAGGCCCACCAGAGGAGCTCTTCGATCACCCAGTCGATCGCGCGGTCCCGCACAGATCGAGAATCATCCGGAACATCCCGCCGCGCAACGGGCCCGCGAGCAGAATGCGCGCGCTCCGGACTCTTACGAAGTGCGGACGGTTACGCCCGCGCCCCCCTGCCGGCGCGGCCCCGATGCGACGCTGCCCCCTATGAGCGACCGCACCGCCGCCGTCACCAGACCGCCCGGCACGCGTGCCCCCGGGCCGTCCCGGGCGGCGCTCGCCGCCGGGCTGGTCGCCGCCCAGACGGCCGTGCTCGCGGCGATCTTCCAGCTGGGCCCCGGCGGGCTGTTCTGGTGGTACGCGGCCGCGTGGGGGCTGTTCGGGGCCGCCGTATGGGCGTTGCGCGGAGTGCGGGGCCGGCTCGCGGGCCGGTTGGTGCTGTGCGGCGGCCTGGCCGTGATCGCCACCGGCCTGCTCGGCCCGCCGGGCACCAGCACGGACTCCTTCCGGTACGCCTGGGACGGACGCGTCCAGGCGGCCGGCCTGTCCCCCTACGACCACGCCCCCGCCGATCCCGAGCTCGCCTCCCTGCGCGATCCCTGGCTCTTCCCCGCGTGCGCGCAGGGGCACTTCTACCCGGCGGGCGGCGGGACGTGCACGCGGATCAACAGGCCCACCGTGCACACCGTCTACCCGCCGCTGGCCGAGGCGTACTTCCTGCTGGTGGACCGGCTCTCACCCGCCGATGCGCGGCACAAGCCGCTGCAGGTCTCGGGGGCGCTGCTGGCGGCGGGCGTCACGGGGACACTGCTGCTCCTGCTGCGCAGGCGCGACGTCCGGCCGGCCGCGTACTGGGCGTGGTGCCCGGCCGTGCCGATGGAGGGGGTGAACAACGCCCACGTCGACCTGCTCGCCGTGGCCGCCGTCGTCCTCGCCCTGGGCCTGGCCTACCGGCGTGTCCCCGGCGGGGCGCCGCCGGGACCGGCCTGGCGGGGGGCGCTGCTCGGTGCGGCGGTCGCGGTCAAGCTGGTGCCCGCCGTGGTCGTGCCGGGCGCGCTCTCCGGGGCGCTGGCGGACGCGCGGGCCGCCCGGCGCGCCCTGCGGATCCTGGTGCCCGCCGTGCTGCTCGTCGCGGCCGCCTATCTGCCGTACGTCCTGCTCTCGCGCGCCTCCGTGCTCGGCTACCTGTTCGGCTACGTCGCCGAGGAGGGCTACGACGAGGCGGGGGCGCGGGAGCGCTACGCCCTGCTGCGGCTGCTGCTGCCGGACTCCTGGGCGCTGCCGGTGGCGCTGGCCGTGCTCTCGGCCGTCCTGCTGCGCGTCCTGCGGCGCGGCGACCCCGACCGGCCCTGGCGCGGCGCGCTGGAGCTCACCGGGACCGCCTTCCTCCTGCTGACGCCCGGCTACTCCTGGTACGCGCTGCTCGTCGTCGCCCTGGTCGCCCTCGACGGCCGCTGGGAATGGCTCGGCATCCCCCTGGCGAGCGCCGCCGCCTACCTGACGCCCGCCGGCACCCCCGCGTACGCGCTGGCGGCCGTGGCCGTCGCCGCAGGACTCTTCCTGCGGGCCCCCTGGAGGCCCGTGGCGGGACGTACGGGGCGGCCGGGTCAGGCGGGGCCGGTCGGGTCGTAATGGGCGCGCAGGCGGGCCATGGCCGCGTCGGTGGCGCCGAGGCGTTCGAGGCCGAGCAGCGCCGCGCCCAGCACCGGCGGCACGTCGGCCACCACCGGCTTGGCACGCGGCGCCCGCAGCGCGAACCCCGTGTCCAGCAGCGACGTCAGCAGCGGGTCCCTGGCCGTCAGCAGGCCGCCGCCCAGCACCACCTCCACCGGCGTCTCCAGCAGGCCGAGCCGGCGCAGGCACACCTCCGCCAGCACGATCACCTCCTCCGCCTGCCGCTCGACCAGCGACGCGGCCACCGCGTCCCCGGCCGTGGCCGCCGCCAGCACGCCGGGCGCCAGCTCGTGCAGCCGCTCCTCGTCCACCCGGCCGACGTGCAGGCCGATCACCAGCTCCTCGACCGTCGCCGTGCCGAAGTGGGCGGTGAGCAGCGCGGTGAGCGCGGTCGGCGCGCCCCGGCCGTCCTCGGCGCGGGCCGCGTGCCACAGGGCCTCCTCCGCCAGCCCCTGACCGCCGCCCCAGTCCCCGCTGACGCGGCCCAGCGCGGGGAAGCGGGCGACGGCTCCGGCGGGGGAGACGCCGACCGCGTTGATGCCCGCCCCGCACACCACCGCGACGCCCCACGAGGCCGACGCGCCGGCCCGCAGCAGCGCGAACGTGTCGTTGCGCACCACCACGTCCCCGCCGAACCCCCTGGCGGCGAACTCACGGGCCAGCGCCTCCTCCTCCACGGGCAGGTCCGCACCCGCCAGGCACGCCGACACGTGGTCGAACCCGCCCGCCGGCAGCCCGTACGGCAGCGCCGCGACCGCCACCTCCACGGCCGCCGCCACCCCCTCCCGCTGCGGCGCGAACGCCCCCGAGCGGCCCGTCGCGAGCACCTCCCCGTGCTCCGACAGCACCGCCGCGTCGGTCTTGCTGTTCCCGCCGTCCACCGCCAGCACGAGCCGCGGGCGCGTCACCGGCGCACCGCCCACGGCAGGAAGCCGCGGTTGGCCGCCAGCAGCAGGCCCGTCAGCTCCTCCGCGGTCTCGTCCTGCCCGATCAGCGGATGGGCGAGCAGCGCGTCCCGCACCCGGTCCGCCCCGCCGTGCAGGGCCGCCTCCAGGGCGAGCGTCTCGTACGCGGACACGTTCGCGATCAGCCCGGCGTACAGCGGCTCCACGGGCGGCACCGGCAGCGGCACGGCCCCGTCCCGGGTGATCGCCGCGGGCACCTCGATGACCGCCTCGTCAGGGAGGAACGGCAGCGTGCCGGCGTTGCGCACGTTGACCACCTGGGGGACCGCCTGGGGGACCGCCTGGGGGACCGCCTGGGCCGAAGCGGGTCCCGGGCCGTCGCCGAGCAGGGCGGCGACGAGCGCCACGGCCGCCTCGGAGTAGAACGCGCCGCCGCGCTCCGACAGCAGCTCCGGCTTCGTCACCACCGCCGGATCGGCGTAGAGGTCCAGCAGCCGCCGCTCCATCGCCGCCACCTCGGCCGCCCGCGACGGCTTGGCGCGCTGCTCGCGCACCACCGCGTCGTGGGCGTAGAAGTAGCGCAGGTAGTAGGACGGCACCACGCCGAGCCGCTCCAGCAGCCCGAGCCGCAGCCCCAGGCTGTCGGCGATCTCCTGGCCGTGGGCGCGCAGCAGCTCGGGCAGCACGTCCTCGCCGTCGAGATGGACGGAACGCTCCCAGGTGAGGTGGTTGAGCCCGGCATGGCCGAGCGAGATCCGCGCGGGTTCGACGCCCAGCCAGGCGGCGAAGCGGCGCTGGAAGCCGATCGCCACGTTGCACAGGCCGATCGCGCGGTGCCCGGCGTCGAGCAGCGCTCTGGTGACGATGCCGACCGGGTTCGTGAAGTCCACGATCCAGGCCTGCGGCGCGTGCTCGCGTACGGACTCGGCGAGCTCCAGCACGAGCGGGACCGTGCGCAGCGCCTTGGCCAGCCCGCCCGCGCCCGTCGTCTCCTGCCCCACGCAGCCGCAGCGCAGCGGGAGCGTCTCGTCCACCTCGCGGGCCGCCTGCCCGCCCACCCTGAGCTGGAACAGCACCGCCCGCGCCCCCGCCACCCCCTCCGCGACGGAGGAGGTGGTCAGCACGCGGGCCGGATGCCCCGCGTGCGCCAGCATCCGCCGCGACACGCCCGCCACCAGGTCCAGGCGCGCGGCGTCGGGGTCTATCAGGGCGATCTCGGACACCGGTAGCTCCTCGCGCAGCCGCGCGATCCCGTCCACCAGCTCAGGCGTGTACGTCGAGCCGCCCCCGACCACGGCGAGTTTCAACCCTTCACTCCCGTCAAAGTGACGCCCTCGATGAACACTCGCTGGGCGAAGAAGAACACGATGATCACCGGCGCGGTCACCAGCAGCGTGGCGGCCATGGTGAGGTTCCACTGAACGCTGTGGAACGCCTTGAACGTGGCCAGGCCGAGCGACAGCGTCAGGTTCTCCTGCTCGACGCCGGCGTACAGCAACGGCCCGTAGTAATCGTTCCAGCAGTAGAAGAACTGGAACAGGGCCACGGCCGCGATCGCCGGCCTGGCCATCGGGAGGATCACCCTGAGCAGGGTCCTGACGTCCGAGCAGCCGTCCACCTTCGCCGCGTCGGTGTAGTCGCGCGGGATGGTGAGCAGGAACTGGCGCAGCAGGAAGATGGAGAACGCGTCGCCGAGCAGCATCGGCAGGATCAGCGGCCACAGGCTGTCGGTCAGCCCGAGCCGGGCCCACACGAGGTAGATCGGCACCGCGACGACCTGCGGCGGCAGCATCATGGCGGTGATCACCAGCAGGAAGGCCAGGCGCCGCCCCCTGAAGCGGAACCTGGCCAGCGCGTAGGCCACCGGCACGGACGACACCACGGTGAAAAGGGTGCCCAGGCCCGCGTACAGCAGCGTGTTGCCCGCCCACCGCAGCAGCATGGACTTCTCGAACACCACGGCGAAGTTGTCCCAGTTCCACGTGCGCGGCCACAGATCGCTGGTCAGCGCCTGCTCGTCGGTCATCAGCGCGGTGAGCGCGATGAACAGCACCGGGGTCAGGAACATCAGCGCCAGCGCGATGGCCAGCGCGTGCGTGGCGATCCAGAGCAGCGCCCGCCGCCTGCGGGCCCGGACGCCGTGGCGCCGCGCGGGAGGCGCCGCCGCCCGCGGGGGCGCGGTGATCGTGGCGCTCATGCGTCCTCCCCGGTCCGCCTGAACTGCCGCAGCAGGATCAGCGTGAAGATCATCGAGGTGCCGAACAGGAGCAGCGCGAGCACGCAGGCGTAACCCATCGCGTAGTCGCGGAACCCGGCCTGGAACAGCCACTGCGGCAGCGTGAGCAGCGACTCGTCCGGGTAGCCGGGGGAGAAGGAGCTGCCCGCCGAGTCGGTCACGCCCGACGCCACCCGGGAGGCGATCATCGCCTGGCTGAAGTATTGGAGGGCGTAGATGACGTTCGTGACCAGGGAGAACATCAGCACCGGCGAGATCATCGGCAGCGTCACGCTGCGGAACTGCCGCCAGGGTCCGGCGCCGTCGATGGCCGCGGCCTCGTACAGGTGCCTGGGCACGTCGAGCAGCGCTGCCAGGAAGATCACCGCGAGCTGGCCGCAGCTCCACAGCGACAGCAGCGTGAGGCTGGGCTTGGACCAGGCGGGGTCGCCGAACCAGTCGGGCCCGCTGATCCCGAACACGGCCAGGAGCTGGTTCACCGGCCCGGTCGCCGGATTCATCAGGAAGACGAACGTGATCGTCCCCGCCGCCAGCGGCACCAGCGAAGGCAGGTAGAAGATCGTCCTGATGAGCCCGGCGCCCGCCTTCAGCCTGGTGACGAGCTGCGCCAGGGCCAGCGAGAACAGCACGGTCGCGGGGACCATGATGAGCACGAGCCACAGCGTGTTGCGCGCCGAGACGGCCACCCTGGGGTCCTGGAGCAGGTAGCGGTAGTTGTCCAGGCCGACGAACTCCAGGGTGTACATGTCGTAGCGGTGGAAGGAGAAGTACACCGTGGACAGCAGCGGGTAGACGAAGAAGATCGACACGCCGGCGAGCCACGGCGACAGCCACACGAGGGCCCGCAGGCCCTCGCTGCGCCGCCACAAGGACGGCCGTCCTGGCGCGGTGGTCAGCGCGGCGGTATGCGCCACCATGATCAGCCTCCGGACAGCTTGAGCTTGGCGTCGATCTGCTTGTCCACGCCTTTCAGGCCGGCGTCCAGGTCGGGTACGGCGCCTTTCTCCCATTTCGCGACGAAGGTGGCGAGCGCTTCCTGGTTGAAGACGCTGTTCACGCTGGCGGGAACGGTCGAGGTCTTCGGGTGGGCGAAGATATCCAGAAATGTCTTGAAATTTGCGTCTTTGGTCAGGTTGGGCGATTCCATCGACGCCTTGGTCGTGGGGACGTTGCGCAGCGCGTTCGACAGCGTCACCAGTGAATCGGTGTCCGTCGTCAGGTGCTTGACCAGCTCCCACGCCTGCTGCGGATGCTTGGCGCCCTTCGGCACGCCGATCACGGTGCCGGCGGTGAAACCCCCGCCGTACAGGTCGGGGCGGTCGTCGGCCACGGGGACGGGGGCGGTGCCGTAGTCCAGGCCGGCGGCGTCATTGGCGATCATCGCGGTGCGCCACTCGCCGTCGAGCACCATGGCGACCTTGCCCTCGAAGAACGGGTGCTTGGCGCCCCACTCGTCGCCCAGGCTCTTGCGGAACTTCTCCAGCTTGTCGTAGCCGTACCAGTCGACGAGCTCCTTCTGCCACGTCAGCAGCCGCTTCCAGGCCGAATCGGTGCCGATGGCCGAGGTGCCGTCGTCCTTGTACCAGGTGGCGCCGGTCATCGGGGCGAGGTGGCTGGGGCTGTTCTCGTAGTACTGGACGCTCGGGATGAAACCGGCCACCTTGATCGTGCCGTCGGCGTCGCGGACCGTGAGCTTCTTGGCCAGATCGGCCAGCTCCGTCAGCGTCTTCGGCGGCGCCGCGCCCTTCATCAGCGCTTTGTTGTAGTAGAGGCCGTACGCGTCGGCGAGCAGCGGCAGCGTGCACTGCCTGCCGTCGAAGCGGGTGTAGGAACGTGCCACCTCGGGCAGCACCGACAGGTCGACGCCGTCCTGCGCGATCACCGGCGTCAGGTCCTGGAACGCTCCCGACTTGCACCATTGGGCGACGTTGTCCGTGGTGAACGAGGCCGCCACGTCCGGCGCGTTGCCGCCGCGGATGGCCTGGGTGATCTGGTCGTCCTGGACGCCCTTGGTGGCTTTGACGGTGATCTGCGGGAACTTCTTGTTGAAGCCGGCGATGGCCTGCTCGAACGCCTTGACCTCGGCGTCGGTGGCGAAGCCGTGCCACAGCTCCAGCGTGGCGGCCGGCAGGGCCTGCGAGGCCGAGCCCGAGGGTTTGGGCTGGGCGCCGAGCGAGGGCCCTGCCTCCTTGTTCGCTGTGCACGCGGTCAGCGCGAGAGCCGCGGCGACCGCCAGGGGGACGAAGCGCACGGGGGGTGCCTCCTGCCAGACGTGCTGGGATGGGATGAGAGGGTGATCAGGACGGGACCGTGGAGCTGAAGACCTCCTCGCGCACGGTGGCGAGGGCGAGGTCGAGCGCGCCGGCCAGGACGGGGTTGCCCTCGACGTTCGACAGGCGCACGTGGGGCTGGGGGATGGTGAGGGCGTGCAGCTCGTGCTCGACCAGTTCGCGCAGCGTCTCTCCGCCGGTCAGCACGATGCCGCCGGTCAGCACGATGAGGGCGGGGTCGACGACCGAGGTGATCGCCGCCAGGCCCACGGCCAGCCGGGCGGCGATGTCGCGCAGGCCCGCCCTGGCGTCGTCGGCCCGCTGGCCCTCGCCGTGCGCCGCGCGCACCGCGTTGGCGATCGCGTGGCGGAAGTCGGTGCCGCGCACGCCGTACGAGCGCAGCAGCTTGAGCACGGCGGGACCGCCGGTGAGCGCCTGGTAGCCGTGGTTGGCGTAGCGCCCGGCCTCGCGGGCCGTCTGCGCGCCCGGCGTCGGCATGTAGCCCACCTCGCCCGCGCCGCCTGTGGCGCCCCTGTGCATCCGGCCGCCCAGCACGATGGCCGAGCCGATGCCCTCGTCGGCCCACAGCAGCACGAAGTCCCGGTGTCCGCGGGCGGCCCCGTGGGCCTGCTCGGCCACCGCGACCAGGTTGACGTTGTTCTCGACGTCCACGGGGACGCCGAGGCCGGCGCTCAGCGCGGGCACCAGGTCGGGGATCTGCCAGCCGGGCACGTCCTTGGCCGCGGCGTACCCGAGCGTGCCGGTGGACGGGTCGATCGCGGCCTGCACGCCGATCACGACGCGCCGCAGCTTGTCCGGGGGATCGGCGCCGAGCAGGGCGGCGTTGAGCCGGTCGACCAGCTCGCCGTGGGGCCGGCGCGGGGTCGCCAGCGTGTGCTCGCCCACGATCGTGCCGGTGATGTCGGCCACCTTGGCGGCGATCCTGTCGGGGGTGACGTCGAGCGCGGCCACGTAGGCCGCCGCCGGGTTGATCCGGTAGACCTCGGCCGTACGCCCCGGCAGGCCCTCCCTGACGCCGTCGAGCACGACGAGCCCGGCCTCCTGCAGCCGGGACAGGAGCTGCGACGCGGTCGGCTTGGACAACCCGGTCAGCGTGCCGATCTCGGGACGGGTCAGCGGCCCGCGTTCGAGGAGTGCCTGCAGAGCCGCGCGATCGTTGATGGCACGTAGCAGACTGGGGGTCCCCGGCACCGGACCGCTCACGCTGGCACTCCTTCATCTGAAGTTAGGAAACTTTCCTAACTCGGAAAATAAGGAGTCCCGCCGCGAGGGTCAAGGGGCGAAACCAAGACGTGACCGAACCCGGAAGGGAGATCAAGGAGAAAGAATGGGAGTGCTGCAACAGGCATGCTAATGTCGTCGTTTGTCGTAACAACAAGCAGAATGGCCCGGAGTGTCCCATTAACCACAATAATGGCCAGGCGGCAACTCGTCAAACGGAGCTTGCCAAAGAGCAGGCTTACGTCACGCGCCTCTACGATCGCCTCGACACGCTTCGGGAGCGAACCCAGAAGCAGCTCAAGGAGGTACTGGCCGCCGGAGCCGTCGGCACGATGCAGAACCGTTCGGAGCGCGACACGTTCGCCGAAATGTACGCGTCGAGGCTCGCGCGGCTGTGGGCGGTCGAGCGCGGCCTGGTTTTCGGTCGTCTCGATCACACCGACGAGGGCCGGCTCTACATCGGCAAGCTCGGCCTGTCCGACGATGATCAGCAGCGCCTGCTCATCGACTGGCGGGCGCCGGTCGCGCAGCCGTTCTACCGCGCCACCGCGAACGTCCCCATGGGCGTCACCAGGCGCCGCCACCTGCAGACCCGCCGGCGCGACGTCATCGGGGTGGACGACGACCTGCTCGACCTCGACTCGCTCACCGACGACGACCGCGCCACGCTCAACGGCGAGGCGGCGCTGCTGGCCGCGCTCGACGAGCGGCGCACCGGCCGCATGCGCGACATCGTCGCCACCATCCAGTCCGAGCAGGACCGCGTCATCCGCAGCGACCTGAACGGCGTCCTGGTCGTCCAGGGCGGCCCCGGCACCGGCAAGACCGTCGTGGCCCTGCACCGCGCCGCGTACCTGCTCTACACGCACAGGGAGCGGCTGGAGCGGCGCGGCGTGCTCATCCTCGGCCCCAACCTCACCTTCCTGCGCTACATCGAGCAGGTCCTGCCCTCCTTGGGCGAGACCGACGTGCTGCTGTCCACGGTGGGCGAGCTCTATCCCGGCGTGACCGCCACCCACAGGGACCGCCCCGAGGTGGCCGCGCTCAAGGGCGACCTGCGGATGGCCGAGGTGATCGCCAAGGCCATCCGCGACCGCCAGAAGGTGCCGCGCAAGCCCATCGAGCTCACCATCGGCCGCATCACGCTCACCATCGACCGTTCCATGCTGGAGGGCGCCAAAAACAAGGCCGCACGCACGCGCCGCCCGCACAACCAGGCCCGCGCGGTGTTCGTCAGATCGCTGCTGAACGCCCTGGCCAGGCAGCAGGCCCGCAAGATCGGCAAGGGGCTCATCGACGAGGACGACCTGGCCGACCTGCGCGAGGAGCTGCGTACCGAGCCGGTGGTCAAGTCCGCCCTCAACCGGCTGTGGCCGTACCTGACGCCGCAGCGGCTGCTGCTGGGCCTGTACGGCTCCGCCGAACGCCTCGGCTACGCCGCCGACCAGCTCACCCCGGAGGAGCGGGCGCTCCTGCGCCGCGACGGCGGCGAGTGGACCGAGTCCGACGTGCCGCTGCTCGACGAGGCGGCCGACCTGCTCGGCGACATCGACGAGCAGGTGCTGCGGGCCAGCGCGCTGCAGGCCGAGGAGGAGCTGGCCGCCGCCAGGCAGGCCGAGGAGACCGAGCGCGAGTCCGAGGTGGCCTACGCCCGCGAGGTGCTGGAGCTGACCGGCCTGTCCGACGTCATGGACGCCGAGCGCCTCGCCGAGCGCCAGCGCGGCCAGGGCCCCTACCTCACCACCGCGGAACGCGCCGCCGCCGACCGCACCTGGGCCTACGGTCACGTGATCGTGGACGAGGCGCAGGAGCTGTCGCCGATGGCGTGGCGGGTGGTCATGCGGCGCTGCCCGACCCGTTCCATGACGATCGTCGGGGACATCGCGCAGACCGGCTCGGCGGCGGGCGCGCGGTCGTGGGCGGGCGTGCTCGACCCGTACGTGGCCGGGCGCTGGCGCCAGGAGCGGCTCACCGTCAACTACCGGACGCCGGTGGAGCTGATGGTGCTGGCCTCCCGCGTGCTGGCCACCATCGACCCGGCCCTGGAGGCGCCGACGTCGGTGCGCGAGCTCGGCGTGGAGCCGTGGGCGGCGCCGCTGGCCGCGCTGCCCGAGCTGGCCAAGGCCGAGGTCGGGGAGGGCGGCAAGGTCGCCGTCGTGGTGCCGGACGCGCTGCTTGACGCGCTGGGCGACGCGGTCTCCGCCGTCGTGCCCGGCACGGTGGTGGTGACGCCGGGCGCCGGGCGGGCCAAGGGGGCGGCGGCCCTGGACGCACCGGTGGCGGTCATGGGGGTGACGGACGCGAAGGGGCTGGAGTTCGACTCGGTGATCGTGGCGGAGCCCGACCTCATCGCCGCCCAGTCGCCGCGTGGGCCGAGCGACCTGTATGTTGCTCTCACCCGTGCCACGCAGCGGCTCGGGGTGGTGCACGATCGGCCGCTTTCGCAGGCTCTGCAGGGCTTGCCAAGCCGCTCGCCCGCACCGGCAAATGGGCTTTGACCCGCTTTACCACACCCGGCGAAACATGTCCTACCTGCGAAAACTTGATGTTTCTGCTGATCGGGACACGGTTGACATCTGAGGTGGAGTCGGTAGTTTGCTGCGCAGTCCAGCACGGGACTTGGCCGGTTGGCCGTCTCTGACATCGCCGGATCCTGCGTCCGTGACGGAGCGTGGCTTCGTCCACACAGCCAGGTGCAGGGCCGTCGGTCCGTCGAGTCGGGGCACCCCAACCGGGCGGGGGGTTGGACCCGGGACGGGTCCGGGAGCCCAGTAGACAACGGAATTCCGAGCTCGCCGCCGACGAGACGGGTCCGGTCCGAAGGGTTTCCGGGCCCTCTTCCCGCTCTCGTGCGCGGACCGCCAATGCGCCGGGTGGTCCCGTCGGTCGCGGGATCACCCTGCCGGCCCCCTGCGCCGCGGCCCTTCTGCCCTGCGGGGCATGCAGGGCGCTCGCTGGGCTCGTATGGCGCTGCTGCGGTCGTACGGGGGCTGCTGTGGTCTTACGGTGTGGGCCTGCCGCGCTGCGGGCTCCTCGTGCGACGTGAGGGCCGCTCGCGTCGCCCGGCGCCGCCGGCCCCGGGTGAGTTGCCTGGCTCGATTTTCCGATCTTCCTGCGCCACGCTGGCGTGAACGTGGCCGGCGGGGCGGTAGCGTTTTCGCGAGCATGCTTGCGAGTTTGGCGAGGAGACCCCGGAGTGGTTCAGGACAAAACGAGCCTTCCGCCCGTGTCCGGGCGCGACTCGACCCCCGCTGAGGGGCCTCCTCCGACCGCGCCCCCCCCCGCGGACGACGCGTCCTCGCCCGAGCCGGCCGACCGCGCGCAGGCCCTGACCGTGGCCCCTGAAGCGGTCGCCGAGCCTTCGCCCGACGCCTCCCGCACCCCGCACATCCCACCATCGGAAACCGCCCCGGCGCCCGTTACAGGTGCCGCATCTGGAACGCCCGCGCCCACGAACGGGGGTCCGCCCGACGCCGTCGGCGAGCCGGTGGCCGTGAACGGCGCCGCATCTGGTGGAGCGTCCGCGGACGAGACCGTGTCCGATCCGCTGCCGGCGAACGCGCAAGCTGAGTCCGCTCGCTCTGAGTCCGCTCGCCCCGAGACCCCTGATGATGGCCAATCGCCCGCCGGCGCCGGAGCCGGGGGAGGCGGGGAGGTGCCCCCGGAGGCGGATGGGTCCTCTGGGGGGCCGGCCATGGCGGGCGGAAGGGCCGGGCGGGAGCCGAAGCGGGTGCTGCTCGCCAGGGTCGCCGCCGCGGTGGCCGGTGGGCTGGCGTTGTTCGCCGCCTTCCCGCCGCTCGACTGGTGGCTGTGCGCGCCGCTCGGCATCGCCCTGATCACCGGCGCCCTCTACGGCACGCGCCCCCGCCGGGCCGCCTGGCTCGGCTACGTGGCCGCGCTCGTGTTCCTCTTCCCGGCCCTCGCCTGGGTGCGCACCATCGGTGACGACGTCTGGTTCATGCTGGTCGGCGTAGAAGGCCTGTTCTATGCGGCCATGGCCGCGCTGGCCGCGCTCGTGTTCCGGCTGCCGTTCTGGCCGCTGTGGTTCGGCGGGCTGTGGGTGGCCATGGAGTGGGCCCGCGGCCTGGTGCCCATCGGCGGGTTCCCCTGGGCGCGGGTGGCCTTCAGCCAGGGCGAGTCACTGTTCACCTCGTACGCGGCCCTCGGTGGCGCGCCGCTGGTGTCCTTCGCCGTCGTCCTGTGCGGCGCCCTGCTGGCCCACGCCGTCCTCGTACGCCCGGCCGCCACTCTCGGCAGCGCCGCAGCAAGCGGGGGCGCACGAGCGCTCCGCAGGGCCGTCTCGGTCGCGCTGGCGCTGGCGGTGCCCGTGCTGAGCTTCGCGGTGCCCAGGCCGGGCGACGAGGGCAGGACGATCAACGTCGGCATCGTGCAAGGGAACGTCCCCGGCCGCGGCATGTACATCCTGGGCGACGAACCCGCCGTTGTCCTGAAAAATCATGCCAACGAGACGAAAAGGCTGGCCCAGGCCGTACGGGATGGAAAGCTTCTCAAGCCGGACATCGTGATCCTGCCGGAAAATTCCACGGACATCGACCCCTACCGCGACGAGACCGCCCGGGAGATCATCCAGGACTCCGTGCGCGACGTCGGCGTGCCCACGCTGGTGGGCGCCGTGGTGGCGATCGGCGACGACCGGCGGGCCACCCGCAGCCTCGTCTGGGACCCCGTGACCGGGGCCGGCGACTACTACGACAAGCAGCGTCTGGTGCCGTTCGGGGAGTACACGCCGTTCAAGGAGATCGTGCTCGCGCTGTGGGAGCGGGCCGGCCTGGTCGGCAGGCAGTCGGTGCCCGGGGACAAGCCGGGCGACCTGAAGCTGGGCCCCGTCACGATCGGCGCCGTCAACTGCTACGAGGTGGCCTACGACGACACCGTGCGTGAGACCGTGCGCGCCGGCGGCACCCCGATCGTGGTGCAGACCAACAACGCCAGCTACGCCGAGTCCAACCTGCCGCCGCAGCAGCTGGCCATGTCCAAGCTGCGCGCCGTGGAGCACAACAGGGCCGTCGTGACCGCCGCCACCACCGGGATCTCCGCCTACGTCACGCCTGACGGTAAGGTCTCCTGGCAGACCCGCGAACTGGTCGCGGACATGAACGTGGTCAAGGTGCCCGTACGCACCCAGGAAACGATCGCCACGAAGGTGGGCGGGGTTCCTGAATGGGCATTGATGGTGATGGGAGCGGCGGCGGCGGGAGCCGCCCTGTGGCGGGGCAGGCGGCGAGGCGATCGGATGAGGAACGACGGATGATGGAGACTCTGGGCCGGGTGCTCGTCGTCGTGCCGACCTACAACGAGCGCGACAACCTGCCCATGATCGTCGAGCGGATCCGCGCGGCCGTGCCGGAGGCCCACCTGCTGGTGGCCGACGACAGCAGCCCCGACGGCACCGGCGAGGTCGCCGACACGCTCGCCGCCGGTGACGACCAGGTCCACGTCCTGCACCGGCCCGGCAAGCAGGGGCTCGGCGCCGCCTACATCGCCGGGTTCCGCTGGGGGCTCGACGAGGGCTTCGACGTGCTGGTGGAAATGGACGCCGACGGCTCACACCAGCCCGAGGAGCTGCCCAAGCTGCTGGAGGCGCTGGCCGACGGGGCCGACCTGGCGATCGGCTCGCGTTACGTGCCGGGCGGCAAGGTGGTCAACTGGCCGCACCGGCGCGAGCTGCTGTCCAAGGGCGCCAACCTCTACACCAGGGTCATGCTCGGCCTGCCCGTACGCGACGCGACCGCCGGGTTCCGCGCCTACCGCGCCGCCACCCTGGAGAAGGTGGGCCTGTCGGGCGTGGAGTCGCAGGGCTACTGCTTCCAGGTCGACCTGACCCTGCGCACGGCGCGGCACGGGCTGCGGGTGGTGGAGGTGCCGATCACGTTCGTGGAGCGGACGGTCGGCAAGAGCAAGATGAGCGGCAAGATCATGTCCGAGGCGCTGTGGCGCATCGGCCTGTGGGGCATCACCGGCCTGCCCAAGCGGATGCGTGGCAATCGCCGCCACGGTTAGCGGAACGCATCGGGGGCGCCGGGCGTTGTTCCTGCTGTAGCGCGCTTGTGCGGAATCGAGGAAACGATGCGGCTTCTGCTCTTCCTGGCCTTCCTGGTCGTGCCCGTTCTGGAGATCTGGCTGCTGATCCAGGTCGGGTCGGTGATCGGCGGGCCCGCGACGGTCGCCCTGCTCATCGCCGACAGCCTGCTCGGGGCCTGGCTCGTACGCCGTGAGGGCCGCAGGGCCTGGCGAGCGCTGCAGACCGCCCTGGAGTCCGGCCGGATGCCCGACCGTGAGCTGGCCGACGGCGGCCTGATCCTGGTCGGCGGCGCGTTGCTGCTGACGCCGGGCTTCTTCACCGACATTTTCGGGTTCCTGTGCATCCTGCCGTTCACCCGGCCGATGATGCGCCGGCTCGGTTCGTGGTTCTTCGACCGGCGGGTCAAGAAGATGGCGGCCGCTTCGCCGTACGCGAACCTCTTCCCCGCCGCCCCCACGCAGGACGCCGCGGCCCCGCACAGCGGGCGCGTGGTGCACGGCGAGGTCATCCGCGAGGACCGCGACTCCTGAGCGCCCGTCCTTTCGGTTGCGAAGGAGGGCATCGTGCCGGACGAGGACAAGAAGCGAGCGATGCACCGAGGCCTGGTGGATCGCGTCCTGAACGGCGAGGGCACGGCGGCCGCGGAGCAGCGGGCGCGGGCCTTCGCCAACGAGGGCCTTTCCCCGCCGCTGGCCGCGCTCATCGGCAAGGTGGCCGGCAGCCCGGCGCAGGTCACGGAGCAGGACCTGGCTGCGGCGAAGGCGTCGGGCTGCACCGAGGACCAGCTTTTCGAGCTGGTGGTCTGCGCCGCGGTCGGCCAGTCCGCCCGGCTGTACGAAGCAGGACTGGCCGCCCTGGCCGAGGCGACCGGGAGGCCGGATCGTGCGACTTGACATCCTCGATCACGGTTACCGCCCCGGGACCAAGCTGCTCTTCGCGCTCATCCGGCTGTTCTCGCGGCACCCGGTGCCCGACGCCGCCAAGCTGGTCTTCTACCGGCCCGACTTCTACGGCGCGCGTGCCAAGGAGCTCACCCACGAGGCGATGCGCGGGCCGTCCGCCTGGTCGGCAGGCGACCGGGAGCTGATGGCGGCCTACGTGTCCACGGTGAACGAGTCCGCGTTCTGCGTCGCCGCGCACACCGCGACCGCGAAACAGGCGTGCCAGGACGGGCCACGGGTCGCGGCGGTGCTGGCCGACCTGGAGTCCGCCCCCGTCGAGGAGCCGCTGCGGGCGACGCTGCGGATGCTCGGCAAGCTGACCAGGGAGGGCACCGTCGGCGCGGCGGACATGAAGGACGTGCTGGCCGCCGGGGTCTCACCCCAGCAGGTCGAGGACGCGCTGGCGGTCTGCGCCGCCTTCAACACGACCAACCGGCTCGCCGACGCCTTCGGCTTCGAGCCGCTCAGTCCCGAGGGCTTCGAGGCGGGGGCGAAATACCTGCTCAAACGAGGCTACCGGTAGCCCTGCCCATAATTGCAACTTGCATTGCTAAGTTAGAATGTTAAGTTAGCAGGGTGGCACACCATCTGAGTTTCGACCTGCATGTGCTCACCGCCCGCCTCGACCGCGCCGCGGACCGGATCCTGCGGGCGGAGTACAACGTGTCCTACCGGCGTTTCCTGGCGCTGACCCTGGTGGGGGAGCTGGGCGCCTCGACGCAACGAGCCCTCGCCGACGCCCTCGGCGTGACCGAGCCGTCGGTGAGCCGGATGACCGGTGTCCTCGCCGCCGAGGGGCTTCTCGACGTCCAGCCCGACCCCGGCGGGGGCCGCCGCCGGCGGCTGAGCCTCACGGACAAGGGGAAGCAGCTGGTGGCCTCGGTGCAGCAGGGGCTCGAAGAACGGCTGGCCGCGCTCGTGGCACACAGCGGCGTGCCGTACGAGGACTACGCGAAGCACACCGCGCAGCTGCTCGCGACGTTCGACCAGGCAGAGCGGGAGAGGGCGAAATGAGCCAGAGCATCCAGACCCCGCCGGTGAGCCGGCGCGCGGTCGTCTCGGCGGACGGCACGACGATCGGCTATCGGACGATGGGCGCCGGGCCGGGCCTCATCGTGGTCGGCGGCGCTCTGCGCACCTCGGAGGACTACCTGCCGCTGGCCACGGCGCTGGCCCGCTCGTTCACGGTGCATCTCGCCGAGCGGCGGGGACGCGGCGCCAGCGGCCCTCAGGGAGCCCGGTACACCCTGGAGACGGAGGTGGCGGACCTCCTCGCCATCCAGGCGGAGACCGGAGCGCGGCTGGCGTTCGGTCACAGCTACGGCGGACTCGTCGTCCTGGAGACCGCACGGTCGTCCCAGGCGTTCGAGCGCATCGCGGTCTATGAGCCGGGACTGCCCGCCGGTCACGTCCCCACCGCCTGGATGGCCCCTTACCGGGAGCGGCTTGCCGCGGGCGATCCTCATGGAGCGTTCGTTCACTTCATCCGGGGCGTGGGCGGTGCGCCGGCCTATCTGGCGAAGCTGCCCTACTGGTATCTGCGCCTGGCGTTACGGGTGGGCTTCCGCGGGCCGGGCTGGCAGCGGATGCGGCCCCTTCTGGAGGCCAATCTGGCCGAGCACGAGCAGGTGGCGGCCCAGCAGGGCCGGCTTGCCGCGTTCTCGGCCGTCACCGCTCCGGTGCTGCTCCTCTGCGGGAGGCGCAGCTCGCGTGCGAGCAGGGCGGAGTACGGCGTCGTGCGGAGCGCCCTTCCTGGCGCGACGCTCGAAACCTTGGACGGCCTGCACCATTTCGGGCCTCAGGGGAAATCAGGCGTCGTCGTGGCCGAGCACGCCCTGGCGTTCCTCCGCTGACATCTCAGCAAAATCCTCAACTGGACATCAACCGGCGCCGGGTTATGGTCAGACCATGACTTTTTCCGGGCTCGGGATCCTGGCCGTGCTCATCATCCTCGTGGCGGCCGCCGTGCTCGGCGGGATCGTGTACGCCATCGTGCGGCTCGTGAACCGCAACCAAAGGTGGTAACGGCCTCCTGACGCCCTGGCGTTCCTCCGCTCGGCAAATCCTCAACTGGACATCAACCGGCGCCGGGTTATCGTCAGACCATGAATCTGGGTCTTCCCGAGCTCGTGATCCTCGCCGTGCTCTTCCTCGTGGCGGCCGGCGTGATCGGCGGGATCGTGTACGCCGTCGTGCGGCTCGTGAACCGCAACCAAAGGTGGTAACGGCCTCCTGGCGTACGGCAAGAAAAACCCCCGGGCAGAGCCCGGGGGTTTCACCGTGAGATCAGCTCATGCGCTCTTACGACGCTGAGCCCGCAATACTGCGAGCCGCTCGTTGAGCACCTCCTCCAGATCCTCGATGGACCGCCGCTCCAGGAGCATGTCCCAGTGTGTCCGCGGGGGCTTCGTCTTCTTGGATTCCGGTTGCTCGCCGTCCACGCGCACGGCGGTCGCGCCGCACATGCGGCACTCCCACGTCGCGGGAATCTCGGCCTCGGCGGCAAGCGGAACCTCGAAGCGATGGCCCTTAGGACAGGTGTAGGACACCTCCTGGCGCGGGGCCAGATCCGTGTTACGGTCGTTCTCGTAGCTGGTTGCCCCGAGCCGGGTGCCACGAAGCGCGCGCTCGCCCATGTTTAAATGCCTCCTACAGGGCCCCCATGCGTGGGGGGTCTGTCTCCCACGGTGTCTAACGCTTGGTACCGTGATGGGATTCCCCAACGCGAGGTGATCCAATCGCGGTTAGGCCGTCGGTTCTTGGCGCGGCCCATGTTTGGGCCCGTGGGCCAGGGGTTCCGTGATTCATCTTATTTCGATGTGCCTGGTCAGGCGACCGCTCGGCGCGCTCTCGGGAAAACCAGCGCGGCGGCCAGCCAGATCCCGCCGGCAAAAATGAGCACGCCGTGCGCGACCCGAACCGGGTACGGGGTGAAGAACTGCGGCAGGAAGAGGGCGAATCCCAGCGCGAGCGCCAGCGCGCTCGACCTCGCCAGCACACCGGTCCGCCACACCGACACCGCCGCCATCACCGCTCCCACGCCGAGCAGCAGCAGTCCGGCGGCGAACATGGTGACGGCGACGGGCCCGTACCTGAACTGCTCGGCCAGCTCCATCAGCGCGGGCGCCTGGTCGCGCAGTGAGCGCTGGGCGATGACGTTCAGCCCGAAGTCCTCGGCGCCGTAGTAGGGGAGGGTCAGGCCCGCGCCGGCCCATGTCACCGCCGCCGCGCGCAGGGACAGGCGGTCGCCGAGCACCTGGTGCAGCCCGAGCATGCCGAGACCGAGCAGGATGAACCCCGCCATGGCGGCGGCGTGCCCGGCCACCCAGGCGGTGGAGGCCATGGCGGTGGCGTCGTCACCCGCGGGCCGGACGGCGATGTAGGCGAGGAACAGGATGCCGCTCGCGGCGAAGGCGGCTGAGGTGAGCCGGGGGGCCATCGGAACTCCTAGAAAGTGCGTTGCTCTGTTGTGAGAGCAATGCTCTCGCTATGAGCGTCCGATGTCAAGAGCAGTGCTCTCGCTTTGGAGCGGCGATACTCGGGGGTCACCGGCCTCTGCGGGTCAGCAGGGGCACGAGGGTGCGGTCGCCGAGCCTGGTCATCGCCGCCAGCGGCTTCACGGCGGCGCTGACCAGCAGCGGGAGGCCCGGCCTGCCGGTGGCCCTGGCGAGCCCGGGGCCGAGCGCGGCCATCATCGCGGTCAGCGCCGGCAGCGGCCGGATCCACATGGTGACCTCCTCGATCAGGCCGTCCGCGCCCACCTCGACGACGGCCGACTCGTGCAGCTCCTGGCGGCCGAGCCGGGCGGTCGCCGTCAGCGCGCGCGTCCGCTCGTCGCCGACGTCCTTCAGGTAGCGGATGCCGGACAGTGCGCCGAAGACGACGGAGAACAGCTCCCGAACCTGTTCCTTGCCCTCGAAGGCGGCATTGGCGCTGAGCGGCGAGTGGAAGACCACGTCGTCGGCGAGGGTGGCCATGAGCGCGTCGAGGTCGTGGGCCTCGCCGGCCCGCCGGTACGCCAGGGCGGGTGAGTCCTGAATGTGAACTGTCATGAGTTCACTTTATCAACCCACTATCCTGGGTCCATGAACAGGTTCGGTGAGATGCACTGCTCCATCGCTCAGGCCGTCGGCGTGGTCGCCGAGCCGTGGACGCCGCTGATCCTGCGCGACCTGTTCCTGGGGCTGGCCAGATTCGACGACCTGGCGGAGGATCTGGGGATCTCGCGCAACCTGCTGACCCGCCGCCTGGAGCATCTGGTCGCGGCCGGGGTGGTGGAGCGGCGGCCGTACCAGGAGCGTCCGGTACGCCATGAATACGTGCTCACCGAGGCGGGCCGGGACATCGTGCCGGCCCTGCTGACGCTGATGGCGTGGGGCGACCGCTGGTCCACCCCGCCCGGCGGCCCGCCGGCGCTGCTGGTGCACTCCTGCGGCGCGCGCTTCAGCCCGGTCGTCACGTGCCCGCACTGCGGCGGGGAGGCCACGGCGGACACCGTGACGGCCGTACGCGGCCCAGGCGCGGCTCAGGGCCCCGGCACGATGCTGCTGGCCGCCGGCTCCTGAGCCCCACGGGAGAGTGCGGCTCAGATCGTGTCGGGCACCTCGTTGCCGGCGGCGCGGATGGCCTTGGGCAGGTTCGTCAGGGCGAGCAGCACGAAGCCGATCACGAAGAAGATGATCATCGAGACGATGGCGATCCGGTAGCTGTTGGTGAGCTGCAGCGCGATGGTGACCGTCAGGGACCCGATGAACGCCGACCCCTTGTCGCTGATCTGCAGCAGGCTGAAGTACTCGGCCTCCCGCCCCTTGGGGATCACCTGCGAGAACAGCGAGCGCGACAGCGCCTGCGTGCCGCCCAGCACGATCGCGATCGCGAACGCCAGCAGGTAGAACTGCACCGCCTGGCCCTCGACCACGAACATGGCCGCCACCACGATCACCGTCCACACCACCAGGCTCGCCAGGACCGTCCGCTTGGTCCCGTAGCTGCGGGCCAGCCGGCCGAGCAGCAGCGCCCCGAAGAACGCCACGAACTGCACCATCAGGATCGCCGTGATCTGCACGGTGGTGTCCAGCTTGAGCGCCTCGGAGGCGAAGGCCGCGCTGTTGCCGATGACCGTCTGCACCCCGTCGTTGTAGACCAGGTAGGCGATCAGGAACAGCAGCGTCAGAGGATATTTGCGCAGCTCGGACAGGGTGCGCCCGAGCTGGCGGAAGCTGCCGCCGACCGAGCGCAGCGCCGTGGTCTCATGTGTGGGCACCGGCCGGTTGCGCAGCCGCAGCAGCGGCACGATCGTGAACGTCGCCCACCACAGGCCCGCCGACAGCATGCAGATGCGCACCGCCATGCCCTGGCTCAGCCCCAGGCTCTCGTACTGGAGGTAGAGCGCCAGGTTGAGGGCCAGCAGCAGGCCGCCGCCCAGGTAGCCGATCGCCCAGCCGCGCGAGGAGACCTTGTCGCGCTCCTGCGGCGTGGAGATCTGCGGCAGGAACGAGTCGTAGACCACCACCGAGGAGCCGAAGGCCAGGTTCGCCAGGATGAACAGGCCGCCGCCCAGCAGGTAGCGGTCGCCCTCGACGAAGAACAGCCCCATCGTGGCCAGCGCCCCGGCATAGGCGAAGCCGCCGAGCAGCTCCCGCTTGCGGCCGGTGTGGTCGGCCAGCGCGCCGACGATCGGCAGGCACACGATCTGCAGGAACACCGCGATCGTCAGCGTCAGCCCGAAGAACGCGGCCGGCCTGATGTCGGCGCCGAAGACGTCGACGTACCCGAGCCCCGGGTGGTCGGCGGCCAGCTGGTCGAAGGTGGACACGCACGTCGCGGCGGCCACGTCCGGGAAGTCCTTGGCACAGGCCGCGGTCTTGGCCACCGGGATGATGTAGGGGCCGAGGAAGACCGAGATGATCGTGGTGTAGAAGGCGGAGTTGGCCCAGTCGTAGAAGTACCAGCCGCGTTGCTCGCGCCTGCGCGCTGCGGGGGAGTCGTCGAGGGCCGCGGGGGGTGCGGGTACGGGCATGGTGTCGGGTCGCTCCTCTGCGGCCGTACGGCCGGAATCCGGCGTACTACGGGGGAATGCGTCGTTCTATGCGGCCAGGCGGCCGGGATGCCACAGGCCGCGGCGATCGAGCACGTCGCGCAGGCCGGTCACGTTGTCGGTCATGATGCCGTCGACGCCCAGCCCGATCAGGTGCTCCATGCGGGCGGGGTCGTTGATGGTCCACACGTGCACCTGCATGCCGATGGCGTGCGCCGTACGGATCAGGCGTCCGGTGGTGACCCGCAGGCCGCGGAAGCCCACCGGCACCTGCGCGCACGGGATCCCCGCGCGCGACAGGCGGGCCAGCAGGCGGCCGTAGCCGGAGGTGGCCGCGGCGGCCCGCAGCGCGGCGACGCCGCGCGGGCCGAGCGCCGAGCACACCTCCCGCCCGAGCGCCGCCCTGGCCATGACCAGGCGCTCGTCGGAGAAGGAGGTCAGGCAGATCCGGTCATAGGCGTTGGTACGCCGGACCGCCTCGGCCAGCGGCGCGATCGCGGCCGCCTCCTTGACGTCGATGTTGAAGCGGATCTCCGGCCAGGTGCCGAGCAGGTCCTCCAGCAGCGGGATCTCGTGCACCCCGCCGATGCGGGCCCGCGCGACCGCCTGGTAGGGCAGCTCGGAGATGCGGCCCCGCCGGTCGGTCACGCGGTCGAGCGTGTGGTCGTGGAAGGCGAGCAGCACGCCGTCGGCGGTGGCGTGGGCGTCGGTCTCCAGATAGGTGTAGCCGAGCCGGACCGCCCGCTCGAAGGCCGCGATGGAGTTTTCCGCGCCCTCGGCGGCGCCTCCGCGGTGTGCGAAGGGCAGCGGGCCCGGATGGTCGAGAAAAGCGAATCGGCGGCTGAGCACGTCCTGAAGTATGCCCTTCCCGGGTGAACGGTTCGGTTACGAATCGGGGAGATTCTCCCACTCCTGCCGGCGGGCCTCGGACAGCGCGATGGCCGCGGCCACCGCCACGTTGAACGAGCCCACCCGGCCGACCTGCGGGATGTAGCAGACGCCGTCGGCGGCGTCGAGCAGGGCGGGGGAGCAGCCGTGGTCCTCGCTGCCGACCACCAGGCACACGTCGCGGCTCAGGTTCGCCTTGTGCAGCGGCACCGCCTCGCCGGTCAGCTCGATCGCCAGCACGGTGTAGCCGGCCTCCCTGGCCGCCTTGACCGCCTCGGTGGCGGGCACCGCCTCGTGCCAGGTGACCAGCCGCTCGGTGCCGAGCGCCGTCTTGCCCGCCTTGGGGTTGGTCGGCGGGGTGGCGTTGCCCGCGAGCCAGATCTCGTCCACGCCGAACGCGGCGGCGCTGCGGAAGATCGAGCCGATGTTGAACGGGCCGGTGACCGACTCGACGATGAGGCCGAGCCGGTTTCCGGTGTTCCTGCGCCAGGTGCGGTTGAGCCGCTTGACGTCGGTGGGGCGCAGTTGTCTTCTCATCGGGTCACCTTCAGGATCCGGTAGGCGGCTCGGCTGGCCTCGCGGGAGGCCTGCCAGCCCTGCTCGCCGAGCCAGCGCTGCAGGGAGTCCGAGCCGAGGTGTTTCTGGACGACCAGGTAGGCGACGCCGTCGGGAGTCAGCCGGGTCAGCCACCTGGTGAGCATGTCGTGCAGGGCCTGCTTTCCGATGCGGATCGCAGGGTTAGACCAGATAGCCCGAAATTTTACGTCATCCGGCACTTCGTCGACATGTACCGATCTTACTTTGTAAAGGCGGGCGGTTTGCGCATTCCGTTTGGTGAGCTCCAGGCTGCGCCGGTTCACGTCGACGGCCCAGACGGTCGCCTCCGGGGCCCGCGAGGCCATGGTCAGCGCGACGGGGCCGTAGCCGCAGCCCAGGTCGAGCAGGTCGCCCTCCTGAGGCGGCGGCGGGACGCTCTCCAGCAGGATCCGGGTGCCCACGTCGACCCTCTCCGGCGAGAACACGCCGCTGTCGGTCTCCAGCCGCAGATGCAGGTCGGGCAGGACCAGGTCGACGGAGCCCGGCCTGCTCGCGGTCTTCGGCTGCTCGGAGAAGTAGTGGGCCACGTGGGAAAACGTTACGGGATGCGGGAACCGAACAGGACCGCGGAGCCGGACACCAGCAGCCCGGTGAGGATCGCGGCCACGATGAACCACTGGGTGATCTCCTGGTTGACCAGCTTGTAGCCGAGTGAGGTGCCGATCTGCTCGTAGACCTCGCGCAGCTCGCTGCCGGACTCGGCGGCGTAGGCGCGGCCGCTGGTGCCGTCGGACAGCGACTGCAGGGTCTGCTTGTTCACGGGCACGTTGACCGGCCGGCCGTCGATGTTGACGGTGCCCTCCTGAGTGCCGTACGCGATGGTGGAGACCGGTACGCGGGCCTGCTGGGCGGCCTCGATGGCCTCGTTGACGGATCTGCCGGAGGTGTTGTCGCCGTCGGAGAGGAGCACGATCGCGGCCGGCGGCGGGTCGGTGGCGGCCTGCTGGTCGAAGGAGCGCAGGGAGTCGAGCGCGTTGAAGACGGCCTCGCCGATCGCGGTGCCGGGGCGGGTGGTGAGGTTGCCGATGGCGGTGACGACGGCCTGGTGGTCGGTGGTGGGGGAGATGACGACGTTGGCGGAGCGGGCGAAGGAGACCACGCCGACGTTGAAGCGGTCGGGCAGCTCCCTGGCGAACGCCTGCGCGGCGGCCTTGGCGGCGCTGATCCGGTTGGGCTGGACGTCGTCGGCGTCCATGGACAGCGACACGTCCAGCGCGATCATGATGGTGGCGCGGTCGCGCGGGACGCGTACCTGGTCGGCGGGTTTGGCGGCGCCGATGACCAGGAGGGCCATCAGGACGAGGAACAGGATGGGGGCGACGTGGCGGCGCCAGCCGGGGCCCGCGGGGGCGACGAGGTTGAGCAGGGCCAGGTTGGTGAAGCGCACGGTGTAGCGGCGGCGGGCGAACATGGCCATGATGTAGCCGGCCACGAGCAGCAGGATGAGGACGAAGAGCCAGAGCCAGGCAGGAGCGAGAAACGTCATCGGGGTCTCCTGTGGGCGAGGTGGCTCATGCGGCGCTGGCGCAGGACGAACTGCGCGACGTCGAACACCCAGTCCCGGTCGGTGCGCAACACGAGGTGGGCGATTCCGGCGCGGCGCAGGGCAAGGCGGGTGCCGTCGCGCTGGAGCGCCGCCGCTTCGGCATACGCTTGACGAACTTTGGGCGAAAGATGCACTTCGCGTACGTTCCCGGTCTCAGGGTCGGCGAACGCGACGCGGCCCACGTCGGGCAGTTCGAGCTCGCGCGGATCGATCACCTCCACGGCCAGGACCTGGTGGCGGGCCGCCAGGCGCCTGATCGGGCGCTCCCATGGGCGTTCGGCGTCGGGGTCGAGGTCGGGGTGGGCGTCGAGGAAGTCGGAGACGATCAGCCGCATGCCGCGCCGTCTGCGGCTGGCCGACAGCACGTCGATGCCTTCGGCCAGGTCGGGGGCGTCGGGGACGGGGCGGCCGCGCGGGGCGTCCATGAGGGAGTGCAGCAGGCCGTAGAGTGCGGGGCGGCCGGTGCGGGCGGGCATGCGGTGGACGTACTCGTCGTGCAGGACCAGCGCGCCGAACCTGTCGCCCATCCGGCTCGACAGGAACCCGATCGCGCCGACCGCGGCCACGACCAGG
This sequence comes from Nonomuraea rosea, assembly GCF_039539705.1. Classification (NCBI taxonomy): domain Bacteria; kingdom Bacillati; phylum Actinomycetota; class Actinomycetes; order Streptosporangiales; family Streptosporangiaceae; genus Nonomuraea; species Nonomuraea rosea. The sequence continues at coordinate 182,923 of NZ_BAABDQ010000024.1, read as the reverse complement.
TCGCGTTTGTCGGTGTCGGCGGTGCCGAAGTCCATGCTGGCGGACAGGTCGGCCAGCGCCCACGTCTCCAGCTCACGGTCGGCGATCAGGTCGCGCACGTGGGGGATGGTGGTCCTGGCGGTGACCGCCCAGTCCATGCGGCGCACGTCGTCCTCGCCCGGCACGTAGACGCGGCTGTCGCCGGCCTCGCTGCCGGTGCCGGGCAGCAGCCCCTGGTGGGCGCCGTGCAGCAGGCCGTCCAGGCGCCGGGTGACGGTCAGCTCCAGGCGCCGCAGCGCCTGCTCGGCTGTGCTCGTGGTCAACGGTTCTGGTTCCAGACGACAAGAGGCGGGGGTACGGCGTGCAGGATCTGCTTGACGACCTGTTCGGGGTCGATGCCGTCGGCCAGGGCGTCGAAGGTGAGCATGAGCCGGTGCGACATGACGTCCACGGCCACGTCGCGTACGTCGTCGGGCAGCAGGTAGTCGCGTCCGCGCAGCAGGGCCAGCGCCCGCCCGGCCGAGACCAGGCCCAGCGTGGCGCGCGGGCTGACGCCGATCTCGATGGTCTCGGCGAGGTCGGCCAGGCCGTACTCGGCGGGGGCGCGGGTGGACATGACCAGCCGTACCACGTAGTCGGCGACGAGCTGGTGGACCGAGACCTGCTCGGCCGCCTCCTGCAGGGCCAGCAGCTTGGCGGGGTCGAGCACCCGCTCGGCGACGGGCGGGGTGACGCTCATGCGGTGCAGGATCTCCAGCTCCTCGTGCGCGGTGGGATGCGGCACCCGTACGCGGAACAGGAACCGGTCGCGCTGCACCTCGGGCAGCGGGTAGACGCCCTCGGACTCGATCGGGTTCTGGGTGGCGAGCACGATGAACGGCCTGGGCAGCGGGTGCGTGACGCCGGCGAGGGTGACCTGGCGCTCCGCCATCACCTCCAGCAGCGCCGACTGGACCTTGGCGGGGGCCCGGTTGATCTCGTCGGCCAGCAGGAAGTTGACGAACACGGGGCCGAGCTCGACGTCGAACTTCTCGTTGGAAGGGTGGAAGACCCTCGTGCCGACGATGTCGCTCGGCACGAGGTCGGGGGTGAACTGGATCCGGGCGAACGTGCCGCCCACGACGGTGGCCAGGGTGGCGGCGGCGAGGGTCTTGGCGACGCCTGGGACTCCTTCCAGCAGGCAGTGCCCGCGGGCCAGCAGGGCCACGATCAGTCTTTCGACCATGTGGTCCTGTCCGACGATGACACGCCGGACCTCGTCGAGACTCTGACGCAGCAGTGCCGCGTCGGTTCCGCCTGGCAACTCTTCGGCGACGCTCATGACGCCATTCCACCAAACGCGCCGCAAACGTGCACGACGCCACGTCTGTGCTTTCATGGCAAACGTGGCAAGTCCCCTGCAGTATGGCGATCCGCCCCGCCTGGGGCCCTTCGTGGTGCAGGCTCGCCTGCACATGGCTCCGGCCGGTTTCGTGTACCTGGGCCAGGCGCCCGACGGGCGCGCCGTGTCGCTGGCCGTGCTGACGAGAGGGGCCGCGCTCGACGCCGCGGCGCGTGAGCGGTTCCTGACCGCGATCAGGGAGGCCGGGGGTGAGCGGTCCGGGGTGCGCGGGTGGCTGGGGCGCTCGGGCAAATCACGGGGTTCGGTGCTGGAGGGCGCTCCCGAGGTGCTGGACTCCGACCAGGGGCACGCGCCGTGGGTGGCGGTGCCGTACGTGCCGGGCCGCCCGGGGGCCGAGCGGTTCCTGGAGCCGGTCATGGTGGGCGGGACGCTGATCGGGGAGGCGCACGGGCCCGACTTCGTCCCGTACTGGCTGACCGATCGCGCGCCCGCGCTGCCGGGGCCGACGCGGCGGCGCCGGCCGCTGACCGAGACGCGCAGGCGGGTGCTGCTGGCGGCGCTGGCGCTGACGTTGCTGTTGCTGCTGGTGACGACGATCCTGCTGCTGCTCCTGCTCGGCAGGCAGGACAGCGAGCCGCAGCCGAGGCAGCTGCCGCCGACCGTGTTCGTGCCGACGCCGCCGCCGACGCCGGCCAGCCCGGAGCCGTCGACTTCTCCCTCGCCCTCGCAGTCGCCCAGTGAGAGCGGGCAGGTGACGCCTGGGCGGACGCCGGGCGACGACACCGGCGAGGAGTCGCCTCTGTAGCTTCCGGCTTTCGGTTATCGGCTTTCGGGTTATTTGCTTGAGCCTCACGTAACGGGAGGTTCTAGCGTCCGCGGCATGGAATTCATCGTTCACGACACACTCGCGTCGATGGCGGCGCTGCTCCAGGAGCCTCTCGAACGGCGGCCGGAGGCGTTGCGGGAGATGCTGACGCCGATGCGCTCGGCGATCCCGATGCCCGGCGACATCGTCGACCTCCACCACCAGAGCGGCGGCTTCCGCGTCGACGCCGACGACCCCCGCTACCTGCCGGCCGTCCGGCGCATGATCGAGGCCGACGTGCTCGGGCAGGTGCGGCACGAGCTGGGCCGCGCCTCGGAAGCGCTCGGCGCGGCTGAGCAGGCCGAGTCGCTGCAGGTCATGTTCGTGATGGGGGATCCGGACAACGAGCATCTGATGCGGATCGGTGGCGGCTACTACGGCATGGGCGGCTCGCCCGGGTGGCTGTACCTGCTGGGCTGGCCCTCCGACGAGGTGATCGGCAGGATCGCGCATCTGGCGGTGCACGAGTTCCACCACAACGTGCGCTACACCAACGTCGAGTGGAACCCGGCGACGGTGACGGTCGGCGAGCACGTGATGGCCGAGGGGCTGGCCGAGGCGTTCGTACGGGAGCTGTCGGGGGCGGAGGCGATGGGGCCGTGGTCATCGATGGTGAGCGGGGAGGCGTTCGACTCGGCTCGGGAGCGGATCATGGCGGATTTCGCGCTGGAGGGGATGCAGCACACTTCCGCGTACGTGCTGGGGGACAGCGCGATGCGGCGCTTCGGGGCGGAACCTCGTGGCATTCCGGACATGGCGGGATATGCGGTGGGGTTGCGGCTCGTCGATGAGGTGCTGTCGGCGACGGGGCTGAGCGCGGCGGAGGCGACCCTGCTGCCGGCGGCGGAGCTCATGAGACGCGCGGGCGCGCGACGGTAGGCCGTCGCGCAGGCTGAGGTGCTGGGCTGTCGTGCTGGGCGCGTGGGCGGTCAGCGTGGGGAGACGAAGCCGGACTCGTAGGCGGCGATCACGGCCTGGGTGCGGTCGCGCGCGCCGAGCTTGGCCAGCACGTTGCCGACGTGCGTCTTGACGGTCTCCTGGCTGACGACCAGCTCGGCGGCGATCTCGTTGTTGGACAGGCCCTGGGTCATCAGGCGCAGCACGTCGCCCTCGCGGCCGGTCAGCCGGTCGATCCCCGGTACGCGCCCGGGCGCGGGGACGGCGTTCCGGCGGCCGGCCAGCGTCCGGATCGCGGCCGGGAACAGCAGCGACTCACCCGCCGCGACCAGCTTGACCGCCTTGATCAGGTCGTCCGGTCTGGTGCGCTTGAGCAGGAACCCGCTGGCCCCGGCCCGCAGCGCGTCGTAGACGTAGTCGTCGTTCTCGAACGTGGTCACCACCAGCACCTTGGGCGGGTCGTCCAGGGTGAGGAGGCGCCTGGTGGCCTGGATGCCGTCGAGTGCGGGCATGCGTACGTCCATCAGCACGACGTCCGGGCGCTCACGGCGTACGACGGGGATGACCGCGGCGCCGTCGGCGGCCTCGCCGACCACGCTCAGGTCCGGCTCGGCATCGAGGATGATGCGCAGGCCCGCGCGGATGAGTGCCTCGTCGTCGGCGATCACCACTCTGAGCGTCATAAGCTCGACCGTAGCGGCAGCCGCACGGTGACCCGCCACCCGGTGCCGTCAGACCCCACTGCCCCGCCCACTGCCTCGCCTGCTGTGCCGCCTGCTGTCTCGCCCGCCGTGCCGTTCGCTGTCTCGCCCGCTGCGGGACCTGCTGTGAGGGCTGTCGCGGGCGCCGGCGCGGGACCTGCTCCGAGGTCGGCCGCGAGGCTTGTCGCGGGGCCCGCCTCCAGGTCGCCGTGCAGGAGGCGGACGCGCTCGCGCATGCCCTGCACGCCTCTGCCTCCTCCCACCTTGGAGCCGTTCGCGGCTGACGGGTTGGTGACCTCCAGCCGCAGCTCATCCCCCTGTACGGCGGCGGCCAGGCGTACGGGGCCGCAGCCGTGCTTGATGGCGTTGGTGAGCGCCTCCTGGAGAATGCGGTAGGCCTCCCTGGAGACGAGAGCGGGCACGCCGGACAGATCGCCCACCTCCTGCCGCACGTCGGCGCCCGAGGCGGTGATGAGCTCGTCGAGATCGGCGAGCGTCGCCTGCGGGCCCCTGCCACCTGCTGCCCGGGTGTCTGCCGGCTGGTCGTCTTCGCGGAGGACGCCGAGGACGTGGTCGAGGTCTTCCAGGGCGGCACGGGCCGACTGCTCGATCGCGGCCAGCGCGTTCCTGGCCGTGGCGGGGTCGCGGTCCAGGACCCGCCCGGCCGCGGCGGCCTGCAGGGTGACGACGCTGAGCGCGTGCCCGACGGAGTCGTGGAGTTCGCGGGCCAGGCGGTTGCGCGCGGCGAGCGTACGGGAGTGCTCCTCGGCGGCGGCCAGGCGTTCGGACGGGGTGGGGCCGAGCAGGACGGGAGCCAGCCGGGCCAGCAGCTCACCGGACCCCGCCGCCAGCGCGACCAGCGCGGCCAGCGCCGCCAGGCCGATCAGCGCCCAGGCCACCGCCGCCCACCCCGGCGTGACCAGCCACCCGAGCACCGGCGTCGTCTGCCCGGTCACCGGCAGCGCCAGCATGACCAGCGTGAACGGCACGACCGCCAGCGTGCAGCCACTGACCACGCCGCCGATCGCCAGGTGCAGCGTGAACCAGGCGGCGGTCCGGCGGCGCTCCTGCCAGGAACGGCGCGGCTGACGCGGCGGGACCTCGACGTGCGCGCCGAGCAGGCCCTGCGCCGCGTTCACCTCCACCGACCGCACCGGCAGGAACAGCCCGGTGAGCGCGACGACGGGCAGCACCGCCACGAACACGCCGACCTGTGCGGGCAGCAGCAGGTTCGCGGGCTGGCCGTCCCACAGGGCCGCGATCAGGACGCCGACCATCATGTACGGCATCAGCAGCGCGCCGCCCAGGATGAGGCACGCCCATCGGCGCGGCAGGTTCCTTCGCACATCCGCGATTGTATGTCGACGATTATTCACGCTCGATGGAATGCGCCCTTGGAGAAATGCGCCGCCAGCGAAAAGAATCCATGAATGGCGCCGTCCGGGTCTAGCGTTTTCGCAGAACTACCCGCACAGAAAGGCGACCGTCATGACGGAGACCCGGCGCGTCGCGTGGCCTGACCAGCTCAGTCACCGCCTCCTGAAGGAACGCATCGTCGTGCTCGGCCGGGAGGTCGACGACGACATTTGCCATCGGCTCTGCGGGGAGCGGCTTTTGCCGGCGGCCGAGGATCCCAAGCGCGACATACCCCTTACATCAATTCGCCGGGCGAATCGGCGCGGTCGGGGCTGGCGCTCTACGGCATGGTGCAGTTCATTCCGTGCGATGTGGCCACGGTCGCGAGGGGGTTCGCCGCGTCCATGGGGCAGATGCTGCTGTCGGCCGGGGCGAAGGGCAAGCGCTCGTTCGAGCCTGCCGGTGGGTGAGGTGAGGCACGTTTGACCTCTGATGTGGGGATTGCGTCAACTTTTACTTGCATTTGAGGGAATCCGTCAGTAAGAGTGGGTTCTATGCAAGATGGCGTCCACATTGACGAGCTGGACCGGGCGATCGTCGCGGCGCTCCAGTTGAACGGGCGGGCTCCCTGGAGCCTCGTCGCCCGGCTGGTCGGCGCGAGTGAGTCCACCGTGGTCCGCCGTGCCGCGCTGCTCGGTGAGAGCGGGCTGTTGCGCGTCATCGGCGTCGTGGACGTGCTGCGTTGCGGGCTGGGCGTGCCGGTGCTGAGCCGGTTCCGGTGCCGGCCGGGCACGACGTACGACGTCGCCGGCGCGATCGCGGCCAGGCCCGAGGCGCGGTTCGTCGCGGTCGTGTCGGGCAGCGCGGACTGCGTGGCCGAGTTCGTCGTGCCCACGCACGCGGCCATCAGCGGGCTCATGGTGGCCGACGTGCCCGGCGGCGACCGGGTCACCGAGAGCGAGACGCACGCGGTCATCCGCACGTTCGTCTCCAACCACGACTGGAACCCCGGCGTGCTCGGCGAGCAGGCCACCGCCGAGTTGCGCGACTCCGCCGAGCTGCCGTTCGAGGACCGGTTCAGGCAGAGCCCGTCGGAGCGGCTCGACGAGCTGGAGCTGGCCGTCGTCCACGCGCTCGGCGAGGACGGGCGCATGTCGTACAAGGCGCTCGCCCAGGCCGTCGGCAGCAGCGAGTCGACGGCGAAGCGGCGCGTCGAGTCGTTGATGCGGCGTGGCTGCCTGCGCTTCCGCACGCTGGCCGAGCCGGAGGTGCTCGGCTACGCCGTGGAGTTCATGCTGTGGCTGGAGGTCGAGCCCGGCCTGATGGAACGGGCAGGTCAGCAGCTGGCCGCGCACCCCTCCACCCGCTATCTGTCGGCCACCACGGGCCGCTTCAATCTCGCGGGACAGGTGGCGTTGCGGCACTACGGCGAGCTGTTCCGTTACCTGACCGATGACGTCGGTGCTCTGCCCGGCGTCCGGGCCGCCGATGTCACCCTGCAGCTCACCACGCTGAAACGCGCGTGGGCGCCTACCCCCGCCGCGCGAGCACCCGTACCAACCCCCGCCCCACGAACGGAGACCCCCTCGTCATGACCGAACAGCAGCCCTGGCAGTGGGACGAGCAGACCTGGCGCCGCCACGTCGGCCGGGTGCGCGCGGGCCGGAGCCTGCGCCCCGCCACGTGGCCCGGCGGCGCGCGGGTCGCCGTCGCCCTCTCCTTCGACTCCGACCACGAGACGATCCCGCTGCGCGACGGCGAGACCCGGCCCGGCAAGCTCTCCCAGGGCGAGTACGGCTCCCGCGTCGGCGCCCCCCGCGTCCTGCGCCTGCTGGAGCGCTACCGGATCCCCGCCTCGTTCTTCATGCCGGCCGTGTCCGCGCTGCTGCACCCCGGCGAGGTGCGTGACTACGTCGCCGCCGGTCACGAGGTCGCCATGCACGGCTGGATCCACGAGCGCAACATGACGCTCGGCCCGGCCGACGAGCGCGAGCTGGCCCTGCGCGCCGCGGACACGCTGGAGAAGCTGGCCGGCGCCCGCCCCGTCGGCATCCGCACGCCGTCATGGGACTTCTCCGACCACACCCTGGCCATCACCCGCGAGCTGGGCCTGCGCTACGACTCCTCGCTGATGGCCGACGACGAGCCGTACGAGCTGCTGGCCGACGGCGAGCCGACCGGCATCGTGGAGATCCCGGTCGAGTGGATCAGGGACGACGCCCCCTACCTGATGATGGAGCGCTACGGCTCGCTGCGGCCGTACACGCCGCCGCGGGACGTGGCCGGGATCTGGCGCGACGAGTACGACGCCGCCCGCGAGGACGGCGGGCTGTTCCAGCTCACCATGCACCCGCACATCATCGGCCACCGCTCCCGGATCGCCGCGCTGACCGAGCTGCTCGACCACATCGCCGGCCACGACGACGTCTGGTACGCCACCCACGCCCAGATCGCCGACTACGTCCTGGAGCAGTCATGAGCGTCGAAGCCGCCGCCACGCGCCTGACCGGGGCGCAGCGCAAGGCGATCGTGGCCGGTGCGATCGGCAACACGGTCGAGTGGGTGGACTGGGCGATCTACACCACGTTCGCGTCGGTGTTCTCCCGGCAGTTCTTCCCCTCGGACAACGAGACGGCGAGCCTGCTGTCGACGCTCGTCGTGTTCGCCGTCGGGTTCCTCATGCGGCCCATCGGCGGCGCGATCCTCGGCGCGTACGGTGACCGGCGCGGACGAAAGAAGGGCATGACGCTGACCATCTCGCTGATGGCGGTGGCCTCGTTCGCGATCGCGATCTGCCCGGGCTACGAGACGATCGGGATCCTCGCGCCGGTCGTGCTGGTGCTGGCCCGCCTGGTCCAGGGCTTCTCGGCGGGCGGCGAGTTCGGCACCTCCTCGGCGTTCCTGGTCGAATCGGCCGCGCGCGGGCGGCGGGCGTTCGCCGGGTCGTGGCAGCAGGTCTCGGTCGGCGGCGGCGTGCTGATCGCCTCCGCGCTCGGCACGGTGCTCACCACCTCGCTCGATCAGGCGGCGCTGGAGAGCTGGGGCTGGCGGGTGGCGTTCGTCATCGGCGGCCTGCTCGGGCTGGTCGGCCTGTGGCTGCGGGTGTCGGTGCCGGAGACGGAGGCGTTCGCCAAGGTCGAGTCGTCGGGCCGCAAGCGCGCCAACCCCCTGGTCACGATGGTCAGGGACCATCCCAGGGCGGCGCTGCGGGTGGCGGGCATCACCATCGCGGGAACGCTCCTGTACTACATCTGGGTCAGCTACATGCCGACGTTCGCGCACATCGACACCGGCATCCCGCTGAACCAGGCGCTGCTGGCCAACACGATCGCGGTGCTGGTGTTCCTGATCCTGCTGCCGTTCGGCGGGCTGCTGTCGGACCTGGTCGGGCGCAAGCCCACGATGCTCGCCTTCGCGCTCGGCTTCCTGGTGCTGGCCTGGCCGGCCTTCCACTTCATGGACGGCGGGTTCGGGTCCCTGCTGACGATCGAGATCATCGGCATGGTGTTCATGGTCGGCTACTCCGCCAACTGCGCCGTCATCATGGCCGAGCAGTTCCCCGCCGAGGTCCGTACGACCGGGATCGGGCTGCCGTACGCGCTGGCCGTGGCGATCTTCGGCGGCACCGCCCCGTACGTCACCACCTGGCTCACCTCCAACGGCTACCGCGACCAGATCTGGATCTACGTGGCCGCCGCGGCGCTGGTCGGCGTGGCCGTCTACGCCACCATGCCCGAAACCAAGGGAAAGGAGCTGACGTGACACCGCATGTGCTGGTCACCGGCGCTGCCAGCGGGATCGGCGCCGGGATCTGCGAGCTGTTCGCGAGCGCGGACGACGCCCGGATCACCGCCGTGGACGTGCGGGCCGACGCCCTGTCCGCGCTCGCGGACCGGCTGGGCGCGCACGTGATCGCCGCCGACCTGGCCGACGCCGGCGCCGCCGCGGGGCTGCTGGATCGCGCCTGGCAGGAGCATGGCCCGGTGGACGTCGTGGTCAACGCGGCCGGCATCTACCCGGCGACGCCGTTCCTGGAGATGACCGCGGCCCAGTGGGACCGCGTGCAGGACGTCAACGTACGGGCGCCCATGCTGATCACCGCGGCGTTCGGCAGAGCGTGCGCCGCGAGCGGGCGGCCCGGCTCGGTGGTGAACATCGCCTCGGGCGCGGCCCTGCGCGCCCGCCCGGGCGCCGCGCATTACTGCACGTCCAAGGCCGCGCTGGAGATGCTCACCAAGGCCGCGGCCGTCGAGCTCGGCCCGATCGGCGTCCGGGTCAACGCGGTCAGCCCCGGATTCGTCACCGTGGACAGCGCCGCCAACCCCGTCACCGAGGAATACGCCGCGGCCGTCTCCGCCAACCCGCTGGGCCGGCGCGGGCTGCCGCCGGACGTGGCCGCCGCCGTGCGCTGGCTGACCGGTGCGGAGGCCGCGTGGGTGACGGGCGCGGTGCTGCGGGTCGACGGCGGGGCCTCGGCGGGCACGACCGCGCTGCCCCTGCATTGGAACGGAACGAGCGAGGTACAGCACGCATGACCGAATCCACGGCCTACGCGGTGGTCGGCGGCGGCGCCATCGGCGGCACCGTCGCGTACCACCTGGCCAAGGGCGGGCACGACGTCCTGCTCATCGACGCCGACCCCGCGCACGTCGCCGCGGTCCGGCAGCACGGCCTCGTGCTGCGCGGCACGGCCGGCGACCAGAGCGCCCGGGTGCGGGCCGCCACCCCCGAGGAGGTGCCCGAGGAATTGGACGGGCCGTTGCACGGCGTGCTGCTGTGCGTCAAAGCCCAGGCGACCGCTGGCGCCGCCGCCTGGATCGCGCCCCGCCTGGCCGCGGACGGGTACGTCGTGTCCGTCCAGAACGGGCTCAACGAGCAGCTCATCGCCGAGCACGTCGGCCGGGAACGGGTGGTCGGCGCGTTCGTCAACGTGTTCGCCGACGTGGTCGAGCCGGGCGTGATCCGCGACGGTGGCCCCGGCGCGTTCGTGATCGGGGAGCTGGGCGGCGAGTCCAGCCCCAGGGTCGACCGGCTGGCCGCGGACCTGGCCGGGCTGGGCGCCAAGGCCACCGCGAACGTCAGCGGCTATCTGTGGTCCAAGCTGGGCTTCGGCGCCATGCTGAGCGCCACCGCGCTGGCCGACGCGCCGATGGCCGACCTGATCGACCGGCACAGGCCGCTGATGTACGCCCTGGTGGCGGAGGTGTTCGCGGTGGCGGCCCGGCTGGGGCACCGGCTGGAGCCGTTCGACGCGTTCGAGCCGGCCGCCTACCTGCCGGGGACGCCGCCGTCCGGCCGCGAGGCGGCGACGGACCGGCTCACCGCCTGGTTGCGTACCCAGCCGAAGGACCGCAGCGGCATCTGGCGCGACATCGCCGTCCGGCGTCGGCCCGTCGAGGTGCACGAGCACTACCGGGCCGTCTTCGCGCACGCGCGGGCGGGCGGGATCGCCACCCCGCTGCTGCGCGGCATGCTCGACCGGCTGGCCGGCGTGGAGTCCGGCCGCGCGCCCATGAGCGAGGACCACCTCAGCGAACTGGAGGCCGCCCTGTGACCGCCGCGACCCCGGTGAGCGACGCCGAGCTGCGCGCCTGGATCGCCGGCCACCGCGCCGAGCTGCTCGCCGACCTGTCCGCGTACGTCTCGCTGGAGACGCCCAGCCACGACAAGGCGCTGCTCGACACGGCCCTGGACTGGCTCGACGGCTACCTGGAGACCAGGCTGGGCGCGCCTGCGGCCACCCGGCGGACCGGCGGCGGCGCGTACGGCGACATCCGCGTGAACGACTACCCCGGCACCGGGTCGCCCGTGCTGCTGCTGGCCCACTACGACACGGTGTGGCCGGCCGGGACGCTGGCCGGGTGGCCGTTCACCGTCGAAGGCGACCACGTCACCGGGCCGGGCGTCTTCGACATGAAGGCCGGCCTGATCCAGCTCGTGTGGGCGCTGCGGGCGCTCGACGCCGCGGGCCTGCCGCATCCGCCGCTGCGGCTGCTGCTCAACGGCGACGAGGAGATCGGCAGCCCCGCCTCGCGGCCGCTGATCGAGCAGGCGGCCGGTGACGCCGCGGCGGTGCTGGTGTTCGAGGCCAGCGCGGACGGCGCGCTGAAGACCGAGCGCAAGGGCGTCGGCATCTTCCGGCTGGAGTTCACCGGCGTGGAGGCGCACGCCGGGCTCGAACCCGCCAAGGGCGCCAGCGCCATCGACGAGCTGGCCAGGGCCGTGCGCCGGCTGCACGACCTGACCGACCTGGAGTCGGGCACGACCGTCAACGTCGGCGTCGTCTCGGGCGGGTCCGGCGCCAACGTGGTGGCCGGCGCGGCCTGCGCCGACGTGGACGTACGCGTCGCCAGCCAGGCGGAGGCCGCGCGCGTGGACGCCGCCCTGGCGGAGCTGCGCCCGCACGACCCGCGCGCCTCCATCGAGGTGCGTGGCGGCTGGAACCGGCCCGTCATGGAGCGCACGCCCGGCACCGCCCGGCTGTTCGAGCAGGCGTGGGAGGTGGCCGCGCGGCTCGGCCTGGACCTGCGCGAGTGCTCGGTGGGCGGGGCCAGCGACGGCAACTTCGCCGCGGCGCTCGGCCGGCCGGTGCTGGACGGGCTGGGCGCGGTCGGGGCCGGGGCGCACGCCCGGCACGAGCACATCAGCGTGGCCGGGATGATCGAGCGCGCCGCCCTCACCGCCGCACTCCTGCGGGACCTGGCCGCCCGCTGATCACCCCTGCTGATCACCCCCGGCGACGGCCGACTGAAGGGTGACTTGTACACTTCTGAGGTTTGCCGGGGGGAAATCGGGGGAAGTGGCGTGCCGCTTGAGCAGGTCCTGGTGTTGCTGGTGGCGGCCGCCGGGGCGGGGTGGATCGACGCCGTCGTGGGCGGTGGCGGGCTGCTCCAGCTTCCCGCCCTCCTGATGACCGGGATCCCGACCGTCGAGGCGATGGCCACCAACAAGCTGTCGTCGGTCTTCGGCACCACCTCCGCCGCCGTCGCCTACGCGCGCTCCACCAAGGTAGACCGGCAGGTGGCGCTGCCCGGCGCCGGGCTGGCGGTGCTCAGCGCGGGCCTGGGGGCGTGGGCGGCGGCGGCCGTCTCGACGGAGGTGCTGCGGCCGGCGGTCATGGTGGTGCTGCTGGGGGTGGCCGCGTTCGTGACGTTGCGGCCGGGGCTGGGCGCGGTGCCCGAGCCGCACCTGCGGACCGATCGGCGGGTGTTCGCCGCGGTGGCCGTCGCCGGGGTGGGGATCGCCTTCTACGACGGCATCATGGGGCCGGGCACGGGAACGTTCCTGATCATCGCCTTCACCACCATCCTCGGGCTGGACTTCGTCTCGGCCTCCGCCTCCGCGAAGATCATCAATGTGGGGACGAACCTGGGCGCGCTCGCGGTGTTCGCGGCGCAGGGGCACGTGCAGTGGGCGCTGGGGCTCGGCATGGCGGTGTGCAACGTGGCCGGCGCCCAGTTCGGCGCGCGGACGGCGCTCAAGCGGGGCACCGCTTTCGTGCGGATCGTGCTGCTGTGCGTGGTGGTGGCCATGGTGGTCCGGCTGGGATGGCAGCAGTTCGGCTGAGCGACCCCCCGCCGGGTGCCGGCCGCAGGTCAGCCGGCCGGTGTCCGCGTACGGGTGCGCAGCGCCGTGGCCGTCAGCGCCACGAACGCCGCCAGCAGCGACGGGATGACCAGCGCCCGCGGCAGCCCCGCCTGCTCGGCGACCAGCCCGATGAAGACCGGCCCCGACAGGAACCCCAGATAGCCGATCGAGGCCACCCGGGCCAGCGCCCGCCCCGCGAACGCCGGCTCCCGGTTGCCCGCCGCCGAGAACACCTGCGGCACGATGCACGACAGCCCCGCCCCGAAGCAGCCGAACCCGATCACGCCCGTCACCGGATGACCGCCCAGCAGCGCCAGCCCCAGCCCCGCGGCGGCCAGCAGCCCGCAGCAGCGCACCAGCGGCACCGGTCCGAACCGGGCGGCCAGGCGATCGCCCGCCAGCCGGCCCGCGGTCATCATGACGGAGAACGCGGCGTAGCCCGCGGCGGCGAAACCCGGCGAGGCGGCCAGGTCCTCGCGCAGGTAGACCGAGCTCCAGTCGGCCGCCGCACCCTCGCCCACCAGGCAACAGAAGGCCAGCACGCCGAGGAACGCGATCCCCTTGGGCCGCCCGGCCCGCTCCCCGGCCGCATGCTCGCCGGAGGGGGCCGAGCGCAGCGCCCACCGCGCCGCCCAGACGGCCAGCAGCACGATCACCGCGCCCGCCGACAGGAACGTGGCCGAGGGCGCCAGCTCCGCGTGCGCGAACAGGCCGCCCGTCGTGGCCCCCGCGAACCCGCCGATGCTGTAGACGGCGTGGAAGGAGGACATGATCGGCCGCCCGCCGGCCCGCTCCACCTCGACGGCGTTGGCGTTCATGGCCACGTCGAGGACCCCGTGCACCATCCCGAACACCAGCAGCGTCCCCATCAGCGCGACCAGGCCGCCGGCGTAGGCGGGCGGCACGAGGACGAGGCCCTGCAGCAGCGCCGCCGGGATCATGACGCGGCTGCTGCCGTACCGGTCCACCAGGCGGCCCACCGCCGTCATGCCGGCGACGGCTCCCGCCGCGATGGCCAGCAGGGCGAGGCTGAGCTGGCCGTCGCCGAGGCCGAGGCTCTCCTTGATGGCGGGGATGCGCGCCGTCCAGGTGCCGATGGCCGTGCCGGCCAGGAAGAACAGCAGGTAGACGGCCGTACGTTCGCGTCTCATCCGGCCTCCCTGACCGCCACGCCGGCCGCCGTGAGCGCGTCACGCTGCTCGCGCGGGATCCCGGAGTCGGTCACCACCATGTCCAGCCGCGAGATCGGGCACACCGCGCCGAACGCCGTACGCGAGAACTTGCCCGAGTCGCACGCCACGATCACCCGCCTGGCCGCGGCGATGGCGGCCTGCTTGACCGCGACCTCCGGCAGGTCGTGGGCGGTCAGGCCGTGCTCGGCGGACAGGCCGCAGCAGCCGATCACCGCCGTGTCGAAGCGCAGCGCCCTGATGGAGCTCTCGGTCAGGGGGCCCATGAAGTTGTGCTCGCCCTGGCGTACCTCGCCGCCGGGCAGCACCAGGCGCACGCGCGGGGCGGCGGCCAGCATCGTCACCGGCTGCAGGGCCAGCGGCAGCACGGTCAGGCGGCGGCCGAGCAGGGCGCGGGCCACCTCCAGCACGGTCGTGCCGCCGTCGAGCACCACGGCCTCGCCGTCGGCGATCAGCCCGGCCACCTCGACGCCGATCTGCCGCTTGGCCTCCACCGCCTCCCGCTCGCGCACCCCGAACGGCGGCTCCTCGCCGCGCAGCAGCAGCGACAGCGCGCCGCCCCTGACCCGGCGCACCACCCCCTGCTGGGCCAGCTCGTCCAGGTCGCGGCGGATGGTCATCTCCGACACCTCGTGCTGGGCGGCCAGCTCGGCGACGGAGACGCTGTCCTGATCGCGAAGAGCGTTCATGATGGCAGTTAAACGTTCCATGTGTTCATACAAACACGATCAATGTGCGCAATACAATGGCGGCATGCGTGCCAGTCGCCTGCTCTCGCTGCTCCTGCTTCTGCAGACGCGCGGCCGCATGACCGCGCCCGAGCTGGCCGCGGAGCTGGAGGTGTCGATCCGCACCGTCTACCGCGACGTGGAGGCGCTGTCGTCGGCCGGCGTCCCGGTCTACGCCGACCGGGGTCCCGCGGGCGGCTATCAGCTCCTCGACGGCTACCGCACCCGGCTCAACGGGCTGACGTCCGAGGAGGCGTCCTCGCTGTTCCTGGCGGGGCTGCCCGGGCCCGCCGCCGAGCTGGGGCTGGCCGACGTGGCGGCCAACGCGGAGCTGAAGCTGCTGGCCGCGCTGCCGCCGGAGCCGCGCTCGCACGCCTCGCGGATGCGCGAGCGGTTCCTGCTCGACGTGCCCGGCTGGTATCGCTCGGCCGACGACGTGCCGCATCTGAGTGAGGTGGCCGAGGCGGTGTGGGGGCAGCGGCCGCTGCACATGACCTACCGGCGCTGGGGCCGGCAGGTGGTCGATCGGGTGATCCACCCGTACGGGCTGGTGCTGAAGGGCGGTTCCTGGTATCTGGTGGCCGCGCCCGCTCAGGGCGATCCCCGTACGTACCGGGTGTCGCGGGTGCTGACGCTGGAGACGCTGCCCGGCCGGTTCGCCCGGCCGGAGGGGTTCGAGCTGGCCGGGTTCTGGCAGGGGTACGCCAAGGAGTTCCGCGAGCGGATGTACACCGCCGAGGCGGTCATCAGGCTCGCGCCGGACGGGGGCGACCTGCTCGCGTACACGATGGGTGCCGACGTCGTCCGCGCGGCGCTGGCGGCGGCGGGGGAGCCCGACCCTGAGGGCTGGCGGACGATCACCGTGCCGGTGGAGTCGCTGGCGCACGCGCGCTGGCTGCTGCTGCGGATGGGCGCGGGCGTCGAGGTGGTGGGACCGCCGGAGCTGCGGGCGCTGATGTGCGAGGCGGTCGCGGAGCTCAGCAAGATGTACGGATAAATGAGGGGATAACCGGGCGCTGCTCTGTCACGATGCCCGGCATGTATCTTCTCGCATTCGCGGGCGCGTGCGTCCTGATCGCCATGGTGCCCGGAGTGAGCACCGCCATCATCCTGCGCCAGACGCTGCGCGCCGGTCGCGGCTCGGGGCTGGCCGCCACGCTGGGCAACGAGACCGGCATCCTGCTGTGGGGGCTGGCCGCCGCGTTCGGCCTGTCGGCGCTGCTGGTGGCCTCGCAGCTGGCTTACGACATCATGCGCGTGGCGGGCGCCGCGGTGCTGGTCGTGATGGGGGCGCAGGCGCTGTGGCAGGCCCGCAAGGGCGCGCAGGCTCCCGAGGCCGACGTGGTGCCGGGGTGGCGCGGGCCGTACCTGGCGGGGCTCGGGACGTGCCTGGCCAACCCGAAGGCGGCGGTGTTCGCGATGTCGTTCCTGCCGCAGTTCGTCCCGGCCGGGCAGAACGTGCCGGCGACCCTCGCGACGCTGGCCGTCGTGTGGGTGCTGATCGACCTGCTCTGGTACGGGCTGCTCATCTTCATGGTCGCCAAGGCCAAGGCGTGGCTGGGCAGGCCCGTGGTGCGGCGGCGGCTGGAGCAGGTCTCCGGCGTCGTCCTGATCGGGCTCGGCGTCCGGCTCGTGGTCGAGGCCCGATGACCGGCCGGCACACGTTCTGAGGGGGTCGGAGCCCCTGCCGCTGGACTACCTTTAGTGCATGACGAACGACCTGGCGACCCTGATGAGGCAGGCTCAGGACGACGATCCGCTGCTGGCGCTGCACGCCACCACCGCGCTGCGCCGCGAGATCGAGCGCCTGGAGGCGGTCCAGGTGCGGCGCGCCAGGGTGGCGGGGCTGGCCTGGGCGCAGATCGCCGACGCGGTCGGGGTGAGCAAGCAGGCCGTGCACAAGAAGTACGGCCGGCGCTAGCCGCTAGCGTCAGCGGCAGGCCTTGCTGCTCACGGAGCAGAACTTGACCTCGGGATAGCGAGCGGACGGCTTGTCCAGCAGGGGCTGCGTCTTCTGCCGGAGGTGGCGCGCGAAAAAGGCGGCAACGTACGCTCGGGTGATCTGCGTGGAGCGGGCTCCGGTCATGGCAGCCCCGTGGTCGATGCCGAGCTGCTCGGCCAGCAGCGGGACGTCGGTGAAGGACGCGTGCTCCGCGCCGGTCACCACCAGCCAGCGCTTCCACCCGGTCAGGCCTGCCCAGTCACGCTCCCAGCTGCCGTCCTTGCCTTGGGGACTGCCTCCGGGGGTGTGCATCGTCGGCGACCCCAGGAACAGGAACGGCCGCGACAATCCCTGCTTCGGGATCGGGGCGAACGTGGTGCCGTCCATGTTGACTCCCGCGCGGATGCGGGAGTCCTTCACCATGGCCGCGATGCTGCTCGCGCCGCCGACGGACTGGCCGGCCATCCCGATGCGCGACCGGTCGATCAGCGCGGCGCCCTTCCACGTCGGCTTCGAGCCGGTCAGCCGGTCGAGGATGAAGGAGACGTCCGCCGCCCGGCTCCGCACCACTTGCTCCCCGAAGTCGGTGTCTTTGCTGTGCTCGCAGGCGGCGCACGTGGTGATCCGCCCGCCGGGGAAGGCGGTGGCGACGCTCTCGTACGTGTGATCGATGCCGACCACCACGTTCCCCCTGCTCGCCAGGTCCTCGGCCAGGCTGGTGAGCGAGCTGCGCGGGCTGCCGAAGCCCGGGGAGAGCACCACCAGGGGCAGGGCGTGCTTGCCGCCCGCCGG
The DNA here is from genome assembly GCF_039539705.1 of Nonomuraea rosea. Classification (NCBI taxonomy): domain Bacteria; kingdom Bacillati; phylum Actinomycetota; class Actinomycetes; order Streptosporangiales; family Streptosporangiaceae; genus Nonomuraea; species Nonomuraea rosea. Next base: position 165,544 of record NZ_BAABDQ010000024.1, on the reverse strand, counting down.
TACGGCGTCGCTGAACGCGTTGGTCTGAATCTTGCTCAGCATGTCAGAAGGGACGCCGGTCAGCCCGGCGTCCTTCACCAGGAGCTCGGACTCCTTCGGTGTCACGTACGGGGCTCGGTGCCCGTCCCGTGGCTTGGCCGCCGGGTACCACAGGGAGACCATCAGCTCCCTTGACGTCGCCCCGGTCACCCAGGGGTCAGGCCGTGAGGCGTCCTTCAGATGAAGGGAGGTGACGCCGACCGTTCGCGAGCCCGTCGGCTCGGGCAGCCGCGGCGCGGCTGTGGAACCGATGGCCGCGGCAGGAAAGACCGGAACCGAGAAGGTGAGCAGCCCGGCGAGGGCGAACGCGCCGCCACGCGCCACCGCGCTCCGCTCGGACGTCCGGCCACGGCGCCACCAAGGTCCTGGCCGCGCGCAGTGCGCCTGCGACCGGACGACGCCGCCGTGTTCGGCGGCGTGTCCACGCGCCGGTCTCGCATGATTCATCAACTTCTGCGCCTTCCTCGATCAGTGCGGTCACCCGCGACGGGACGACGCTAGGGGTGGCCGAGGGGTGTGCGCGTCGTCCGCCGGGCCGAATCTCAGGGCGGGTGTCATCACTGCGATGTACTCCTGATGGACGCCGGTATCTGTCATCGCGGAGGATGCGGGGCGTTTCGCGCAGGCGTGACAATGTGCTGATGACGGTGCTATGGGAGCGGCTGATGTGGCGGCAGTACATGATGGACGTACTGCGTCCGGATGAAACGCGCCTCCGGCCGTCGCGCAGGGCGCTGGCGGGCGACCTGGTGCTCGCGATTCTGCTGACCGCGCTCGCGGTGGTCGCGGTGACCGGCATGCGCGCCAGTGACGGAAGCACCGGTGACGGTAGCGCTGGTGACGGTGGCGTCAGTGCGCGGTCATGGCCCCTGGCGGAGTCGTTGCAACTGCGCCCTTCCCCGCCCGCACGCCCGTCGGCTCCGTCCAGGCCGGGTCCGCGGGCGGCGGACGAGCCCGGCGGGCAGGGCCCGTACCCGCCTCTGATGGTCCTGGCCACGCTGCCGCTGGCCGTGCGGCGCCGGTATCCGCTGGCAGCCTTCTGGATGGTCGTGCTCGCGGCCCTGGTCACCCACGAGAACGCGACGTGGATCACCGTGCTCGCCTGCGCCGTCGCCGCCTATGGCGCGCTCGCCTACAGCCGTCACCGAGTGGCGGCGGCGGGCGGGATCGTGCTGGCGGCCGTGCTGACCGGCGTCATCTTCCAGGACGTCGTCCCCGCACTGCCGCCCTGGGCGGGTCCCGTCGTCGTGCTGTTCGGCGCGGGAGCGCTGGCAGGGTCCGTCCGCTTCTGGCAGGGGCGGCTGAAGGCCGGCCGGGATCGGATCAGCGCGCTGCAGCGGGCCCAGGACGACGCCATGCGCAGGGCCGTCGAGGAGGAACGCGCCAGGATCGCCGCCGAGTTGCACGACATCGTGACCCACAACGTGAGCGTGATGGTGATCCAGGCCGGTGCGGCGCGCAAGGTGATGGATGCGGAACCCGGGGAGTCGAAGCGGGCGCTGCTCGCGATCGAAGCGGGCGGCCGGGCAGCCATGTCCGAGCTCCGTCACGTCATGGGATTGCTGGCTGCCTCTCCCGGCAGGGCGGAGGACGAGTGGCCGTCGCAGGACGAACCCCAACTCGGGCCCGAGCTCGGGCCGGAGGACGGCGCGGGATCGCGGAACTCCTCCGAACCCTTGTCAGGGCGTACATCTTCGCCAGAGCCAGAACCCCGATTCAGGCTGGAACCGCAGCCCGGGCTCAATCAGCTCGACGCGCTGGTCGCCCGGGTCCGGGACGCCGGGATACGGGTCGGCGTCGAGCTGTCGTTGCCGCCTGACCCTTTGCCTGCCGGGGTCGACCTGGCCGCCTACCGCGTCGTCCAGGAGGCTCTGACCAACACGATCAAGCATGCAGCCGGCGCGGACGCGTTCGTCGTCGTCGGCCACCGGGGCGGTCGGCTGGAGATCGAAGTCACCGACGCCGGCGGAACACGGTGCGACCCGTCGCCGGCCGGCGACGGCCGCGGGCTGATCGGGCTGCGCGAGCGGCTGGCCGTCTACGGCGGCACGCTGGACACAGGGCTCAGGCCCGGAGGCGGATACCGGATCATGGCTCGGATACCGTGGTGAGCCCTTTGAGCCGGCCCCTGCGCGTTGCGATCGCCGATGACCAGGCATTGGTGCGCACCGGGTTCCGGATGATCCTGACCGCCGACGGCATCGAGGTGACGGCGGAGGCGGCCGACGGGGCCGAAGCGGTCGAGGCGGTCCGGCACACCAGACCGGATGTCATCCTCATGGACATCAGGATGCCGCGGATGGACGGCATCGAGGCCACCCGCCGCATCCTTGCCGAGGACGCCGGCGGCGGCACGCGCGTCATCATCCTGACCACCTACGATCTCGACCACTACGTCTACACCGCGCTCGCCGCCGGTGCCAGCGGATTCCTGCTCAAGGACGTCACCCCTGAACATCTGGTGGCCGCCGTAACCCTGGTGCGCACCGGCGACGCCCTGCTCGCTCCGACGATCACCCGGCGCCTGGTGGAGCGGTTCGCCCGCCGGGACGACACCAGGCCCCCCATCCTTCACCGTGATCTCTCGGAGCTGACGGCCCGGGAGCTGGAGGTGCTGCGGCTGCTGGCCACTGGGCTGAGCAACACCGAACTCGCCGAGCGGCTGACGGTCAGCCCGACGACGGTGAAGACCCATGTCGCGCGCATCCTGTCCAAGCTCGGTCTCAGGGACCGGATCCAGGCCGTCGTGCTGGCCTACGAGACCGGGCTGATCTCTCCGGGCGGCCCAGAACTCGGCGGGCAGCCGGGACGGCTGTAGCCCGGCCGGGGCTGACTCAGCCTTCGACGCCAAGTGCGATGGAGCGGAATCTGGCGTTTACCACCGTCCGCAGGGGACGACCGGATGAGCTACGCGACCAGCGGGAACTACTCTCCATGACTCGCGCCCGCAGATCGCCCAGCCACTTGGGCACCTCGCCCCAGCGTTCCCGCCAGGCCGCAGTGCGGCAGCGCTGGCTGCAGTACTTGGCATCGGCGCGTTTTTGCAGGCCTGCCCACCACGTCCGCCCGCAAACCGGACAGCGCGATCGCGAACCCGCCGTTCGACTCGATGGCACTCACCGAGATGCAGGCCGACAAGGTGAGCGGCGTGTGGATCGCGGCGAACCCCGATCGCGGCCCATCGTACGTCCTCAACTTCCGAGGAGGCCGCTGGACCAGATCCGCCCTTCCTCGGGGACGCATCGGGCGCATCGTGCCGATACCCGGCACGACCGGATTGTTGATCCTGGCCCAGGAGGCCAAGGACACATTTCTGATCTATGAGCTCAGGTAAGGCTTATCCGTGCAGCCGACATGCGCGCGAGGTGCCAACGAGAAAAGCAGCGCCTACCTCCGTCTCACGCACGGATGGAGACAGTCCGAGTGAGCTGATAGCGGCCTGCGGTGGCCCTCTCAGCCCGCGAGTCACACCAAGCCCGTCAGCTTGAACATCAGGGCAGCCCCCGGCCAACCCACCTTACTCAGCGCACACCCTGGCTGATCACCAAGGTCAAGATCAGCGGCTTAGGAGCAGGCACTAACCCACCAACCCGCGCTGCCGCCGAGCAACCTCTTCCGGTAGGCCGTCAGGAACTGTTCGAACGACGGGGCGCGCACAGGCAGCGGGCCGCCATGGATCTCCCAGGAGAACACCTGTCCGCGAACGCCGTCAGGCTCGGGAGCAAGATCGATGCAGTGCAGATTGCCGCCACTGTCCTGCGCGAACGGGACCCAGCCGGGATGCCACCACCGGTATCGGACAGACCCGTTGTCCGGATCCAGCTCGTGCGGTTCCGCACTGTCGAAGGCGCCTTCGGCGAGAAGATCGGTGAGGCCGCGCCGGCAGCTGAGGATGTCCGGCACCGACATCCCGTCGTACTCGAACACTTCCAGACCGGCAGAGCCGCCGAACAACCGCAGGTACGACCGGAAATCGGCCGGCAACGTTTCACCGACCGCGGCTTCGAGTTCGGCGACCGCGGCCGGGGCCGCCGCACCGCGTCGGCTGCTCAATCTCTCGGCGGCACCGACGTCATGCGCGGCGAGCCAGTCGGCGATGTCGGACACGATCGTGATCAGCCGCACGGTGCAGGCGTCGATCTCGACGGGGCTCGGCACCTCACGGCGCAGGAGTGGCGCGGCCGTGACGGCGTGTGCGGCATGCCATTCGGCGACCTCGGATGCGCCGTCGGTCAGATCGACCGCCCCATGCTTTCGCAGCAGGGCTTCAAGGTCGCGGTGATGACGGGACCCGGCGATGCGCAGCGCGTTGGTCCTGCGGTTCCCGGTCCCCTTCATGGCGAGCACGTCCGCCCCGGCAGCCAGCAGCGCCTCCACGATTTTGATGTCCCCGCCGTGTGCGGCCAGCATCAGCGGCGTCCAGCCGTCCGGGCGGGACACGTTCGGATCGGCTCCGGCGCGCAGCAGGGCGGACACGATCGGCAGGGGCTCGTCACACGTGAGCGCGTGGGTCAGGACCGTCCCGGCAGCCGGATCGTCCGGGTCGTTCGGGTCACCCCGATCGCTGTGGTTGACGTCGGCGCCCGCGCTGATGAGGTACTCGACGAGCTGAAGGCAGCCGTTCATGGCGGCGCTGCTCAACATCGTCGGGCTGCCGGAAACCTGTGCGTCGACCGGCAGGCCCGCGGCGATGAACGGGTGGACCAACTCCACCGAACCGGTGTCGACGGCCCGGAAGACGACCAGATCGACCCAACCGTGGTCGTCGTACTCGGCTGCCGGATCGATACCCTGAGCGAACAGCCGACTCAGCGCATCGGGGTTGTTCTCGTCGATCGCGGCAAGAAGGGCGCGTGTTGGCTGCGGCACCCGCGGACGTTAGCACGCTTGATCGGCTAGCTCCTCCACCGGTCGGCGCCAGCGCTTCCACCGGCCGGCGCTAGTCCTTCCACCGGTCGGCGAACCAGCCCAGGGCGATGTTCCAGGAGTAGCCGCGCCGGATCCGACCGGCCACGTCGGGAGGCAGCGTGCCGAGGCCGCGGTGTTCGAGCAGCACCTCCGTGCCGCCCTCGACCGGGGTGAACGCCACCTCGATCTCCATCCGCCCGGTGTCGTTGATGAGGTCGGCCCACACCAGTCGGTGCGGCGGCTCCCAGGCGAGGACCCGGCCGGTGTCGACGTGGCCGCCGTCCGACCACAGCTCGCGCAGGTAGCCGTCCTCGAACCTGATGCCCACCGCGCGGGCCGGGTCGACCCAGCTGTGGCGGCCGCGCACGTACCAGTCGTCGATCTCGTCGGTGAAGATCCGGAACGCGGTCGCCGGATCGACGGGCACGGTGACGGCGGCCTGGACGGAGTCCTGGTCGCTCATCGGCCGCGCTCCACGTGGTCCTTGAACGAGCCGAGCTGCTCGGCCCAGAACGCCTGCACCTGGTCCAGCCACGCCTGCAGCGCCGTGAACGGCTCCTGGCGCAGGGTGTACAGGCGCAGCCTGGCATCCGCCCCGCCGGCCTCGGCCTGGACGAGCCCGCCTGCCCGCAGCACCCGCAGGTGCCTGCTGAGGGCGGGCGCGCTCATCTGCACGGCCTGAGCCAGCTCGCCGGCCGGGCGCGGGCCGTCGCGCAGCAGGTCGATCACCTTGCGCCGGGTGGGATCGGCGAGGGCGGCCAGCGTGGCGTCCACATGGTTAACGTTGTTGTTAATAGTTGCCTGCTTCCGTTACGCTGTTAATCCTTAACGATAGCGGCAATTATTGCGGAGGCGCGTACATGAGTGTCGAGCTGGGCTACTACACCCTGTCCGTACGGGACCTGGACCGGGCGGCGGCCTTCTACGGGGCGCTGTTCGGCTGGGAGTTCACCCGGGAGCACGACCGCTACCTGCACGTCACGAACACGGCCGTGCCCATGGGGTTCACCTCCGACGAGCCCTCGTCACAGCCGAACCTCTACTACCACGTCACGGACGTCGACGCGGCGGCGGCTCGGGTGGCCGAGCTCGGGGGCAGTGCGGGGGAGCTGTTCGACAGCAAGTCGGGACGCGGCTGCACCTGCACGGACGATCAGGGGACCGTGATCAGCCTGTGGCAGCCCGAGCCCGGCTTCGGCTAGTTGCCAGGCGGTTTCACGCATCTCCGGCGTCACCTTGCCGTCGTCCGCGTTGAAGCGGATCTCCAGGACGAGGTTGCTCACTCGCACCCACAGCGTCATCCGGCTCAAGTCCGTCGCGGCGAAGGCCTCGCCCCCCAGGCCCTTCACGGGTTGGGCCGGCTCGTCGGCCTCCCTCCTATAGTAGGCGAAGATCTCCTCGGCCACGGTGATCCCGCTTCTGTTCCTCCACGCTCGTGCGTGCCGCACCGTGAGCCCGCCGCATCGGGTCGCCGACTGGGGGACGCCCTCCGGCAGCAGGGAGCAGGCGTACGACGCCGCGGCGAAGCGCCCGTCCGACGGGTCGGCGGTGGGCGCGGGCCGGTCCAGGGCCTCGGCGGCCCATTGAGCGGCCTTCCGTGCCTGGTCCGGGTGCTGAGGGTCGAGCTTCGCATGCCAGCCGTAGTTGATGTTGATCACCGCGTTGCTGAGACGGAAGGCCAGGACCGTGGTGTGCGAATGGTCCATGACCAGGATGAACGACTCGTCGCCCACCTTTGCGCTGGTGGGAGTCTCGGGCAGGGCCTCGACCAGCATGCCGGGAAAGACAGAGTCCGGGGGCGGCCAGGGGTCTGTCGGACTGCTGGAGGTGCGCGCGTTCAGCTGACGGACAGTGAAAGGGGGGCGGCCGATCAGGACGCCCCCTTTTATGTGCGTTCAGGTGGGCGAAATCGTATGCCTGCATCGTGATGCTATAGCCTTGGCTGGATGTCCGAAGACCAGCCGGTCAAGCGGCCCGTGCCTACCATGCGTGACATCGCCGCCGCTGCAGCAGTCTCGCAGAGCACCGTGTCCCGTGTTCTCAGCGGCGCGCCCACCACCGTGCCCATCGCGCTGGAGACCCGCCAGCGGGTGCTGCGGATGGCCAGGGAGCTCGGCTACCGCCCCAACCCGCTCGCCCGCGGGCTGCGCGGCGCTTCCACGAACCTCATCGGCGCCGTGGTGCGCGACTTCAGCGACCCCTTCTTCGCGGGGGCGATCGAGGCCCTCGTGGTCGAGTCGATGGCGCACGGCTACAACGTCGTGCTGGGCCACGTGCCGGGCGGGGCGGGCGACGCGGCGGTCTCGCTGACCACCGTGCTGGAGACGCGGCACATCGACGCGGTGGTGCTGCTCGGGGACATGCAGCAGCATCCGCAGCTCCTGGCCGACCTGCGCCACTCGATCGTCCCGGTGATCGCGCTCTGGCCGGGCACGAGCCCGCGCGAGTTCCCGACCGTCGACGCCGACGACCGTGACGGCATCCGGGCCGGGCTGGAGCATCTGGTGGCCCTCGGCCACACGAGGATCGCCTTCGTCAACGCGGAGCTGCCCAACGAATACCGGGCCAGGGAAGACGCCTATCTCGACTTCATGCGTGCCCGGTTCGGCGCCGCGCCGCACGGCTATGTGGAGCGCTGTCCCAGCACCCTGGCCGGCGGCGATGCCGCGCTGCGGCGCCTGGTGGACCGGCCCGACCCGCCCACGGCGGTCTTCGCCTCGACCGACGTGGTCGCCCTGGGCGTGCTGCACGCCGCGCACAGCCTGGGCGTCACGGTGCCCGACCGGCTGTCGGTCGTCGGCTTCGACGACATCCTCATGGCGGCCCACACCGTGCCGGCGCTGACCACCGTACGGATGCCGATAGCGGAGATCGTCGGTTACGCGGTCACGCAGGCGGTCCGGCTCGCGCGCGCACCGGCCGGCCCTCCGGGGCCGGCCCTCGAGATCTTCAAGCCGGCGCTGATCGTACGGGATTCGACCGCCCCTCCGGCCCTGGGGTGAGGCCGGTCAGGACGGGATCCACACGCGCATCGCCTCCGCCCGGCGGTTCGCCCAGGCGAAGTAGGGGATCGCGCCGGCGGTGAGGCCCTCGCCGGACGGCTCCGAGGTCACGTCGACGACCGGGACGTCCACGCCGATCATCGCCGGCTCGATGTCGGGCCGCGGCACCTCCCGGGGCCGGCGGCCGCCGTCCCACGCCAGGTTCTCCAGCTCGGCCGGGGCGTCGGCGGCCTCCAGGCAGTAGACGAGCGGGCCGCGCTCGACGGCGACGCAGCCGCGCATCGCGTCGGCGCGCCGGTCGGGCACGGTGACCCTGATCACCGGTTCGAGATCGAGGACGACGCTGTCGCCCGCGTGCCACCGCCGTGCGTGCCGGACCACGGGGCCGTTGGCCGAGCGGCTCCAGGCCGGCACCCGCAGGGAGAGCATCCACGGCCGGTCCGGCGTCTTCAGCACGCGGACGGTGACGCGGCCGTGCCACGGGTACTCCGTCCGGATCGCGAGGCGGACGTCCCCGACGGTGAGGTCGGCGTCCGCGTACTGGTGGATCTGGACGCCGCCCTCGTCGCCGGTGGCCAGGTAGTGGTGCCAGGAGCTGAGCAGGCGCATGAGATTGGGCGGGCAGCAGGCGCACGGGTACCAGGGCGCGCGCCGGACGTGCCCGGCCGGGTCGGCGGCGCGGTGCGTACGGCGCTGCAGCGGGTTGGTGTAGAAGAACTCCTCGCCGGAGAGCGAGACCCCGGACAGCACGCCGTTGTACATGGCCCGCTCGATCGCGTCGGCGTATTCCGCCTCGCCGGTGGCCAGCAGGAGACGCCAGGCCAGCATCACGCCGGCGATGGCCGCGCACGTCTCGGTGTAGGCACGGTCGGGAGGCAGCTCGTAGGGGTCGCCGAAGGCCTCGTCGCGGTGCCGGCTGCCCGTCCCGCCGGTGAGGTAGGTCCGGCTGCGGGTCAGCTCGCTCCAGCGGCGCCGCACGGCGGCCAGCAGCTCCTCGTCGCCGAGCTCCACGGCGACGTCCACCGCGCCGCAGTCCAGGTAGAGCTGGCGTACGGCGTGCCCGGCGACGGTCGCCGCCTCGCGTACGGGCTCGTGGTCCTGCCAGTACTGGGCCCCGAAGCGCCCCTGGCCGATCAGCCCGTACCCGCGCAGCCCGAGCATCCGCTCGGCGAGCGCGAGATGGCGCTCCGCACCCGTGACCCGGGCGAGCTCCACCAGCGCCATCTCTATCCCCGGATGCCCGTCGAGGCCGGGCCTGCCCTGCGCGCCGAACTCGGCCGCGATATGATCCACGGCGCGCGTGGCGACGGTGAGCAGCCGGTCGTCGCCCAGCCCCCGGTGCCAGGCGACCGCGGCCTGGATCAGGTGCGCCACGCAGTAGAACTCGTGCCCGTACGCCAGGTCGCCGTAGGGGCGGCCGTCCTTCACCACCTGGACGAAGCTGTTGAGATAGCCGTCGGGCCGCTGCGCGGCGGCCACCACCCCGATCGCCTCCTCCGCGGTCGCGCTCAGGGCCGGGTCCGCGCCGCGCGCCAGCTCCCAGCCGGCGGCTTCGAGCCACTTGTAGACGTCGGAGTCGAGAAACGGGAAGGGCGTGCCGCCGTTGTCGTTCTCGGCCTGATACCGCCCCGGCCCGCCGGCGGCCAGCCGGAGGTTGCCCAGCGCTCCGGACTGCTGGAGCCGGCCGAAGCCGTGCGGGATCGTCTTCTCCCGGTTGAGCCGCTGCCGCTGCGCCCAGAACCCGCCGACGATCTTCACCTGGGTGGCTTCGACCGGGCACAGCCGCGATTTCGCCGCCGCGGTCGGCCACACGCTGCCTGCGTTCACTTGATGGCTCCGCTCATCAGACCCGACACGTAGTACCGCTGAAGCAAGAAATAGACGAGGACACACGGGATGATCGAGATGGTGACGCCGGCCTGCAGCATGCCCCAGTCCGTGCCGCCGAGGCTGGTCTCCGTCCGCGACGTGGCCAGGATCAGCGGCAGGGTGAACATGGAGCCGCGGCTCATCATCACCAGCGCGCCGAGGAACTCGTTCCACGAGGTGATGAAGGCGAACAGCGCGGTGGTGACGATCGCGGGCGCGGCCGACGGGATGAAGACCCAGCGCAACGCCTCCCAGGCGGAGGAGCCGTCCATGATGGCCGCTTCCTCCAGCTCCCTCGGCACGGCGCTGAAGCTGTTGCGCAGCACGTACAGGCTGAACGGCAGCTGGATGGCGGTGTGCAGGATCGCGAGGCCGAGCAGCGAGTTGGTCAGGCCGATCTTCGCGAACATCAGGAACATCGGCGTGAGCAGGGCCTGGTATGGGATGATCAGCGCGAGGAGCAGCACCACGAAGATCACCTCCTTGCCCGGGATGGGGAAGCGCGCCAGCGCGTAGGCCGCGGGCACGGTCAGCAGCAGCGTCAGCACGATGGCCAGCAGCGCCGTGCCCAGGCTGTTGGCGAGGTAGACCGGCAGGCCCTGCTGGTAACTCCACAGCCGTGCGTAACTGTCGAAGCTGAGCCCGTGCGGGAGGTAGGTCGGGGGAGAGGCGGCCGCCTCCTCGGTCGGCTTCACCGAGGCGAGCACCGACATCGCCAGCGGCATCAGCATGACGGTGCAGACGGCGAGACAGACCGCCGCCACCAGATACCTGCCGCGTCTCTTCACGGGTGGCTCCGGCGGGTCAGCAGCAGCTGGATCACGGTGAAGACGAGGATCGTGAAGGCCAGGATCATCGACAGGGCGGCGCCGTACCCGAGCTTCAGGTAGGGGAAGGAGTTCAGGTAGATGTAGAAGACCGAGGTCGCCGTCTCGTTGCCCGGCTGACCGGCGGTCATGATGTAGAACTGGTCGAAGGCGAGCAGCGAGCCGATCACGCTGACCAGGGTCACCAGCAGGACGGTGCGCAGGGTCAGCGGCAGGATCACCCGGGTGACCCGCTGCCGGGGGCTCGCCCCGTCGACGAGCGCGGCCTCGACCACCTCCGACGGCACGGCCTGGATCGCGGCGACGAAGAGGATCATCCCGAAGCCGATCACCTTCCAGACCACCGAGGCGATGATCGCGAAGGTGGAGACGCCGGCGTCCACGCCCAGCCACAGCGCGGGCTTCGCGATGATCCCGAGATCGAGCAGGACCCGGTTCACCAGCCCGAAATCGGTGCTGAAGAGCCAGTACCAGAGCAGGCTCGACACCCCGAGACCGATCACGACCGGGACGAAGACCACCGTGCGAGTGAGCCGGCGCAGGCCGGTGTTCCTGGCGGTGAGCAGTGCCAGCAGGTAGCCGCCGACGATGAGGAACGGAGTGATGAGCGCGGTGTAGAGCAGGGTGAAACGGAAGGAGACCCAGAACTGGGTGTCGTCGAAAGCCCGCTCGTAGTTCGCCGCCCCGACGAATCTCGGCGGGGACAGCAGGGACCAGTTGTGCAGCGACATCCAGGCCATCTGCACCAGGGGATAGGCGGTGAAGGCGAGCACGAAGAGCAGAGCCGGTGCCAGGTAGGCGAATCCGACCAGGCGGCCCCGTGGCCCGTGGCGCATGACGGCTCCTCTTGGGGGTGGGGTGTCCACCGGGGAGCCACCCCGGTGGACGCGGCGAGGCTGCCGGGTCTACGACCGGCCGGCGATGGCCTTCATCTCTTTCTTGGCGTCGGCGATGACGGTCCCGAGGTCGTCGTCGCCGTAGTAGGCGCGCTGCAGCATCTTCAGCCACGGCCCCTGCGGCGAGTTGATCTGCTCGAAGAACGTGACCGTGTACGGCGTGCGGCCCACCGTGAGCGCCTTGGCCACGTCGCGGACCAGCGGCTCGGCCTTGAAGTACGGGTTGTCCACCATGTCGGTCCTGGTGGTCAGGTTGAGGGCCTTGGCGTAGACCTCGACCTGCACCTCGTCGGAGAGCAGGAACTTCATCACGTTGACCGCGTCGTTGACCCGCTTGCTCCCCTTGGGCACCACCACCAGGTCGCCGCCGATGAAGGAGGCCGACGAGTTCGGCGTCACGCCGGGCAGCAGGGCGATGCCGAAGTCCATCTTCGGATTCTGCTGGCGCGCCAGCGTGATGTTGAAGTTGCCGGTGCCCATCATGCCGACCTTGCCGGAGCCGAACTGGAGGTGGAACGTCTCGCCGTTCTCCGCGCGGCCGCCTTCGGGGACGTCGCCGGCCTTGACCATGTCGCGGGCGAACTGCAGCACCTGCTCGACGCCGTCGCCGACCAGCGGCTCGCCTCCCGGGCCCGGCGCTTCGATGGTGGCCCCCGAGGCCCACATCAGCGGGCCGACGGTGAAGATGTTGCAGCCGGCGCAGTTGCCGGGCAGGTAGTAGCCCTTGACGCCGCCGCCCAGCGCGGTGATCTTGTCCGCGTACGTGCGCAGCTCGGCCAGGCTCGTGGGCGGCTTGTCCGGGTCCAGCCCGGCCCGGCGGAACAGGTCCTTGTTGTAGAAGAGGGCGGACACGTCCGCGTAAAGGGGCACGCCGAACAGCCGGTTCTCGAAGGTCGCCACCGTCATGTGCCCTTTGCTGGCGGTCTTCAGCTCCGGCCAGTCCTTGGTCTGGTCGGTGATGTCGACCAGTTGCTGTTCCTTCTCGAACTGCGGGGCGTAGATCAGGTCCATGCCCATCAGATCGGGGACGTCGCCCGAGGCGACACCCTGGGCGATCTTCCCCACCATCTCGGTGTGGGGAATGTACGTGAGGTTGATCTTGCAGTCGGGGTTCTTGGCGTTCCAGGCCTCGACCAGCATGTCCACCATCTGCTTGTTGCCGCCTGAGCGCTCCCACATCGTCAGGGCGCCCTTGCTGGCGCATGTCGTCGTCGCGGCCTGCGGTCGGGCGGCCGGCGGGGGTGGCTCCTCCTGGCCGCAGGCGGCGGTTGCGAGCAAGAGCGCCGCCACGGCCGCCCGGACGGGCCATCGGGGATGGGTCCTCATGGGCCAGGCCTCTTCTCTGGGGAGTGGACCGGGGTGCTGAGATGCCTGCTGATGGGAACGTAGCCGAAGATGCATACGATTGCACGCAATCGTTTTCGTCAGGTTTCCGTCGCGACTGCGGCAGCCGTCCGAGGCCGGGAAGGCGCGGTGCCGCATCCGGCGACGGCGATTATCACGGAATGAATACGAATGGGTGCAATCGTATTCACCATCGGTTATGTTGCCCCTAGCAACGGTGCAGGTCAACGCTGGTCCACTCCAGAGGGGGGAGTGCGACGCGCGGCCGTCCGGCCTGTTCGGGGGTCGCAGCTGCATGCACGGCGAACTGTTAACGCAACCGCAAACAATCGCCAGGTGACATATGGCCCGAAGCATCCTGAGGCGCGCCTGGGTATCAGGCGGCCCGCGTTCGGGGGCTCGCAGGACGACGCCGGCTCGATCGGCATGGCGCCCGCCTGCGGGCACGGGTGCTCGAAGCCGATCCGCTACTCAGCGGCGATGACGTAGATCAGCGTATCTGAAGGGAGATCGTCCATGCCCAGCAGCACCCTCGTCAGAAACAGACTCGCCACCGCCGTCAGGGTCGTCCTGGCGGTCGTGGTCGCCCTGGCGCTGAGCCTGCCGGCCGTGTCCCCGGCGCAGGCCCAAGGCGGCGGGCCGAGCATCACCAAGAAGCACTTCGGGACCCTGTCCAACGGCAAGAAGATCGACATCTACACGCTGCGGAACTCGGGCGGGATGCGGGTGAAGATCCTCACCTATGGGGGCATCCTGCAGTCGATCGAGGTTCCCGACAGCGGGGGCGAGCTGGCCAACGTGGCGCTCGGCTTCGACAACCTGTCCAACTATGTCACGAAAAGTCCGTACTTCGGGTGTATCACCGGCCGGTACGCCAACCGTATCGCCAAGGGCCGGTTCGCCCTGGACGGCAGGACGTACCGGCTGGCCACGAACGACGGCCCCAACCACCTGCACGGCGGCGTCAAGGGCTTCGACAAGCGGGTCTGGACGGCACAGCCGTTCAAACGGCGCGACAGCGTGGGGCTCGCGCTGACCTACACCAGCCCGAACGGCGAGGAAGGCTACCCGGGGACGCTGCGCACCAAGGTCGTCTACACGCTGACCGGCGACAACCGGATCAGGATGGACTACCGCGCCACCACCAGCAGGCCCACGATCGTCAACCTCACCAACCACGCGTACTTCAACCTGCGCGGCGAGGGCGACGGCCGGATCCTCGGCCACGAGCTGCAGATCAACGCCTCCCGCTACACGCCCGTCGACAAGACGCTCATCCCCACCGGGAAGATCGCCCGGCTGGGCGGGACGCCGCTGGACTTCCGCGAGCCCACCGCCATCGGTGACCGCATCGGCAGCAAGAACCAGCAGATCACGCGCGGCGGCGGGTACGACCACAACTACGTGCTCGACGCCCGCGGGGTGGCGGCCAGGGTCGTCGAGCCGGACAGCGGGCGCGTGCTCGAGGTCATCACCGACCAGCCGGGCCTGCAGTTCTACTCGGGCAACTTCCTGGACGGCACGCTGCGCGGCACCGGCGGCCACCTCTACCCGAAGCGGTCCGGCTTCGCCCTGGAGTCGCAGCACTTCCCGGACTCGCCCAACCACAGGAACTTCCCGTCGACCGTCCTGCGGCCCGGTGACGTCTACCGGACCACGACGATCTACGCGTTCTCCACGGTGTGACACGTGCGTGCGGAGAACGCCTCCATCCCCCGCCGATCTCATGAGGCAGGATCATGAAAGACATCCATCGGAAGGTCGAGGAGGCCCTCGACACGCTCAACCTGAACCCCGTCGCGCGTCGCCGCCTCCTGACCGGGGCGGGCCTCGTCAGCGCATCGGCCGCCGCGACCGCGCTGCTCAGCGCGTGCACCGGCGACTCGGGCGGGAGCACGCCCGCCGCCTCGGGCGGCACCGCGGCGGCGGCCGGCGCCGGTGACTTCCCGGCCACGCCCAAGTGGAAGTTCGTCTTCGTCTGCCACGTCACCACCAACCCGTTCTTCACCCCCACCCAGTACGGCGCCCAGGACGCGTGCGCGCTGCTCGGCACCGACTTCCAGTGGACCGGGTCGAAGGACTCGATCGTGGCCGAGATGGTCAACGCGACCAACACCGCCATCTCCGCCAAGGCCGACGGGCTGGCGGTGGCGGCCGTGGACAAGGCGGCCTTCAAGGCGCCGGTCGACCGGGCCCTCGACGCGGGCATCCCGGTCGTGACGTACAACGCCGACGGCTCCCGTGAGGACAAGGGGACCAGCCGGCTGGCCTACATCGGGCAGGGGCTCTACGAGTCCGGGTACGCCCTCGGCCAGCGGGCGCTCCAGCAGGTGGACTCCGGCGCCGTGGTGGGGTTCATCGCCACCCCCGGCGCGCTGAACATCCAGCCCAGGATCGACGGCGCCGCGCAGGCGATCAAGGACTCGGGCAAGTCGATCACGTTCGAGTCGGTCGGGACGAACGCCGACATCACCAAAGGGCTGTCGATCATCGACGCGTACGCCCAGGGGCACCCCGGCCTGGCCGGGATGCTCGCCGTCGACGCCGGATCGACGCAGTCGGTCGGGCAGGTCGTCAAGAAGTACAACCTGCGCTCCAAAGGGCTCAAGGTGGCCGGCGGGTTCGACCTGGTGCCCGAGACGCTGACGGCCATCAAGAACGGCGACCTCGACTACACCATCGACCAGCAGCCGTATCTGCAGGGGTTCCTGCCGGTGGTCTACCTCTACCTGTACAAGCTCTCCGGCGGGCTGCTGTTCCCGTCGGAGACCAACACCGGGCTGCTCTTCGTGACCAAGGACAACGTCGGGCCCTACCAGACCACGAAGACCCGCTTCGAAGGCTCGGAGACCGCCCAGAAGGTGGTCGAACGGTCCGGGGCCATCGCCCATGCCTCTTAGCAGGGCCTCGTAGAAGTGCGGCGTGCGTCCCGAATCGGCCCGGGGCGCACGCCGCGCCTCCCGTACAGTCCATGAGGAGGAGGGCGACATGCCCGACATCGGCGATGACGTCCGCGATTCGCCGGCGCCCGCGGACGTGACAGGGCGGCCCGCGCCGAACGGGGCGCGGCGCGGCGCGACCTGGATCCTGCTGCGGGTCAGGGACGAGTTCCTGCGGCGGCGCGAGGCGAGCGTGCTGGTCGTGGCGCTCGCGCTGGGGGCCTACTTCGCCTCCGCCTCCGAGGCGTTCCTGACCCCCGACAACATGGTCAACATCACCCAGGCGGCCGCCCCCAGCGCCATCGTCGCCTGCGGCATCGTGCTCCTGCTGGTCAGCGGTGAGATCGATCTGTCGGTCGGGGTGGTGGCGGCGCTGGCGCCGTTCATGATGCACTACGCGATCGACTACTGGGGGCTGCCGGGGATCCCGGCGATCCTGCTCGCCCTGCTGACCGGCACGGTCATCGGGCTGGGGAACGGGCTCGTCACGGTCCTGCTCAAGGTGCCCTCGTTCATCACCACGCTGGGCACCTTCTACCTGGTGACCGGGATCGTGCTGACCACGTCCGGCGCCTACCCGGCGGAGATCCCCGCGTCGGTGGACAACCAGATCGGGCAGTGGCTGGGGGCGGCCATGTGGGCGCATCTCGGGTGGGCTCTGGTGATCGTGGCGTTCTTCCACGTGCTGTTCACGCGTACGCGATGGGGGTTGCACACGATCGCCGTGGGCGGGAACCTGCTGGGGGCGCAGGAGGCGGGCGTCCGAGCAGGGCGCATCAAGATCGGAAATTTCATGATTGCGGGCACCTTGGGGGCTTTTGCCGGGATCATCGAGGCGTTCCGGGTGCACACGATCGACCCCAACCTCGGCGGCGGCACCGGCCTGATGTTCACCGCGGTCTCCGCCGCGGTCATCGGCGGCACGGCCCTGGCCGGCGGCTCGGGCACGATCATCGGCGGCGCCCTGGGCGCGCTGGTGCTGGCCGAGCTCCAGGACGGCTTCAACCTGATCGGCATCTCCGCCAACCCGTACTTCCTGATCCTCGGCGGCTCCATCCTGCTGGCGATGATCGCCAACGTGTACCTGAGCCGCTTGCGAAGGGCGGGCAAGACGACATGACCTCCCCGGACGCCCCCTCCACCGACGTCCTGCGGGTGGAGCACGTCTCCAAGCGCTTCGGTACGGTGACCGCGCTCCGCGACGTCAACATCCGCCTGGCCAAAGGCGAGGTGCTCGGCCTGATCGGCGACAACGGCGCCGGCAAGTCCACCCTCATGAAGATCATCTGCGGCTTCCACCAGCCCGACACCGGCCGCATCCTGCTCGACGGCGACGAGGTGTCCTTCAGATCCGTCGACCACGCCCGCGCGCTCGGCATCGACACCGTCTACCAGGACCTGGCGCTGATCAACGAGCTGAGCGTCTATCACAACATGTTCCTCAACCGGGAGCCGGTGATCCTCGGCTGCCTGCTGAACAACCGCAAGATGCGCAGCCTGGCCCGCCGGCATCTCGACGACATGGGCGTCCACATCCCCTCCGTGGACGTGGAGGTGGCCAAACTGTCCGGCGGGCAGCGCCAGGCCATCGCCGTCGCCCGATCCGTCTACTCCCGTTCCAAGATCCTCCTGCTGGACGAGCCGCTGGCCGCGATGGGGGCGAAGGAGGGCGTGCAGATCCTCGATCTGGTCCGCGATCTCAAAGCCCGCGGCGAGGTCTCCATAATGATCATCGCGCACAACTACGCCCAGGTCCTGGAGGTCTGCGACCGGGTCAACCTGCTCCAGCACGGCAGCATCACCTTCGACAAGCCGACCGCCCGTACCTCCCTGAAGGAGCTCACCGACCTGGTCGTGGCGGAATACCGCACCGCCCGCGCCGGGCTCCGGCCGGCCGGGGACCCGCCCTGAACGCGCGGGCCGCGTCCGGACCTGCGCCTGGGGGCGTAGCGGGCCGCCTACGGCCTGCGCCCGCGGACGTAGCGGATCGCCAATCCGGTGGGCGATGTGCGTGACCGGCCCGTACGTGATCGTTGGGGCATGACCGATCAGCCGTTCAGGTTCTCCTCCCGCTCGTCCCGTCGCGCCCTCGCCCTGCTCGGCGGGTGCGCCCTCCTGGGCGCTGTCAGCACCCCGGCGGCCGCCCAGTCGCCCGGTCATGGGAGGTGGGTCGGCACGTGGGCGGCCGGTGTGACCGCGGTCCCGGACCGGGCTCCCGGCTACCCCGACGGGAGGATCGCCTACGTCGAGGACCAGACGGTGCGGCAGGTGGTGCACACCAGCGTCGGCGGTGACGCTCTCACGCTGCGGCTGTCCAACGAGCACGGCGACGAGGCGCTGCGCCTGGGCGCGGTGCACGTGGCCGCGCGCGCCGGCGCCGGAGGCACCGACATCGACCCCGCCACCGACCGGACGGTGACCTTCGGCGGGAACCGGGCCGTGACACTCGCCGCAGGCACGCGGATCGTGAGCGATCCCGTCGCGCTGGACGTGGCGCCGGACGCCGATCTCGTGATCAGCCTCTACCTGCCCGGACGCACGGAGGTCAGCACGGTCCACCAGTACGCGCTGCAGGTGAACGCCGTCGCGGACGGCGATGTCACCGGGGCCAGGACGGTGACGCCGGTCGCCGCCCCGGAGCAGTGGATGTTCCTGTCCGGCGTGAGCGTCCGGGCCCGTACCCGGACCTCGGCCGTCGTGGCCCTGGGCGACTCGCTCTCCGACGGCGTCACGACGACCGCAGGCGCCAACCACCGCTGGCCCGATCTGCTCTCGGACCGGTTGCGGGCCGGCCGTAGCCCTGACCTGGGCGTCGCGAACGTCGGCATCGCCGGCAACCGGCTGCTGCACGACCCGAACCCGCCCGCGGGGCAGCCCGTCGAGGCCTACGCCGCCTATTTCGGGCCCTCGGCACTGCACCGGTTCGAGCGGGACGTGCTGGGCCAGCCCGGCGCCGAGCACGTGATCGTCCTCCTGGGGGCGAACGACCTGGGCCAGCCCGGCTCGTCCGCCCCCGTCGCGGAAACCGTCACGGCCGGGCAGCTCATCCAGGGGCATCGGCGCCTCATCGCGCGGGCGCACGCCCGGGGGCTGAAGATCTACGGCGGCACCGTCACGCCGCTCAAGGGCGCGCAGTTCGGCTTCTGGAGCGAGGAGATCGAGGCCAAGCGCCAGGCGGTCAACCGCTGGATCCGCACGAGCGGCGCGTACGACGCCGTGATCGACTTCGACGCGGCCGTCCGCGACCCGGCTCAGCCGCTCCGCCTGCGCCCCGACTACGACGGCGGAGACCACATCCATCTCAACGACGCCGGCGCCCAGGCCATGGCCATGGCGGTGCCCCTGCGTCTCCTCCGCTGACGGCGTATGCCCGGTGTGCGGATTGTTCCAGAGAATATCCCGATTGATGCGTTCGCCTTCACGGGTTGACGCCCTACGCGCGGGTCTTGGGGCCGACCGGGCCATGTGGTCGGCCTTCGGTCGTTGACTCGTCCCGGCGCCTTGGACATTGTTGCTCGATGTAGCTATTCGAGTACTCATAGTGATAGGGCTGAGGTGTCGTGATGATGCGGGATTCGTCCGGGACGGACACGTTCGCGATCGTGGGGCTGGGGTGCCGGTTCCCCGGCGGGATCGTGGATCTGGCCGGGTTGTGGGAGGCGCTGGAGTCCGGGCGTGACCTGGTCGGGACGGTCCCGGGAGACCGGTTCGAGGCCGCGCGGTTCGTCGACACCGGGATGGTGCGGCGGGGGAAGTCGTACACCGCGCGAGGCGGGTTTCTGGGGGATATCGCCGGATTCGACGCGGACTATTTCGGGATCTCGCCCCGGGAGGCGGCGCAGATGGACCCGCAGCACCGGCTGCTGCTGGAGACGGCCGTGGAGGCGCTCGACGACGCGGGGATCGACCCCGCGACTCTGGCGGGCTCCGACACCTGCGTGTTCGTCGGCCTCTCGGACTTCTCCTACGCCGGATTGCAGATGCAGAGAGCTTGGCGGTTGAACGCCTATTCGATGGCGGGCGGTGCTCATTCGATCGCGGCGAACCGGTTGTCGCACTTCTTCGACCTGCGCGGGACGAGCATGGCGATCGACACCGCCTGCTCCTCCTCGCTGGTGGCCGTGGAACGCGCCTGCCGGGAGCTGGCCTCGGGCGACAGCCGGGTGGCGCTGGCCGGCGGGGTCAACGTGCTGCTGAACCCGAACGTCTTCGCCGGGTTCAGCCAGGCGTCGATGCTGTCCAGGCGGGGCCGCTGCGCGGCGTTCTCGGCGGACGCCGACGGGTTCGTCAGGGCCGAGGGCGCGGGCATGGTGGTGCTGAAGCCGCTGGCCGACGCGCTGAACGACGGGGACCGGATCCACGGCGTGATCGCCGGGGCAGGGAGCAACTGCGACGGGCGCACCGCCGGGCTGGCCCTGCCCAGCGCGCAGGCGCAGGAGGACCTGCTGCGGCAGGTGTACGAGCGGACGCGGATCACCCCCGACGAGATCGTGTACGTGGAGGCGCACGGCACCGGCACGCAGGCGGGCGACCCGGCCGAGTGCGCCGCGCTCGGCCGGGTCCTGGGCGCCGCGCGGAGCGTGGGTCCGCTGCCCATCGGGTCGGTGAAGACCAATCTCGGGCACCTGGAGTCGGCGTCGGGCATGGCGGGGCTGTTCAAGGCCCTCGCCGTGCTGCGGCACGGCACGATCCCGGCCTCGTTGCACCTGGAGCCGGTCAACCCCCGCATCGACTTCGCCGGGCTGGGGCTGGAACCGGTCGGGAGCATGCGTCCGCTGGCGTCCCGGGACGAGCGGCGCTTCGTCGGCGTCAACTCCTTCGGGTTCGGCGGGGCCAACGCCCATGTGGTCGTCGGCCCGCCGCCCGCCGCTCCGTCGGGCACCGGAACGACCGGCGAGCTGCCGTTGATCGCCTCCGGGCGCACCCCGCAGGCGGCCGACGAGGCGGCGCGGCGACTGGCCGACCGGCTGGCCGGGGCCGAGCCGGCGGAGTTCTACGACCTCGCGGCCACCGCCGGCCTGCGCCGGGCCAGGCACCGCTACCGCCGGGTGGCGCTGGCCGCGTCCCCGAAGGAGGCCGCGCGGATCCTGGCCGGCCAGGGTGGGAGCGCGGAGGCGGTCGAGCGGGGCCGGGTCGGGCTGGTCTTCGCGGGCAACGGCTCGCAATGGGCGGGGATGGCCGCCGACCTGCTCGGCGACCCGGTCTTCCGCGCCGAGGTGGAGGCGGTCGACGCCGTGCTGACGCCGCGGCTCGGCTGGTCGGTCGCCTCCTACCTGCGTCAGCCGGCCGAGGAGTGGGGGCTGGAGGCCACCGAGGTGGCGCAGCCGCTGCTGTTCGCGGTGCAGGCCGGGATCGTCGAGGTCCTGCGCGATCGGGGCGTGCGGTGGTCGGTCGCGCTCGGGCACAGCGTCGGAGAGGCCGCGGCCGCCTACGCCGTCGGGGCGCTGACGCTGGAGGAGGCGGCGTGGGTGGTCGCCGAGCGCAGCCGGGCCCAGGCGGTCACGGCCGGTGACGGCCGGATGGCCGCGGTGGGCCTGCCGCCGGCCGAGGCGGAGAACGTCCTGGCGGCCTACCCGGGCCTGGTCGTGGCCGCGGTGAACAGCGCCGGGGACGTGACGATCGCCGGTCCGGAGGACCAGCTCAAGCCGCTGGGAGACGAGCTGACGGCCCGGGAGGTGTTCTTCCGGCTGATGGATCTCGATTACGCCTTCCACAGCCCGGCCATGGATCCGGCCCGTGCCACGCTGGCCGCCGGCCTGGCCGGGCTGGCCCCGAGCGGGAGCACCGAGGCGCTGATCTCCACGGTCACCGGCGGCCCGGTGCCCGACAGCGGCCTGGACGCCGGTCACTGGTGGCGCAACGTGCGCGAGCCGGTCCGCTTCGCCGACGCCGTCGATCATGCCCTGGACGCGGGCGTCGACGTCCTGCTGGAGGTCGGCCCCCATCCGGTGCTGCGTACGTACCTGCGCAGGATCGTCGCCGGACGCGGCCGGGCGGCCGTTCTCGCCACGCTGCGCCGCGACACCGCGGGCCCTGGCGCGTTGCGCAGGACCGTCGAGGCGCTGATCGCCGCCGGGGCGGAGACGGACTGGGCGCGCTGGTTCCCCCGTCCCGCCCGGGTGGCGGAGCTGCCCGCCTACCCGTGGCAGCGTGAACGGCACTGGAGCGGCACCCCGCAGGAGTGGATCGTCAGCAGCGGGTCGGGGCGGCTGGACCACCCCCTCCTGGGTGAGCGGCTGCCGGCGGCGGAGCCCTCCTGGCAGGGGCCGATCGAGCCGGCGCTGGTGCCCTGGCTGGCCGACCACAAGGTGGCCGGATCGGTGGTGTTCCCCGTGGCCGGTCACGTCGAGATGGCTCTGGCCGCCGGCCGGCGGGTGCTGGACGGCCCGGTGGAGCTGGCCTGGCTGGCGGTGAGCCGCCCGCTGGTCGTCCCATGGGAGCGGGCCGGCGAGGTCCGCATGCAGCTCGCGTTCTCACCCGGCGACGGCATGGTGTCCATCACCAGCACCGAGGCCGCCGACGGCACCGGCGGTGCGCGGCCCCGTCTGCACGCCCGGTGCCGGGTCCGCGAGCTGCTCGGCCCGCCGCCCGCGCGGGTCGACCTGGCCGGGGCGCGTGCCCGCTGCACCAGCCAGGGCGACGCCGGCGTCCTCTATCCCGAGCTGGCCGAACTCGGTCTGGAGTACGGGCCCGCGTTCCGGCAGCTCGTACGCCTGCACATCGGGGACGGGGAGGCGCTGGCCGCGTACCGGCACACCACGGACCCGGCCGACACCGCGCGGTACGTGGCGCATCCGGCGCTGCTGGACGCCGCGCTCCAGGCGTGTGTGCCCCTCGCGACCGCCCGGGCCGCCGGGCAGTGCTGGCTGCCGTCCGCGATCGGGTCCGTCCGCGTGTGGCGCAGCCCGTCGCCGGAGGGGATGCTGCACGTCCGCGACCGCACGCGCGCTGCCACCGAGCTCTGCTTCGACGTGGTCGTCACCGACCCGGACGGCAGCGTCACCGCCGAACTGCGCGGCGTGCGGCTGCGGCGGGTCTCCGGACTGGCCGACCGGGCGCCCCTGCGGTACGAGACCGTGCTGCGCGCCGCGCCGCATCTCGACCTGCCGCCCGCGTCCTCGCCGCTGCCCGGCAATCACGACCTCGCCCGGGCCGTCGCAACGAGCGTCTTCGCGCTGGAGGCCGGTCGGCGCTCCGTGCGCTTCGCGGACTTCGCCGCCCGGCTCAAGCAGGTCACCGCCCATGTGGCCGCCGCCGCGTTCACCGGCCTGTTGCCTGCGGGCGCGGCCGAGTTCACGCCGGCCGACCTGGTCAGGCAGGGCATGCTCCCCGGCTACGACCGGCTGGCGCGGGCCCTGCTCCGGCTGATGGCCGGCCACGGTCTGGCCGCTCTCGGCGCGGACGGGCGATGGCGGCTGACCGGCGCCGCGAACCCCGGCCCCCTCCTGGCCCGGCTGTCGCCCGACTTCCCGGCCTGCGCCGCCGAGGTGCAGCTGGCGGTCCGCCAGTTGCCGCACCTGCCGCAGGTGCTGCGTGGCGATCGCGACGCCCTGCACCTGCTGACCGGCCAGGGCTCCGCAGAGGCCCTGCAGCAGTTCTACGACGTGGCGCCGAGCGCGTTCCACAACCGGGTCGTCGCCGCGCTGACGGCGGAGATCGTCCGGGCCTGGCCCGATGACCGGCCACTGCGGATCCTGGAGATCGGCGCGGGCACGGGCGGCACCGCCGCCGCCGTGCTGCCACTGCTGCCGCCTGAGCGGTCCGTCTATCACTTCACCGACGTGTCCGAGGGCTTCTTCGCCCGCGCCCGGCACCGTTTCGCCGGCCACACCTTTGTCGACTACCGGACGTTCGACCTGAACGCCGACCCTGCCGGGCAGGGCTTCGCCGACGGCTGCTACGACCTGATCGTCGCGGCCAACGCCCTGCACACCGCGACCGACCTGCCGTCGGCGCTGGCCCGGGTACGCGGCCTGCTGGCCCCCGGCGGCCGCCTGCTGGCCTTCGAGATCCACGACACCGACTATCTGCTGCCGTTCTTCGGCACACTGGACAGCTTCTGGAGCCATGCCGACGAGCTCCGGCCGGATTCGCCGCTGCTGAGCGGCGACCAGTGGACCGATGCGCTGAATGCGTGCGGCCTGACCGACGTCGTCCGTCTCGCTGACACCGGCCTGGCCGACGTCGTCCGTCTCGCTGACACCGGCCTGGCCGATCCCGTTCGCCTAGGTGACACCGGCGAACCGCTCACGGGCAACGCCTCGGTGTTGCTGGCCGCCGCACCCGCGGACGAGACCGCCCAGCCCGCGCTGCCACGACCCGACGACGGCACCCGATGGATCGTGGCCACCGAAGACGGGCCGCAGACGCCACTGGCCGAGCACCTCGCCGCACTCCTGCAAGGCGACACGCGGCACGTGCCGGTGACGACCGCGCCCGCCGGCCCGGCGGCCTGGACGGCGGCGCTCACCGGCGCCGGCGACCCGGCCGTGGTGCTCCTGCTCGGCGACGCCCCGGCCGGCCCCCAGGCGATGCTGGAGCAGGCCGTACGGCGGGCGGCCACGCTACGCGCCCTGGGCACCGCCTGCCGG
Source organism: Nonomuraea rosea (assembly GCF_039539705.1). Lineage (NCBI taxonomy): Bacteria > Bacillati > Actinomycetota > Actinomycetes > Streptosporangiales > Streptosporangiaceae > Nonomuraea > Nonomuraea rosea. Next base: position 141,129 of record NZ_BAABDQ010000024.1, on the reverse strand, counting down.
CACCTGCCCGAGAGCGTCCGGCCCGCCCTGTGGCTGGTGACCCGCCCCACCGGCGCACTGCCCCCGCCCGAACGGGCCACCTGCCCGCACGACGCCGCGACCTGGGGCATGGCCCGCACCCTCGCCAACGAGCAGCCCGGCCTGCGAGTGACCCGGCTGTCGCTGGAACGCCTCGGCGACCCGGCCGCCGACGCCCACCGGCTGGCCCGCGAACTGCTGCAATCCCCCGCCATCGACGACGACAGGCCGGCGGCCCGCGAGGACGAGATCGTGCTCACCACGGCCGGCCGTTTCGTGCCCAGGGAACGCGAACTCCCGTCCGGCGAGCACGTCGAACCGAGCGGCGACCAGCCGTTCGCCCTGGAGATCAGCGCACCCGGCCTGTCCTACGAACCGACCTGGACCCGCATCCAGCCCCTCACACCCGGACCCGGCCAGGTGGTGATCGCGGTACGCGCCGCGGCGCTCAACTACCGCGACATCATGCAGGCGACCGGATTGCTGCCCGCCGAAGAAGCCGAGGAGTTCGCCGGGAACAAGGGCCCCGGCCTCGAATGCGCCGGAATCGTCACCGCCGTGGGCGACGGCGTGCACGACCTGTCGGCCGGAGACCGGGTCTGCGCCGCCGTCCCGGCAAGCCTGGCCTCGCACACGACGGCACCGGCGGCCGCCGTGGTGAAGATCCCCGACGAGCTCAGCTTCGCCGAGGCCGCGACCCTGCCGGTGGCCTTCCTGACCGTCCACTACGCGCTGCACGACCTGGCGCGGCTGACGGCCGGCGAGACCGTGCTGATCCACGCCGCCGCCGGCGGGGTCGGGCTGGCCGCCGTCCAGTACGCCCGCCTGGCAGGCGCCACCGTGATCGCCACCGCCGGCAGCCCGGCCAAACGCGACCTGCTGCGCGCCCTGGGCGTCGAGCACGTCCTGGACTCCCGCACCCTCGACTTCGCCGCCCAGACCCTGCACATCACCGGCGGCGACGGCGTCGACGTGATCGTCAACTCGCTGGCCGGGCAAGCCATCGACCGGGGCCTGGAAGTGCTGAAGCCCGGCGGCCGGTTCATCGAGCTCGGCAAGCGAGACATGTACGAGAACAAGCCGCTGCTCATGCGGCCCTTCGCCCGCAACATCGCCTTCTTCGGCGTCAACCTCCTCGCCCTGCTGCCCCAGGCGGCCGGGCCGGACGGCAACCGCCGCCTGCTGCCCGGCGCGGCCGGGACGGGCAGCAGTCGCGGCCTGCCGCCGGGCGCGAGCGGGCCGGACGGCAGCCGCCGCCTGCTGGCCCAGGTCGCCGAACGCGTCGCGGACGGCCGCTACCGGCCGCTGCCGCACACGGTCTACCCGGCCGCACGGGTCAAAGAGGCGTTCGAGCTGCTGCAACACTCGCGGCACATCGGCAAGGTCATCGTGAGCCTCGATCCGCAGGACGGCCCCGTCGGCGTCCGCACCCGGCCAGAACCGGCCCGGCTCGACCCTGACGGCAGCTACCTGATCACCGGCGGCCTGAGCGGGTTCGGCGCCGCCACCGCCCGCCGGCTCGCCGATCGCGGCGCCCGCCACCTGGCCCTGCTCTCCCGGCGCGGCGCCGACGGCCCCGAGGCGGCCGCCGTGCTGTCCGACCTGGCCGCACGCGGCGTGAGCGCCACGCCGTACGCCGCCGACGTCACCGACGCGGCGGCCATGGCCACGGTGATCGGCCGCATCGACGCCACCGGGCACCGGCTGGCGGGCGTGATCCACGCGGCCATGACCCTCGACGACGGCCCGCTCACCGAGCTGACCGACGAGCGGATCCGCGCGGTCCTGGCCCCCAAGATGGCCGGCGCGGCCGTCCTCGACGTCCTGACCCGCGAGCACGACCTCGACCTGTTCTGGCTGTACTCCTCCTTCACCGGCGCCCTCGGCAACATCAAGCAGTCCGCCTATGTCGGCGGGAACCTGTTCCTCGAAGCGCTGGCCCGGCGACGGCACGGCGACCGACCGGCACTCGCCATCGCCTGGGGCGCGCTCGGAGACTGCGGCCACGTCGCCCGCGAGGGCCTGACCCCGGCCATGGAGGCGTTCGGCGCCGAGCCGGTCGACTCGGGCAAGGCGCTGGCCACGTTGGAGACGCTGACCGGGTCCGGCGCCGTCGTCGCCGGTATCGGCCGATTCGACTGGCTCCGGCTACGCACCTTCCTGCCGACCCTGGTCGCGCCCCGTTTCGCCGGGCTGCTGCCCGATGACGGCGACCACGGCGGTCACAGCCGTCAGGACCTTGTGGCCGCGCTGGCCGGCCGCTCCGCGGAAGCGGGGCTGGAGATCGTCGGCCGCACCCTCGCCGAGCTGCTGGCCCGGATCCTGCAGACCGAGGTCGCACGCCTCGACGCGCGGGTGCCGCTTCAGGACTACGGCGTCGACTCCCTGATGGCCGCCGAACTGCTGACCACGCTGCGCCAGCGGCTCGATGTCGAGATCCCGCCCATGGAGCTCCTCCAGAGCGGTATCACCCTCACCGATCTCGCCCGCCACGTCCTGCTGCGCCTCGGCGGCCGCACCACCGGCTGAGGGGCGGCGGCCGGGCGCCTGGACGCCCGGCCGCCGCCGGCCGGGCGGGCGTCAGCGGGGCACGTCCCCCGAGCTGGGCAGGGCGCGGAGACCCCGGACGGCCGCGGCGATCCCCTTCTTGTCGTAGCCGCCGGTGGGCATGGTGGCGCCGTGAGCGTGGCGGATGATGCCCTGCGCATCGATGAGGACGCTGCCTGACTGCTGCAGCGAGCCGAAGACCTTTCTGGTCAGGCCGATCGTCTCGTGCGGGGTGCCCCGGCGGCCCACGAGGACGGGGAACGGGACCTGGCGCCTGGTCTTCCACGTGGCCGCCGCCTGACGGTCCTCGGGAACCGCGACCAGCACCTGAACGTCGTCGGCCGCGAACTCCTCGCGGCGCCGGCCGAGGTCTTGGACGTGCCTGTTGCAGACCGGGCACGACACCGACCGCATGAAGTAGATCAGCACGGCTTGCTCGCCCTGGTAGTCGGACAGGCGGACGGGCCGGCCGTCGGTGTCCTCCAGCAGCATGTCGGGCGCGGGCGATCCGGTTTGGAGCATGGCGGAACTTCCTCTTCAATCTCGGGTCAGGGAAATACGGCCTAGAGAGGTCAGGCAGGGCCGGTCACGTCGCCCAAGCTGAGCCGGACCTTGTTGCGGGCCCGGTGCAGGTGGGACTTCATCGCGGCGTTGCTCAGGCCGAGCGCCGCCGCGACCCTCCGCCCGGGGTGGCCCAGCACGTCCCGCATGATCAATACTCTGCGCTGAACGTCCGGCAACTCCTGGATCGCCTGCGCGACGAGCTCGGCTTCCAGGCGGCGGAGGGCCTCGTCCTCGGCTGACGTCACCGGATCGGCTTCGGCGTCATGGCGTTCGAACAGCAGCCGGGTGCGGCGCAGGCACTCGTTCCTGACGATCCGGAACATCCACGATGCCAGCGCTCCGGTGGCCCGCAGGGTGCCGATCTTCTGGTAGAGGATGATCAGCGCCTCCTGCGCGGCGTCCTCGGCATCCTGCGGGGACGCGCACAGATGCATCGCGAAGCGCCGCACGTGCGAGTGGGCGCCGTCGAGCACCGCGATGATCGACTCGTGGTCACCAGCCTGCGCGGCCCTGATGAGCTGCGCGCTCGCCCAAGAGCGGTCGGTCACGCCTGCGCCCTCCTCACCCATCCCCATCTCCTTCCAGTGCGGCCATTCACCCCATAAGAGGCGCTCACCCCGCGAAAGGATTCACCTGAATTCAAGCCGGCTCGCCTTTGCGCACCGGCCGGGCACGCTGTGATCATGCCGGTCATGAGTTGCGTCTTCTGCCGCATCGTCGCCGGCGCCGAGCCCTCGCAGACCATCCACGAGGACGAGCATGCCATCGCCTTCCTCAACCCCGCCCAGGCCACCAGGGGTCACGCGCTCGTCGTGCCGAGAGCGCACCACCGGGACCTGGCGGAGATCCCGGTGGAGACGGCGGCGCACGTCATGCGGGCCGCGGTCGAGGTGTCCCGGCGGCTCGCCGGCGCGCTCGGGGCTCCTGGGGTGAACTTCTGGCACGCCAGCGGGGAGACGGCCTGGCAGAGCGTCTTCCACTTCCACCTCCACGTGGTGCCCCGTTTCGAGCTCACCGACCTCACGCCGCCGTGGACGGAGGTCGTGCATCCGGTCGAGTCCCTCGCTGGGCTGGCCGAGGAGATCAGGGGCTGGCGCTGAAAGAGGGGATCCGGTCTCGCAGGCGATCGCGGGCCGTCCGATTGAGGTAGGAATGTGGCGTGGACTCTGAGTTACGCGCCCGCATCCTCCACAGAGCGGGTTTCGTGGTCCGGCTGGTGCTGTTGCTCCTCCTGCTCGCGGGCCTGGTGATCGTCAGCGCACGTTTCTCGCCCTCCTCGCGGACGCTGGGACAGTTCCGTGGAGCGGTGCTGGCCGGGGAGGTCGACCGGGTGACCTACCAGGCCAGAGAGTCCGGCGAACTGGTGTCCCTGACGTGGTCGGAATCCCCGCTGGCCTGGCGGCAGGTTGAGGCTGGCGGGATCGCCGATTCCGAAGGGGCGTACACGACCGCGCGCCTCATGGCCGACGCGCGCCGCACGTTCGTTCCGCCGTCCTTGGTGCGCGAACCCGTGGGGGAGTCCTCCGGCGACGGCCTCTTCCCCGACTGGCCCTTCGACGCTTCCGGCGGCTGGTGGATCGCCGCCTCCTGGTTGCTCGCCTTTTTCGCCATGCTCTTCTCCACACCGCGTCTCGCCAATCGGTGGGCCTGGTTCTGGCTGTTCACCGTCGGGCAGATCGGCGCGGTTCTCTACCTCATGCTGGAGCCGAGGCCGCTGTGGCGCGGCCCCGGCGAAGGGGGCAGCCGAGCCAAGCGGGTGGACGGGGTCCGCGGCTGCGGCTACTCGATCCTGCTGGCCATCGCCTGGTCGTTGGCGGCGATGGGGCTCGGCCGGCTGGCCGGACTGGCCCTGGGCTGAGCACGTGGTCAGCTGCCGGCGAGTACGGCGATCGCCTCGATGGAGATGAGCAGGTTGCGCGGCAGGCTGACGTTGCCCGGCGCCGAGCGAGCCGGCGGCGGGTCAGGCATGTAACGGGCATAGACGGCGTTGATGGCGGCGAAGTCCTCGACGTTCGCGTAGAAGATGGTGGTCTTGACCAGGGTCGCCAGCGACGCGCCTGCTGCGGTGAGCACCGCCTCAAGGTTGCGCAGCGCCTGCTCGGTCTGTTCCTCGATGCCGTCCGGTGCGACGCCGGTGGCCGGATCGATGCCCGCCGTGCCCGAGCAGAAGACGAGTCCGTTGGCGATGATCGCCTGGCTGTAGGGCCCGATCGCGCCCGGCGCCCGGTCGGTTGCGACTTCCTGACGAATCATCGCCGATCCTCTCCATCCGTCAAACGTGCACCAAAGGTCCTATGCGCGTGCCTCGTACACAATGTTGAAGGGTGTCTCGGCGACGCGGCGGAAGCTGCCGAATCCGGCGTCGGTGGCGATCCGGCGCATCGGCTCCTCCCCGGCCTGGGCCCCGAGCGAGTAGCCGCCCTCCTGCGAGAGCGCGTTCGGCACGCACAGGAACGTCGAGAACGAGTAGTAGACCCGGCCGACCGGGCTGAGGTTGTCGCCCACGGTCGCACCGGCGAACGGCTCGACGATCATCCAGGTGCCGCCGTCGGCCAGCCGCTGCCGCACATGGCGGGCCGCGCCGAGCGGGTCGCCCATGTCGTGGAGCGCGTCGAACGTCGTCACGAGATCGAACGGGCCGCCGGTGAAGGTCTGCGCGCCGGCGACCTCGAACCGGGCCCGGCCGTCCAGCCCGCGCTCCGCCGCCCGCTGGCGCGCCGCCTCGACCGACTCGGCGTGGTAGTCCGAGCCGTACACAATCGATCGCGGATATTCCGCCGCCATCAGGAGGGTCGAGGCGCCGTGCCCGCAGCCGATGTCCGCGACGAGCGCGCCGTCGCGCAGCTTCGCCTCCACCCCGTCCAGCGCGGGCAGCCACGTGCTGATCAGACTGGCGCTGTATCCCGGACGGAAGAAGCGTTCGCACCCGGCGAACACCTGGGTGTCGTGGGCGTGCCAGCCCACCCCCGCGCCGGAGCGGAACGCCTCGGTGATCTCCGGCTCGGCGCGCAGCGCGCCCACCGCGAGCTGGAACGCCCCCGGGACGAAGACCGGGCCGTCCGGATCGGTGAGCGCGAAGGCCTGTTCCTCGGTGAGCGAGTAATGTCCCGTCCCCTGGTCGTACTCCACGTAGCCGCCGGCCGCCTGGCCGCGCAGCCACTCATCGACGTAGCGCGGTGCGGTGCCGGTACGTTCCGCGAGCTCGTGCGGTCGCAGCGGGCCGCCGGCGAGGGCCTGGTACAGCCCGAGGCGGTCCCCGGCCACGATGTTGCCGGCCGCTATCGTCGCGCCCAGATCGCCGACGAATCGGTTCATGAACTCGGTCAGCCGTGCCTGGTCGATCGCCATGAGTCACTCCTTTGTCGCGTCGTGTGAGCCTTCACTCCAGTTCTAAGGGCGGTCCGGCCGCGGCGGCATCCGCGCCGGCTACCTAGGCCGCGCCGCGGCATCACCGATATCGGGATCGGTGGCGGCGGGAAGCCCGTTCGCGCCGGTGCCGCGTGCCAGAATGCGAGAAGTGGGCAGGACGATTCTGGAGCGCGAGGACGAGCTGGCCGCGCTGGGCAGCGCCGCCCGCGACGCCGGTGACGGTGCCGGTTCGGTGATCCTCGTCTCCGGTGAGGCGGGGATCGGGAAGTCGAGCCTGGTCGAGGCCATCCGGACGGTGCTCCCGGCGGAGGGCCGGCTCCTCGTCGGCTACTGCGACGACCTGGCGACGCCGCGGGTGCTCGGCCCGCTGCGCGACCTCATCGGCAGCGTCGGCACGGCACTGACCAGGGCGCTGGAGCGCGGCGACCGGGGCGAGGTGCTGGAGGCCCTGCGCGACGAGCTCGGCTGGGCGAACCACCCGACGGTGCTCGCTGTCGAGGACGTGCACTGGGCCGACGAGGCGACCTTCGACGTGCTGCGCTACCTGGTCCGCCGGGCGGCGCAACTGCCTCTGGTGCTGGTGCTGACCTACCGCGACGACGAGCTGCGCACCGACCATCCGCTGCGGCAACTGCTCGGGCTGGCCTCCAGGGCCGGGCGGGTCCGCCGGCTGCGCCTGGCCCGGCTCACCGTGGCCGCGGTACGCCGGCTGAGCGCCGCCGCGGACGTCGACGCCGACGAGGTCTTCGCGGTGACCTCCGGCAACCCGTACTTCGTCACCGAGGTGCTGGCCGCCGGTGACGCGACCGCGGTGCCGCTGACCATCGCGGACGCCGTCCACGCCCGGGTGGCGCAGCTCGACCCGGCCACGCTGGAGGTCCTCGAACGGCTCGCCGTCGTACCGTCGGCCGTGCAGCGCTGGCTCATCGATGAGCTCGTACCGGCGGGCCCGGCCGCGCTGGCCCCGGCCGAGCAGCGCGGCCTGCTCGCCGTCACGCCGAGCCGGGTGAGCTTCCGCCACGAGCTCACCCGCCGCGCGGTGGCGGACTCGATGCCGGCGGCGCGGCGGATGGCGGCGAACCGCAGCGTGCTCGCCGCCCTCCTGGCCAGGCCGGGCATTGAGGTGTCCAGGATCGTGCACCACGCCGCCGAGGCGGGCGACACGGCCGTCATCCTCCAGTACGGGCCGATCGCCGCCCGGGAGGCGTCGGCGGCCGGGGCGCACCGGGAGGCGGCGGCCCATCTGCGGCTGGTGCTCGACCAGCACCCGATCCTCGAGCCGCGAGCCGAGGCGGAGCTGTGGGAGGGCTACGCCATCGAGTGCTACACCGTCGACGCCCCGGCCGCCGACACGCTGGCGGCCCAGCGGCGCGCGGTCGAGCTGCGGCGCGGTGACGACCCGCGCGCCTGCGGGGCCTCCCTGCGCTGGCTCTCGCGGATCTGCTGGTGGGCCGGCGATCCGGAAGGGGCGGACGCGGCGGCCGACGAGGCGATCGCCGTCCTCACCGCCGCCGGCGACGTCGACCTGCTGGCGATGGCGCTCAGCGGCAAGGCACAGCTGCACGCGCTGGCGGGGCGGAGCACCGAGGCCATCGGCGTGGCCGAGCAGGCCATCGCGCTCGGCAAGGACACGCCGGGGACCCTGTCACACGCGCTCAACAATCTCGCCATGGCGTTCTCCGTGACCGGCGACCCGCGCTCCCGCTCCACGATGGAGGAGAGCCTGCGGACCGCGCTCGACGCCGACGAGCCGGAGCACGCCTGCCGGGCCTACGTGAACCTCATCCTGCACGACCTGGAGGCACTGCGGCTCGACGACGCCAGACGCCGGCTCCCCGAGGGCATCGAGTTCGCCGAGCGCTCGGATTTCGTGATGTTCTCGCGCTATCTGCAGGTGGCGCTGGGGACACTGCATTTCGCGGCCGCCGACTGGGACCAGGTCGTGCCGGCCGCGGCGTACGCGCTCGACAGCTCCCCGCCGGTGCGCTGCGCCGCGCTGACCGTGATCGGCCGTGCCCAGCTGCGCCGCGGCGAGCACGGCGCGGTGGACACGCTGCGCGAGGCGTGGCGGACCGCGGTGCCGCTGGGCGAGTGCCAGTGGATGGGCCCGGCCGCCGTCGGGCTGGCCGAGGCCGCCATGCTCGACGGCGACGCCGGTGCCGCCGTCGCCGAGCTGACCGAGGCGTACGAGCTGGCCCGCCGGTTCGGCACGGCCGCCGTCCGGGCGGAGCTGGCGTACTGGCTGACCCGGGCGGGCCGCCCCGTCGGCGGGGACGGGCTGGACCAGCTGCTCGCCGACGGGGACGGGCGGATCCATCCGTACGCGCTGCTCGCCCGCGGCCGGTGGCGGGAGGCGGCCGAGACGTGGCGCGCGGCCGGCTGCCGCTACGAGCACGCGGCGGCCCTGGCCGAGAGCCCCGAGCCGGCCGACCAATTAGCCGCGCTCGCCCTGCTCGACGGGCTCGGGGCCGAACCGCTCGCCCGGCTGGTCCGGGCCCGACTGAAGAGCCTCGGCGTGGCCAGGATCCCGCGTGGCCCGGCGCCCGCGACCCGGATCAGCCCGGCCGGGCTCACCGAACGCCAGGGCGAGGTCGTCCAGCTCCTCGCCCAGGGCATGACCAACGCCGAGATCGCCGGTCACCTCGTCCTCTCGGTGCGCACCGTGGACAGCCATGTCGCGGCGGCGCTGGAGAAGCTGGGCGCCCGCACTCGCAAGGAGGCCGTGGCGCGCGCCCGTGACCTGGGCATCCTCGACCTACGGTGATGACGGCGGCGAGCGCAGAGTTCCCGCGCACGCTGAGCGAACGAGTGATCAAGAGCAGGCTGCCGCGGTCCGCCGGGGACCGCTTCGACGCTCGCGCGATGGAGAGGACGCAGTCGTGACCCCCGGCTCCAGGATCCCCCGGATCAGCGGTAGCGCGCGCCACAGGCGTCGACGGCGTCGGCCACCGCCTTGGCCCGGTCCGCGGCCGCGGCGATCACCGGGTCGCCGGCAGCGTGCGGGGCGCATCTGCCGACGATCTGGTGGAGCCGCTCGGTCAGCACCGTCCAGGCGGCCGCCCGCCAGGGGACCACGTTGTCCATGACGTAGTACATCTCGAAGGCCGGCCCCGCCGTGCGTCCCGGATGCGCGGGGCCGGCGGGCCGCCGGGCCAGCTCGGTGCCGAGCGGCCGCAGGACGCCCGCCATCATCGCGATCGCCGCGCCCACCAGGACGCCGAGCTCTTCCTCGCTCTCGTCGGTGTGGGTGAAGAAGCGGGTGAGCAGCCACAGAATGGCCTCGTAGGCCAGATTGCACAGCTCGGCCAGCACCATCGTGCCGGGATCGCCGATCAGCGGCTGCGGCTCGCGCACGTCGAAGGGCTGGCGGGTGAACGCGCCGAGCGCGGGGTGGGCGGGCTCGAAGCCCGGGTCGGCGGCGCGCAGCGCGGTGTACTCCTCCCAGACCTTCAGGAAGCGGCCGTAATGGGCCTCGCGCCAGTCGCCCTGGGCTCCCTCGCCCTGCTCGATGATCTCGTCGATGGCGGCGCACGCGGACTTGAGATCGGTCACCGCCACCATCTCCGGCCAGCGGAACAACTCCGCGGTGGCCTGCGCCGCGGGTGATCCGCAGAACACCTGCTCCTCGCCGACGCGGGCGGCGAGAGCGGTCAGACCGTCCCTGATGCCGCGGTAGAGGTGGCCGACGGTGGCGAACTCCTGCGCCCGGGGGAAGATCTCGCCGGCCACGACGGGCTCGGGCGGCGGGTCGCAGGCGATGAATCCGGCGGCGTCCACCCGTTCCATGCCTTCGGGTCGTTCGAGGAAGAGGAAGTGGGTCAGCGCGGCCTCGCCGAAGGGTAACAACCGCATCTGGATCGAGGGTGGGAAGGGGCCGCAGGACTGCGGGAAGTTGGGCCGGTTGAAGGTGGGCGCGGCGCCGATGGCCGACATCAGGTTGGCCACCAGGGCGAGGTGCAGCATCTCCTGTACGGCGATGCCGTGCAGCTCCTGCCGCCAGCGGTCCACCGCGGCCTGCTGATCGGCGGTGAGGCCGTCGCTCTTGAGGCTGAACTCGGCGAACAGGTACTGGCACATGATCATGTGCTCGAGCTGGGCGGCCTGGTACAGCAGGTACCACACGTGCTCGCGGTGCTCGATGACGATGGGAGGCTCAGCAGTCATGGCTTACACGATTACACAGAAGGCGACGGCCGTCATGGAGTGATCCGGAGCTCGTCCGGCGTCCAGCCTGCGGTGCCCGCCACGATCCGGACGGCCGCGCGGGCCAGCGGCTCCAGCCCCGCCACGTCGACCTTGTCGATCGTGTCCGCCGAGTCGAACAGGTACATCGGCGCCGACAGGAAGTGCACCAGCGGCACGCCCTCGGGATGGAAGAACGCGCCGTCCGTGGGCGGCATCGGCGAGAACACGTCCGGAGGCAGGACGAACGAGCGCCGCAGGTCCTCCGCCTCCAGCGTCGTGGCGACCAGCCGCTCCAGCTGGGGTGCCCGCGTCGTGAACCACCACCTGACCTCCGGGTCGGCGGTCGGCACGAGCTTGCCGTCCACCGCCTCGCAGCGCAGCGCGGCGTGCTCCAGGTGCAGCTGGAGCACCACATCGGCCAGCTCAGGCCGGTGGCGGTCGATGAAGGCCCGGGTGCCCGCCGCGTGGGCCATGTGCCCGGAGGTGAGGAGGAAGGTCAGATTGTGCGGGCGCTCCGCCGCCGGGACGCGCGCCCAATGGCGTGCGGTGGCCAGGACGAGGGCCAGGCCGGAGGCGTCCTCGACGGCCGAGGCCCAAGGGGCGTCGTGGTGCGAGGCGACGATGACCGTGTGGGGGGAGCCGCCGGGGAGGGTGGCGACGACGTTGTGCGTGATGACCGTGTCGACGGCGGACTCGGCGATCAGCTCTCCCTCGCAGGGGAGGCGGGCGAGCAACTGGCGGGCGTCCGTGCCGGACAGCCACAGGCCGGGGATCGGGCGCTCGATCGCGTCGTACGGCACGTAGTAGTCGCGGGTGTCCCAGGGGAGGCCGGTCAGCGCGCCGACGAAAGCCGCGGCGCCCGCCGCAAGCGCGGGCTCGACGACCTCCATCATCCGCGGGCCGAACGGGAGCGTCTGGACGAGCGTGCCGAAGCTGCCCTCGGGGTCGTAGGCCGAGGTCGCGAGCGTCTTGACGTACGACTGCGGGAGCTCGGTGAAGGTCAGCTCGTCCACCACGATGTCGCCGGGCCGGGCGTCGGCCAGCCGCGCGATCCGGCCGCGCAGGCTCTTGGCCGGCGCCGTGAACGGCAGCGGCAGGCCGGTCCACGAGGTCCCGTCGTCGAGGCGGAGCAGCCCGGCGCCCGGCCGCCAGCGCCGCACCTCGACCGGTTCGAGCGTGACCTCCAGGCCGAAACCCGACAGGCGTTCGGCCAGCCACTGCTCGGTCCACGCGTCCGCCGGGTAGCCGGGGCGGCGGATGCCCTGCCCCACGACGGTCTCGATCCAGCCGAGCATCTCGGCGGCGGACGGAATGTGCTCCATGCCTGCGATCCAACCATTGACAGGACCTGCTTGTGAAGCGAGAGTTCCGGTCATCCGTACAAATTTGGGGAGCTTGTATGAAGCTGATCGTGCTCATCGCCGCGCTCTTACTGGGCGTCCTGGCCAGTCCGGCCCAGGCCGCGGACACCATCGAGGCGCACTACGAGGTCGCCGGCCCGTGGACGGTCGCGACCGCCGACGCGCCGGGGTACAAGCTCTACTACCCGGCCGACCTCGGGGCCGGAGGCGTCGTGCACCCGATCGTCACCTGGGGCAACGGGACCAACGCGGTGCCCACGCAGTATCCGGGGCTGCTCGGCCAGCTGGCCTCCTGGGGGTTCGCCGTGGTCGCCTCCACCGACACCACGACGGGGACCGGGTCCGAGATGATCGCCGCGGCCCAGTACCTGATCGCCAGGAACGCCGACGCCTCCAGCGTCTTCTACGGCAAGCTCGACGTGACCAAGGTCGGCGCGGTCGGCCACTCCCAGGGCGCGGGCGGCGCGGTGAACACCGCCACCAAGTCCGGCGGCCTGATCGACACCGTCGTGCCCATCGCGCTGCCCGCTCCGGTCTGGGTGGGCGCGGGGGACAGCTTCGCGGTCGGCCAGCTGACCTGCCCGGTGCTGTTCGTCAGCGGGTCCACCGACGTGATCATCTCCCCCAACTCGGCGCTCCAGACGTACTACGACCAGGTCCCGGGCGCGGCGGCCAAGGCGCTGCTCAAGGGCGCCGGGCACAACACGATCCAGGGCACGGGCGGCGGTTTCCTCGGGTACGTGACGGCGTGGCTGATGTACCAGCTCCAGGGCGACACGTACGCGCGTGGCGCGTTCGCGGGCGCGGCACCCGAGATCAACACCAACGCCGATTGGCAGAACCAGGTGGAGAAGAACCTGCCCTGAGCCGTCACGCGCCGGCCGGGCGCAGCGCGAAGGCGGCGCGCGGGTTCCCGGTCAGCGCCGCCGTGGCCACCGCGCCCAGCCCCGCCGCCTCCAGCCGGGGCACGAACCGCTCCAGCAGGTACGTCAGCCCGGGCCCGCCGCCCAGCCCGGGCCAGTACGACCGCCGCGCCAGGTCCATGCCGAACAGCAGCCGATGCCCCAGCCCGCGCCCGGCCAGCTCCGCGACGAGCGCGACGATCTCGCTGTCCGGCCCGTACTTGATCCGCCCGGGGCGGTCGAAGGCCAGGTAAGCCCCCCTCTCCGCCAAGGAGATGAGATATCCGGCATCGGGGTTATGGTCGATGTGCCCGAGTACGACCCGATCGGCCGCCACTTCGCCGGCCGACAGCGCGTCCAGCAGCTCGTGCCCCATCGTGCCCTTGTCGCAGTGGGTCACGACGGGCACGCCGGTGCGGACGGCCGCCTGCGCCACCGCGCCTGCCAGCCGCCGCACCCCGCGCCCGAACGCGTGGTACGCGGTCGCGATCTTGATGGCTCCCGCGCGGGCGGACGAGCGCCGGACCAGCGGCCCGACCAGCCCGTACTCGTCCATGCCCAGCACGATCTCCGCGACCAGCAGCTCGGTGATCTCCTCCGGCGCGTAGTGGTGCAGCCAGTGGGCGTCGCTGTAGTAGGCGCTCTTGTGGAAGCCGGTCACCGCGATCACGTGCAGCCCGGTCCGCTCGGCCAGCGCCTTCATCAGCGATGGGCTGCGGCCGAACCCCAGCGGCGTCATCTCCACCGCCGCCGACAGCCCGAGCCGCTGGGCCGCCGTCACCTCCGCGACGGCCGCGTCCAGGGAGTCCAGCCGGTAGTCGGGCTCGTTGCGGACGGGCCAGTCACCGGTCATGAAGAAGTGCTCATGCGCATAGGTCACACCGAGGGCGTCCACGTCCCCCAGCACCGTGCGAACCAGTCCCGCCGTCACAGGAGCGTCCCTTCCTCCAGCAGAGGTCTCGCCGTCACAGGAGCGCCCCTTCCTCGCGCAGCCGGGCGCGCAGCAGCTCGACGTCCAGCGCCGCGGGCTCCGCGCCGGCCTGTGCGGCCAGCGCCGCGGCCGTCCCGGCCGCCTGCCCCATCGCCATGCACTGCCCCATCGAGCGGGCGGAGGCATGGGCGTCGTGCGTGGCCGACAGGCACCGCCCGGCCACGATCAGCCCGCCGACCTCGACGGGCAGCAGGCACCGGTACGGGATCCCGTAGGTCCCGTAGTCGCGCACGTACTCCCATCGGGTGGCCGATCCCGCGGCGTGGTCCTCGATGGGCGCGCCGCACCGGGCGATCGTGTCCGGAAACTCCCGCCCGGCCAATACATCATCAGAAGTCAGGACATATTGCCCGATGAGGCGTCGCGACTCCCGCACACCGATCCGTACCGACGTGCTCAGCAGCACCGCCGACTCGTACCCGGGCACCTTGGCGCGCAGGAAGCGGACGTACTCGCGCACCTGCGCACGTCCCTCACGTTCGGCGCGGGACAGCTCGAACGGGTCGGTCGGGTCGAGCCCGCTCACCCGGGTCAGATTGGTGTGCACGATCCCGTCGTTGACGGTCCTGTGCACCGATCCCTCGCGCCTGGGCAGATCGGCGTCGGCCATCAGCGCGTGCAGCTCGGCCGAGCTCGTGGCGGACAGGTCCACCCCGCCCAGCCGGAACGTGGCCGTCATCGGCTGGGCCCGCAGGCCGGGACGCTCCAGCGCGGCCCCGGCCCGCCAGGCCACCTCGCCGTCGCCGGTCGCGTCCACGATCACCCGGGCCTTGACCAGGAACCGGCCCGCCACGGTCTCCACCTCGACCCCGGTCCCCGGCACGTACGCGCAGACCCTGGCGTGCAGGAGCACGCTCGCGTCCGAGGTGAGCTCGTCCCAGACGAGCTTGAGCTCCTCGGGCTCGTACGTGACGCCGGTGCCGGCCCCGTAGGTGTTGGGCCGCTCGAAGGCGGCGCCGGCGGCGAAGAGCCGCTCGCACACCTCCCAGCCGATCCCGCCGACCACCCTCCGCGAAACCGGACCGGGGGCGTAGAAGCCGTAGAACGTGTCGAGCACGGCGACACCGGTGCCGCCGAGGAAGCCCGCCGGCTCCACCAGCAGGCACGACGCGCCCGCGCGCACCGCCGCGACGGCGGCGGCGCACCCGGCGCTGCCGCCACCCGCGACGACCACATCGCCTTCCCACAGGACGTTCATCGCAGATGCCACCCTCCGTCGACGGGAATGACCGCGCCCGTGGTCCGCCCCGACGACGGCGAGAGCAGCCACACCACGGCCTGCGCCACTTCCTCCGGCCGGCAGGGCGCCCCGCCGAGCGGCATCAGCGCGGGCAGCCTGGCCTGGACGGAAGCGGACGTACGCGCACGAACGCTCATCGGCGTGGCCACGAGCCCGGCCGAGATCAGGTTGACCCGCACGCCGCGCGGCGCGGCCTCGCGGGCGGCGGTCCTGATCAGTGGGATCAGCGCGCCCTTGGCCGAGGCGTAGGCCACCGTGCGGAAGTCGTCGTCGACCGACGTGCCGAGCGCCGAGCCGATCACCACGATCGAGCCGCCCTCGGGCAGCAGGGGGATGGCCGCGCGCAGCAGCCGGAACACCGACTCGTGGTTGACCCGGTGCACCTCGTGCCAGGCCTCGTCGGTGCACTCGGTCACGCCGCCGTCGCCGAGCGACCTGCCGGACATGCCGACCGCGTGCACGACACCGGCGATCCGCCCGTGCCGGGCCGTGGCCTGGGCCAGTGCCTTCTCGACCTGGCCCGGCGAGGTGATGTCGACGCCGTCGGACAGGTCCACGCCGTAGGCGCTCGTACCGGCCGCCTCGATCGCCGCCATGCACGCGCCGCCGATGCCGCCGTCCGAGCCGGCCACCAGGACGGCGCTCATGGCTTCCTGAGCACGGCCGCGGCGCGGCGGGCGTGTTCGAGATAGGCGGCCTCGAACAGCTCGCCGGAGCGGGCGGCGCCGACGAGCTTGGCGCTGGAGATCACCGGCGGCGTCCAGCCGCCCGCGACCAGCAGCTCGGCCGTGCGGACCTTGATCTCGTTGACCACGGCGACGGCCGCCACCGTGCTGCCGGGCCCGACCGGCTCGGCCAGCCCTTCGACCTGGCACAGCGCGTCGCCCACCGGGGTGCGCAGGTCGATCACCACGTCGGCATGGTCGGCGAGCCGGGTCCCGCTGGGATGGCCGGGCTCGACGGCCATGGTCTCGTTCATCGAGGTCACGGCCACGACCCGCAGGCCCGCCTTGTGCAGGCCCATCGCCATCTCGACGGGCACGGCGTTGAGCCCGCTCACGCTGAACACGATGGCCGCGTCGCTCGGCCGCAGCTCGAAGTTGGCCAGGATCGCGTCGGCCAGCCCTTCGACGCGCTCGATGAACATGGCCTGCCGCATCCCGTTCGAGCCGGCCACCTGGGTGTAGAACGTCGTGGACAGGTCGACGATGGGATGGAAGCCGGGATAGGAGCCGTAACGGGGGAACATCTCCTCCACGCCTATCCGCGAATGCCCGGTGCCGAACGTATGCACCACTCCTCCGCCGAGGATGGCCTCCGAGGCGATGCGAGCGGCTTCGGCAAGGTTCTCCTCCTGTGTCCGTTCGATCTCACCGAGCAGGTCCATGGCGCGGCTGATCCACTTCATCCCGATCTCCTCCCATAGAGTGCGGCGCCGATGGCTCCTGCCATCGGGCCCAGTACGGCGGGCAGCACCGCGATGTCACCGATCAACGGTCGTCTCCGCGCGAGCTCGGCACGCAGGGCGGAGCGCATGAGGTCGAGCGCCCCGGCCACCCCGCCGCCCACGACCACCGAGCCGACGCCGAGGAGCGAGGCGGCGTCGCCCAGCGCCACGCCGAGCGCCCAGCCGGCCCGCTCGAACGCCTTGACCGCCCGCCCGTCACCCGCCCTGGCCGCCTCGGCGGCCTCCGCCGCCGTGCCGGAGCCGGCGGCCCGCACGATGCCCGGCCCGGCGGCGAACGTCTCCAGGCAGCCCTCGTTGCCGCAGCAGCAGGCCGGTCCCCCGGGGGAGACCGTGAGATGGCCTATCTCACCGAGGTTGTCGCGCGGCCCGGCGAGCACGGCCCCGCGCAGCGCGACGGCCCCGCCCACGCCGGTGCCGAGCACCGCGAACAGCACGTCGGCCAGCCCGCGGGCCGCGCCCAGCTCCAGCTCGGCGCGGGCGAACGCGCGGGCGTCGTTGACGACGGAGACCGGGGCTCCGGCCAGCTCGCGCAGCCGGGCGGCCACGGGGTAGCCGTCCCAGTCACCCGGAGGGTTCGGGACGAACAGCGCGGTTCCGGTGTCGCGATCCACGTGCCCCGGGAGCCCGATCCCGATGGACTCGACGCGACGGGCCAGCGAGGCCGCGAGCTTCACCGTCTCGTCCGGCCCCGGCGGCGTGGGGACGGAGCCCGACCGGGTCACCGTGTCCCCGTCCATCAGCACCCATTTGGTGTTGGTGCCGCCGACGTCGATGCCGAGCAGGGTCACGGCCCGACCTCCAGCACCGGGGAGGCGAAGCGGGCGCCGCCGCGCGGCGGCTGGAAGGGCTCGACTCCGAGCAGCCGCAGGTAGGCCAGCAGCGGCTGGGAGTGGCTGTGCAGGTTCGCGACCGGGTAGGCCTGCATGGCGACGCCCACGGCGGCCAGGTCCCACGTACGCCCTGGACGGCCGGTCTCGGGCGCGAGGTAGGCGTCGGGGCCCGACAACGTGCCTTCCCAGACGTCCGGGTAGGCGGCCGTGTGCGCGGCCAGCGTCATCCGCCGCCACCAGTCCCAGGCCAGCTCGGGGAGGTGCGCCGCGGCGGCCCAGACGAGCGTCATGTTGATCGCGTACCAGATCGTGCCGACCCCGCCCGGCCCGTACGCGTCGCGCGCGGGCCAGCGCAGCCGCGCGCCCAGCGGGGAGCCGGCGGCCGAAGTGCGCTCGATCGTGCGCAACAGCTCCACGGCCCGCTCAGGTGGGGCGGCGCCGCACAGAATGGCCCACGGCTGCACCTCCAGCCACAGATCGTCGTCGCCGACGACCGCTCCCGGGCCGTACGCGCGGCGGTACCAGCGTCCGTTCCATTCGCCCGCGACCAGGTCGCGCAGCTCCTCGCCCAGCTTGCGGGCCTCGGCGGCGGTCGAGTCGTCGCCGAGGCGCCCGGCCAGCGTCGCGTAGCGGGGCAGGACCCAGGCGGCCATGGCGGAGTTCAGCACGGACTCGCCCTGGGCGATCATCACCTCGCGCGGCACGCCGCTCTCGCTGATGGCCATGTCGTTCCAGTCGGCGTTGAGTATGCGGAGATGTCCGTGCTCGCCCCGTCCGACCACGTCGGCGAGGAACCTGAACTGCCTGCGCAGGTTCTCGTGCAGCGGCACCTCGGGGGCCTCGTGGATCGGGTGGTACGGCACCGGCGCGCGGAAGGCGGCCTCGTCGCCGGTCGCGCTCAGGTACTCGGCGGCCAGCCACAGGGCCCACAGATTCTGGTCCGACGGGCGGAACAGGTCGGTCCAGGGGCGCTTGTCCGGTCCGAGCGCATAGGGCAGGTCGCCGTCGGGCCCGCCCCAGGCGCATGTGTTGCGCAGCACGGAGAGCGCCAGATCCGGCTCGATGTAGACGAGGGGGAGGGCGTGCTGGAGCGGGTCGCGGGCGGCGCCGTTGAAGCCGTGCCTGAAGGAGTAGCAGGATCCCTGGTCCAGGGTGTGGCCGCCGAGCACGCCGTCGGCGCAGGCCGCGCCGGTGAGCAGGGCGGCGTGCCAGGGGATCTCCCGCTCGGCCTCGGGCGCCTGGGCGGCGGCCGCGCGCGGCAGCCGGCCGCGCAGGGCCGCCAGGCTGCCCTCGAACGACGCGGTCTCGAAAGCCGCGGCGTCGGGCGACGCGGGCTCGGGCGACGTCGGCTCGGACGACGCGGCCTTGGGGGCGGAGTCCAGGAGGCCGAAGCGGAAGTCCAGCACTCGCTCGCCTCCCGCAGCCAGCTCCAGCGGCACCTCCAGCCGCCCGCCCCGCGTCCTGGACCCGCCGACGGGCTCCGGCCAGGATCGGGCCCCTGCTCCGCCGACGGGCTCCGGCCCGGAGCGGCTCTCCGCCTCGCCGAGGAGCTCCAGTTCGAGGCCGGGGTCGTCTGTGGCGGTGGCGCCGGTGATGAGCTCGACCCGGGCCGCGGCGGTCACCCATTCCTCGGTCAGCTCCAGCCGCACCGGCGCGTCGAGCAGGTTGCGCACCCGCAGCCGGATCAGCACCCAGGGCTGCTCTCCCTCCGGGCACAGGACCGTGCGCTCCAGGGCCACCCGATCGTCGGCCACCCGGACGATGGCGAAGGTAGGCCCAAAGACCCGCTCAGATCCCGAAATATCGGTGGAAAGCCCGCCGGCTCGGGTCACGCCGGTCCCGCGCGTCAGCCACAGAAGGCCCGTGTGCTCGTCGAACAGGTCGCTCAGCCCGTAGTTGTCCGACACCAGCGTGATCCGCCGGTTGCCCACGTGCGCGAAGTGCCGTCGCGTGGGCGGGTCCAGCACGGGATCCCACTCGGCACGCGCGTCCCGCTCCTGGTCCAGCGTGTACGCGAACGCCGGCAGCCCGTACGCCGTCGTCCACACCCCGTAGGTGCTCATTTGCGTAGTCCTCCCAGCGTCAGCCCCGCCACGTAGTAGCGCTGCAGCAGGAACATCAGCGCCAGCGGCGGCAGCGCCGTGACCAGCGCGGCGGTGCCCACCAGGCCGGCGCTGAAGTCGTACTCGGTCTGGAGCTGCGACAGCCCCACGGGCAGCGGCCACAGCCCGGGATCGTTGGCCACGATGAGCGGCCAGAGCAGGTTGTCCCACTGCGCGAGGAACTGCAGCAGGAAGAGCGTCAGCAACGCCGGCCGCAGCAGCGGCACCCCGACGCGCAGGAAGATGCGCAGCTCGCCCGCCCCGTCCACCCGCGCGGACGACAGCAGCTCACGCGGCAGCGCCAGAGCGAACTGGCGCACCAGGAACACCCCGAAGGCGCTCATCATGAACGGCACGATCATGCCCTGGAAGGTGTCGATCCAGCCCAGCGCCTTGACGATGAGGTACATCGGCACGAGCACCACGATCGGCGACAGCGACAGCGTCCCCACGATCACCGCGAACAACGCCCGGCTGCCGGGGAAGCGGAGCTGCGCGAGCGCGTATCCCGCGGCCGAGGAGAGGATCACCTCCAGCACCGCGACGCCGAGCGAGAGAATCAGGCTGTTGCGCAGGTAGAGCGGGAAGCCGCCCTGCCCGAACAGCGTCGCCACGTGCGCGCCGAGCTGGGCGGCGTCGAACGACAGCCCGCCCAGGTCGTCGGCGTCCGAGGCCGAGGAGACGGCGAACATCGCGTAGACCGGCAGCAGCATCACGGCCACGACCAGCGTCAGCACCGTACCGCGGAGGATCTTCACTCGTCATCGCCTCCCCGCAGCACGCGGAACTGCGTGAACGACAGCGCCAGCATGGCCACGAGCAGCACCATCGCGATCGCCGACGCGTAGCCCATGCGCTCGAACGTGAAGCCGGTCGCCCACATGTAGAGCGGCAGCACCTCGGTCGCCCCCGCCGGTCCGCCCTTGGTCAGCAGGAAGGCGGGCACGAACGACTGCATCGCCCCGATCACCGCGATGACCACCACGAACAGCAACGTGCGGCGCAGCAGTGGCAGCGTGATGCGGTAGAACATCCGCAAAGGTCCCGCGCCGTCGATCCCGGCGGCCTCGAAGACGCTCAGCGGCAGCCCCTGGAGGCCCGCGGTCAGGATGATCACGAACAGGCCGAGGTGCTTCCACGTCGTCATGATCACCAGGGCCCACAGCGCGAGCCCCTCGTCGGTCAGCCACGGCTTCGGCTCCACGCCCACCAGCCCGATCAGCGCGTTCGCCAGGCCCCTGTCGGCGAAGATCGCCGACCAGGTCAGCGAGGTGGCCACCAGCGGCATCGCGGCCGGGATCATGACCAGCGCGCGGAGGAAGGCGTTGTAGCGGCCCGGCTTGCTCAGCGGCACGGCTATCGCCAGGCCGAGCACGACCGACGGGATCACGGAGGCGGCGGTGTAGACGGCGGTGACCGTGGCCGAGTTCCAGAAGCCGGGGTCGTCCAGCATCCTGCGGTAGTTGTCCAGGCCCGTCCACTCGGGCGTGCCGGCGAAGTCGTAGCTGGTGAAGCTGAGGTAGACGGCAGAGGCGAACGGCACGACCCAGAAGACCAGGAAGTAGAGGGCGGCGGGGAGCGCCAGCAGGCCACCCGCGCGCGCCTCCGCCTGCCGCTGCCCGCTGCCGGACCGCCGCACGGCACGCGGCCCGAGCCGTCGCGCGGGCGCGCCTAAGGACGTCGTCACAGGGCGATCCGCATCGCCTGGTCGAAGTCCGCCGCCGCCTGCTCCGGCGTCTTCTTGCCGAACGCCACCGCGTCGGCGGCGTCGGTCAGCGACTTGGCCATCTCGTTCCAGACGGGCGTCTGGGGCCCGAAGTCGGCGTACGGCGCGGACGCCGCCATGATGTCGATGGCCTTCTGGTCGGCTCCCCGCAGCTTCTCCCAGCCTTTGACCGGCGTGAGCAGGCTGGCGTCCTTGAGCTGCGTGGCGGCGACCTCCTCGCGCTGGAGATAGTCGATGAAGTGCCACGCGGTGTACTGGAGCTTGGACTGCTCGGCGACCGCCCACCCCCACGTGTACGCGGGCGCGACCGGCTGACCCGACTCCCAGCGCGGCATCGGCGCGATGTCGAAGACCTTGCCGAACGTCAGCTTGGCGCTCAGCGACGGGAACAGATCCATCGCGAACAGCCCGGACACCAGCATCGCCGCCTCACCGGTGGCGAACAGCCCGAACCCGGACAGCGGGTTCGACAGCTTGGGGTTGCCCAGGCTGCCGTAGTAGCGCAGCGCCTCGACCCCGGCGTCCGTGGCGAGCGTGGCCTTGCTCGCGTCGGGGCTGAGTATCGTGCCGCCCTTGCCCTTGACCAGGGCGAGCAGCTGCATCAGCGTCCACTGCGGGTTGCCCAGGATCCACTGGAGCCCGACCTTCTTGCCGTCTGCCGAGGTCAGCCGCTTGCTGTATTCGGCGACCTCCTCCCAGGTGGTGGGCGGCTTGTCCGGATCGAGCCCTGCTTCAGCGAATCTGTCCTTGCGGTAGTAGAGGTAGCAGATCGTGTAGTCGACGGGGACGCCGTACAGCTTGCCGTCGTAGGACAGCGAGCCGATCGCATGCTCGTCGTACGTGCTGACCAGCGCCTTCTCGTCGGCCACGCCCATGGCCTTGGGGACGACCGGGGTGAGCCGGCCCTTGCGCGCGTGGCCGGGAATGGTCCAGCCGCCGACCTTGAACAGGTCGGGCGGGACGTCGCCGGCGAACGCGGTCAGCAGCTTGGCGTCGAGCTTGTCGACCGGCACGTACAGGGGGGTGATGTCCACCCCGCCGAACTCCTGGACGTACCGGTGCAGCAGCGGGTTGAACACCTTGTCGTACGCCTTGGTCTGGTGCAGCCAGACGGAGATCTTCCCCCGCGGCACCCCGTCGGCGGGCACGGCGTCGACCGGGTCCGAGCCGCAGGCGGCGAGCAGGCCGGATGCCGTGGCGAGTGTGGCGGTTCTGAGCAAGTCACGGCGCGTCAACCTGGTCATGCTCGACCTTCCGATAGGGGGTCAGTGGCCCATGAGAGCGTTCTTGGCGTCGTTGAGCTCCACGGAGAACACGGTGAGATCGCCGCGGGCATGCCGGATGGTGTATTCGAGCGCGGTCCCGCTCTCGGCGCAGGTGCTGCGGGCCGTTGCCAGCAGGGCCGCGGCCATGGGCACGCGCAGCAGCTCGGCGAGCCGGTAGTCGGCGTTGACCGCGCCGATGGTCTCCCGGCCGCTCGCGGGCGTGAGACCGTACTTGGTGCGCAGCAGGTCGTACAGGGAGCCGGTGAGATCCTCGTCGAGGATGCCGGGGACCAGCTCGACGGGCAGGTGGGCGCTCTCCACCATGCAGGGCACGCCTTCGAGCAGGCGCAGCCGCTCGACGAAGACGACCTTCTCGTGCTCCCGCACCCCGAGCGCGACCGCGACATCCGGCCCGGCCGGCTGGAGGTGAGCCTTGAGCAACTGCGTCGTGGGCCTGCGGCCGAGCCGCGCCATCGTCTCGGTGAACCCGACCGGCCGCGATCCCAGCTCCGGCGTCACGGCCAGCGGCGCGGTGTAGGTGCCGCTGCCCTGCCTGGCCACCAGCAGCCCCTCCTGGACCAGGTCGCCGATCGCCCGGCGGGCCGTCGCCCTGCTGACGCCCGCGTAGACCATCAGGTCCTTCTCCGCGGGGATCATCGTGTTGGGCTCGCAGTCGCGGATCACCGCCCGCAGGCGTTCGCGCAGCTGGTAGTAGAGCGGCACCGCGGCAGACGGATCGAGCGCCAGCCTGCGTTCCCAGTCGGTCATGTGGTCCCCGCCCTAAGTTGTACGGACGACCGTATCTTTCCTCGCGCATGGAGAGGGTGTCAACCGCCGCGACCTGGAATCAGACCAGGGGAGAAGCCCAAGGGCTGAGGGCGCCGGTGCGGGCACGGACTCTCCCGCTGGTTCGGCACGCCCTGAGACGACCGTGCCCGTCGTCGGTGCCGGCGGTTGTCGTGGGGACGCGTCCAGCAACGGCGCGAGCTTGCCCGCACAGGGTGCGTGCCCGATCTGCCGGCACAGCCGCAGGGCCTGGCCGGCCCGGTGCGCCGCCGCCTCGCGGTCGCCGTCGCCGCCGCCCAGGGCGATCGGCCCGTCAGGCCCATTGGCCGACACCGGCCCGAGAAGCGCGAACCGCGCCTCCGATTCCATGGGTCCCCTTCACAGCAAGCTTCTCCCGCTGTGATGCTGCCAGGGCCAGGGCGGTCGCCGGGACCAGCACGCTCAAGATCTTGTTCCGCATGAAGACCCTGCCTTCGCTCGATGACGCGAAGAAGCGTCGCAGCCGGGTCTTCGGGAACTCTTCTCGTTCGCTTCCGTGCCCACGCGGGAGGCAGCGGACGATCGCGGCCCCCCTTTCCGGGGTAGCGAGCGCTTCCATGAGAAGTCCGACCCGTCGCGAGCGGACAGCGGGCACCGCCGCAGGCGCTGCGGCCGGCCTCATCTGGGGGCTGGCGTTCCTGATACCGGTGCTGCTGCCCGGCTGGAGCCCGGTGGCCGTGACGGCCGGCCGGTATCTGGCCTACGGCGCCGTGTCCGTGGTGCTCTTCGCGCTGGACGGGCGCGCCCTGTGGCGCCTGCTGCGGCAGCACTGGGGCGTCGCGCTGGCGTTCGCGCTGACCGGCAACATCCTGTACTACCTCCTGCTCGTCATCGGCATCGAGCTCGTCGGAGCGCCGGTCGCCAGCATCGTCATCGGCTGTCTCCCCGTCACCGTGGCGCTGCTCGGCAACGCGCTGTCGCGGGCCTACCGCTGGCGCTCGCTCGTCCTGCCGGCGACGCTCGTGGCGGCCGGCCTGGTCATCGTGAACGTGCTGGCCCTGGGCGGCGCGAGCCCCGCAGCGGATCGGTCGCTCGGGCCGGCGGTCCTGGGCCTGCTGGCCGTCGTGGGCGCCGTCCTCCTGTGGACCTGGTACGGCCTGGCCAACGCGCGGTTCCTGAGCCGCCACCCCGAGGTGCCCGGCGGCGGCTGGTCCACGGTGATCGGTCTCGGCACCGGCGCCATCACCTTGGCGGCCCTACCCGTGGCCGCGTTGTCGGGTCAGCTCGCGCCCGAGCCGTCAGGGCGGCCGCCGAGCCTGGCCGCGTTCCTCGTCGCGGTGCTCGTCCTGGGCGTCGTGGTGTCGTGGGCGGCGACGAGCCTGTGGAACGTCGCCGCGGCCCGGCTGCCACCCACGGTCGCCGGCATGCTGATCAACATCGAGACGGTGGCCGGGTTCGGCTACGTGTACGCGGCGCGCGGGGAATGGCCTCCCCTGGGACAGGTCGCGGGGTTCGCCCTGATCCTCGCCGGCGTGCTCCTGGTCGTCCGCCTCCGCGCCACGAAGGCCGTACCCGCCGAGAGCAGGCTCAGCCGGGCCATGCTGCTGTAGCCCGTCGCGTCGTCAGCGGGCGAACTTCTCGATGGCCGCCGGGGTGACGGGGGTGAAGAAGTTGACGAGGTTGCCGTCGGGATCGCGGAACAGGAGCGAGCGGTTGCCCCAGGGCATCGTGGTGGGCTCGTTGACGAAGTCCCGCACGAAGCCGGTCAGGTTCCGGTGCACGTCGTCCACGTCGTCGACGAGGAACTCGAGGATGACGCTGCGGTTGTCGGCCGGGCGGGCCGAGCCGGGCGCGAACAGCGGGACGGTACGGGCGCCGGCGATCGCGAGCGTGGCCGATGTGGTGCTGAGCTCGGCGAAGTCCTCGTTGGACCAGGTCGCCCGTACGCCGGTGGCGCGCTCGTAGAAGCCGACGAGGCGGGCGACGTCGCCCGTGATGATGCGGATCGAGATGAAGTTCATGAGGTGCTCTCCTGGCCGGTGAATGCTGCTGACCAGACGTTACGCCGAATACTGGACAGAACCCGCCCGGTATCTGTAGGAGAATTCGGAGCATGTCACGACCCGTCGCCCGCGTGCTCACCCTGCTGGAGCTCCTGCAGTCGGGAGGCATCAGGACCGTGGCCGAGCTGGCCGATCGGCTCGACGTCGATGAGCGGACGGTGCGGCGGTACGTCGACCATCTCCTCGACCTCGACGTGCCCGTCGAATCGGTGCGCGGCCGCTACGGCGGATACCGGCTCGGCTCCGGATACCGCATGCCGCCGCTCATGCTGAGTGACGACGAAGGGCTCGCCGTGCTGCTCGGCCTGGTCGCGGGCCGCAGAGCCGGGTTGACGACGACCACGGGCACGGCGAGCGAGACGGCGGCGGCCAAGATCCGGCGGGTGCTGCCCGAGCGGCTGGTGCGCAGGCTCGACGCCGTGCTCGCCTCCGTCGCCTTCACCGCGCCGTCCGGCGAGTCGGCCGCCCCGGAGACCGCGGTCCTGCTCTCGATCGCCGACGCGGTACGCCATCACCGGCCGATCTCGATCCGGTACACCGCCGCCGGCGGCCGGCGCAGCGAGCGCACGCTGCATCCGTACGGGCTCGTCGCCCACTCGGGCAGGTGGTACGTGACCGGCGTGGATCCCGAGATCGGCGCGGACCGGACGTTCCGGCTGGACCGCATCGACGGCACCAAGACGCTGCCCGGCTCGTTCGAACCGCCCGCCGGGGTCGATCCGGCGGAGCGCCTCCTGTCGGGGCTCGCCACGGCCCCGTACCGGCATGAGGTGACGCTGCGGATCCAGGCGACGGCCGAGCAGATCCGCACCCGGCTGCCGGCCGCCGTCGCGATCGTGACGGAGCCGCCGCCCGCGAGCGGCACGGAGAGTGGCACGGAGAGTGGCACGGATTCCGGGACCGAGCACTGGTCGCGCGTCGAGCTCCGCGTGGAGCGGCTCGACTGGCTGCCGGCCGTGCTCGCCTCGCTGGACCGGCCGTTCGTCATCGAACGGCCTGGAGAGCTCCGCGACCTCGTCGCAGCGCTCGCCGACCGGCTCGCACAATCGGCCCGGCGCAGTGTGTGACGGACATCGGTAAGGCCGCGTGCCGATCCGGACAATCGCCTGGACAACGACGTACTGAAAACAACTGTAAAAACTGCACCGTTCCATAGGGAAATGCACCGTTCCACATCGCAGACCGGGTCTGGCGGCCGGTTTGCGCATGGCCTATCTTCCTCACCAAAGGTCGCATCCCGGCCCGGTCTAATGGGCCGGCGAGATGAAAGGCGTTTTATGTCACGCATAATGCCGCGCCTCGCTGCAGCGGCAACGCTGGTGGCCGGAAGCATCGCCCTCGCCCCTGGTGCAGCCCACGCGGCGGCCGCCTGCTCCGCGCCCCAGGAGAAGACGTTCAACCTCCCGGGAAAGCCCGACGTATGGGTCGGGGCGGAGCTGTGCATATACAGCTCAGGGACGAGCGGAAATACCAAGAAGGCCGTGCTCAGCATCAACTGGGACGGGTCGTTCCTCGGCGGCACCCGATTCGACAAATTCATCGCGCAGTCCCGCGTCGAGCGCCATGACACCGTTCTCGACTCCAATAACTGCGACTGGAAAAGCGATCTGAACGGGCACGCCAGTTCCGAAGGGCAGATGTGGGACTGCTTCGCCTGGTGGACCTCCGCCGCGAACGGCGGCTGGACCGCTGACGGGGTGATCATCTACAACATCAACAACGACGGTAAGGGAGACATGCGCTGGGAGCTCGGCGGCTCCCCGTCCATCTCCCTCGCGCCGGACGGGACGGAGACGACCGAGCCGTCCGCGGAGGCCCCCGCCTCCTGACAGCAGCGCCGTCTCCCGCCGTCAGCGGCCCGGCCAGTACGGGCTGAACAGGTCGAACTTGTTCGGCAGGCCCAGCAGATAACGCACGTCGTCGGCGTCGTGCAGCGGCTTGAACTCGCGCGGCAGATAGAGGCTGAAGAGCTGGGCCCGGGTCGCGGAGGAGCCGGCGGCGTCGAGGGCGGCGTTGGCCGCCATCCGCCCGGCCTCGTTGCCGCCCTCCATCGTGGCCAGGTTGATGCTGTTGCGGACGTAGTCGGCGGCGAGGAAGAAGTTGGGGATCTGGGTGCCGGCCGTGGGACGGTTGCTCCAGGACGCGGGCGTGTTGATGAGCAGCGGCTCGTCGTTGGCCACGGCCGCGGTGCCCTCGCCGGTGATCGCCGGATCCACGAACCAGGACCGTACGATCGAGTCGGGCAGCAGCGCCGCCCCACCGGGCAGGGCGGACCGCACCTGCGCCAGCACCTCTTGAACGATCTCCGGCCTGGTGCACTGCCTGGCGGTCTTGCCGAACAGGACGCCAGGCGTGCTCCAGTCGGAGAGGTCGAGCGACAGGCAGTCGGTCACCGTGCCGTCCCCGTAGCTCGCCGCGAAATTCCGGCTCCAGAACTGCGCCTGACTGATCGAGGTGAGCGCCCACGGCGTGCCCGCGTAGATGAGATGGCCGTTCGCGATCGGCCGGGGCTCCGATCCAGGGCGTGATCCAGACGTCGTCGGAAGGGCCGTTGAGCACCTGGTCGGGCGGACCGTACGGGCCGAGGCCGCTGCAGATCAGCGCCTCGAACATCAGGCCCATGGTACGGGTGTTCGCCTTGTCCGGCTGGGCCGCCACCAGGGACGCCGTGAACAGCCTGACCAGCAGATCCCGGTACTCCTGCGACATGAAGTCGGCGAAGCCCATGTTCTCCCACTGGCCCAGCCGCCGGCGACGAAGGCCACGAGCTTGGAGACGAAGAACTCGATCTGCGACAGCGGAACCGAGGTGACGGCCGTCAGGGCGGTGCGTAAGTAGTCCCTGATCGCCTCGGGGGTGAGGGTGCCGCCGACGCCGCCCGGGGATGCTCTCCCGCGCTGCGCGGGCTCGGCCGCGGCCGCCACCCTGGCCAGGGCAGGGCGCCGCGTGATCGCCGTCGATCCGGCACGGTTCCCCGCCACCACGGTCTCCACCCACCTGCTCTTCGCCGGCGGCGTCGCCGAGCCGGCCCGCGTCGGCGCCCTGGAACGCGTCGAGAAGATCGGCGCCCCGCGGCTCTCCCGCGCTTTCATCGGTGGCCCCGGCCATGCGTCCGACGGCTCCTACACCCCGATCGACGGCGTCGACTACGGCCTGTGCGTCCGGCGCGCCGCCCTCGACCAGGCCCTGGCCGAGAACGCCCGCGAGGCCGGCGCGGAGATCAGGCACGGGCATCGCGTCACCGGCATCCTCTGGCAGGACGGCCGTGCCGTCGGCGTGCGCGTCCAGGACGGGCACGGGCACGGGCACAGGCACGGGGGCGCGGAGTACGAGATCCGCGCCCGGCTGGTCGTCGGCGTGGACGGCCGCCGCTCGACCGTCGCGCGTCTGGTCGGCGCCGACCGCCCGCGCATCGCCCACGCCAACGGGCGGGCCTGCTACTACGCGTACTACGAGGACCCGCATCGGGACTGGCGGTCCACCGCCGCGATGTGGCTGACCGGCCGCGAGCTGGGCAACGCCTTCCCCTGCGACGGAGGGCTGACACTGGTGCTGCTGATGCCACCGGTCGATCGGGCCGCGGACTTCCGGGGGAGCCTGGAGGCGGAGTTCGGCCGTACCGAGGGCCTCATCCCGGGGCTGGCCGCGCGCCTGGCGGGGCTGCACCCGCAGCACGAGGATCGTCAGCTCCGCCGAGCACCCGTCGTTCTTCCGCCGCTCGGCCGGTCCCGGCTGGGCTCTGATCGGCGACGCGGGACACTTCAAGGACCCCGTCACGGCGCAGGGGATCCGCGACGCCGCGCGCTCCGGCACGGCGCCGGCGCGCGGCCGGCCATCGTACGGGCGGCCGCGAGCACCCTCCTCGAACTCGCCGGTCATCGGGCGGAGGCCAGGCGCTTGCTGGACGTCGAGGCGGCTCCCCGGACCTGAACGCGGGCTCGCGGCCGGGGGAGCACGACATCAGCCGCATTTCGAAAACTGATGAAACGTTGCCTTCCTTCGCGAATCGTGTCTACGGTCAACTGTTTGAGGCTCGACGACGGGCCCCGATCTCGCCCGCGTGAGAAAGGCGGTCTCGTGACGCAGCTTGTCATCGAAGGCCACGGCGTATCTGTGACCCTTGATCCGGGACGTACCTACCGAATGGGCCGCGACCCAGGATCGGATGTCGTCGTCACGGCCGATCGGGTCTCGCGTACGCATGCCGTGCTGCGCTTCGAGGGCGGCCAGTGGATCGTGGAGGACGCGGGCAGCCGCAACGGCACGTACGTGAGCGGCCACCGCATCCAGCGCGTCGTCGTCGGCCCGGGGACCAGAATCGGCCTCGGCGACCCGTCCGAGGGCGGGATCATGACCTTCCGCGCGGCCCAGCCCCAGACCCCGCCCCAAGCTCCCGTCACGACCCCGCGCCGTACCCCGGTCGCAACGCCTCCCCAAGCGCCGCCCCAAGCCTCGCCTCAAGCCCCGCTCCAAGCCCCGCCCCCGCGCTCGGCCCCTCCGCGTTCCGCACCTCCGCATTCGGCACCCCTTCGTTCCGCACCCCCGCGGGAGCCGGGACGCCGGCCGTCCGGCCCCGGATACGCGGCCCCCCAGCAGCAGCCCGCGCAGGCGTCCCCCGCATACGGAGGCGGCGCCACGGTCCGCTTCCCCCGCACCGGGCAGTGGCGCGAGCCGGCCGCCGTCAGGAACCTCACCGGCGCGCAGGTCGTGCGCATCGGCCGGGCGCCCGAGAACGACATGGTCGTCACCGACCTGCGGGTGTCCCGGCGGCATGCCGAGCTCCGCATCACCGGCGGCGTCCACGAGATCGTCGACGTCGGCAGCCGCATGGGGACCTACGTCAACGGCCGGCGCGTGCAGCAGGCCCGCATCTCCCCGAACGACCTCATCGGCATCGGACCGTCGACGTTCCAGCTCGTGGGCGACACGCTCACGGAGTACGTGGACACGGGCGAGGTCTGCCTCCAGGCGCATGACCTCACCGTCACGGTGGAGGGCGGCAAGGTGCTGCTGGACCACGTGACGTTCCCGGTCGGCGAGAAATGCCTGCTGGGGGTCATCGGCCCCAGCGGCTCGGGCAAGTCCACCCTGCTGCGCGCACTCACCGGGTTACGCCCCGCCGACCAGGGCATCGTCACGTACGACGGGCGCGACCTCTACCGCGACTACGCCGAGCTCCGCTCGCGGATCGGCCTCGTGCCGCAGGACGACATCCTGCACAGCCAGCTCACCGTGCGCCGTGCCCTCATCTACGCCGCCGAGCTCCGCTTCCCCGACGACACCAGGCAGCACGAGCGGAAGGCGCGCGTCGACGAGGTCCTTCAGCAGCTCGGGCTGGAGAACCGCAAGGACAACCGCATCTCCTCGCTGTCCGGCGGGCAGCGCAAGCGGGTCAGCGTCGCCCTCGAACTGCTGACCAAGCCGTCGCTGCTGTTCCTCGACGAGCCGACCTCCGGCCTGGACCCGGGGCTGGACAAGTCGGTGATGCAGATGCTGCGGGGGCTGGCCGACGACGGCCGTACCGTCGCCGTCGTCACGCACAGCGTCGCCAATCTGGACATCTGCGACCGGCTCCTGGTGATGGCGCCGGGCGGGAAGATCGCCTACTTCGGCCCGCCCGCGGAGGCGCTGCCGTTCCTGGGCTTCACGGACTGGGCGGACGTGTTCCTGGCGTTCGACGACCCGGCCAGGGACTGGGCCGCCGAGTACGCGCGATCTTCGCCGTACCAGGAGTACATCGCCGCCGACCTGATCAAGCCGGTCGGGATGCGGCAGCCCGTGCAACGCGAGCTCCCGCCGAAGCAGCAGAGCTGGCCGGAACAGCTCAGCACGCTGGTACGCCGCTACTGCCGCGGCATCGTGGCGGACCGGCTGTTCCTCGGCATCACGGTCGCCCTGCCGATCGTGATGGGCCTGCTGGCGCGCGTCGTCCCGACCGGCAACCTGATGGGCCCCCCGAACAGCAACGGCAACGCGGCGAACCTGCTGCTGATCCTGTGCATCGGCGGCTGTCTCACCGGCGCCGCGAACGCGGTGCGCGAACTGGTCAAGGAACGCCCCATCTACCAGCGAGAACGGGCGGTCGGGCTGTCCAGATCGGCCTATCTCTGCTCCAAGCTGCTCGTCCTCGGCCTCATCACCGTGGCCCAGGGCATCGTGCTGACGTACGTGGCGATGCTGAACGTCAAGACGTACGACAAGGGCGTGTTCACGGCGCCGCTGACCGAGCTCTCGCTGGCCGTCGCGCTGTTGTCGTTCACCGCGATGACCGTCGGCCTGCTCATCTCCGCGGTGGCCAAGACCAGCGAGACGACCATGCCGCTGCTCGTGCTCGTGACCCTGATCCAGCTGGTGTTCTGCGGCGCGCTGGTCCACCTGGACGGCAAACCGGTGATGGAGCAGCTCTCCTGGCTCGTACCGGCTCGCTGGGCGCTGGCCGCGCTGGCCGGCACGCTCGACGTCGGCCAGCTCATCCCGCACGTCCAGGACCCGCCGGACCCCTTGTGGAGCCAGGACTTCGGCACCTGGATCCTGGACATGAGCGTCCTGGCCGCCCTCGCGGTCGTCTGCGCCTTCCTGGTCGCCCGCATGCTCCGCCGCCACGAGCCGGCGGTGATGCGCGGCAAGTGATCGCTCATATGCCCGTGCTCCTGGGAGGTGGCGACGATGACGACAGAGGCGGATCCGGCGATCGGCCGGGTGCTGCGGCACTGGCCGGTTCTGGCCGGGCTCGGGGCGGCCGCGCTCGTGGTCCTCGGCATGGCCACGGGCGCCGAGGTGGCGAAGGCGCTGGCCGCCTCGGCGGTGGTCTACCTGGGGGCGGCCGCGCTGGGGAGCCGGTCCGCGACCTGGCCCGTGTTCTTCGTGACCCTCGCCGTCATCGTGGCCGCGGACCTCATCGACGAGGACTTCGAGGCGACCTGGGCGGTGCTCGGGCTGGGCGTCCTGCTGGGCGGCTACGGTCTGGTGCGAAGCCTGCGCGCGGGCACGCGTCCGGACTTCGCCGGGCTGCCGTTGCAGTCGCTCGCCCTGCTCGGCTTCGGGGCGGCGGCCACGGTCGCGCTGTTCGTCGACGTGACGGCCGGCAGCTATCTGGTGGCGCTGGGGCTGCTCGGCCACGCCGCGTGGGACGTCTACCACTACAGGGCGGACCGGGTCGTGTCGCGTTCGCTCGCCGAGTTCTGTTTCGTGCTCGACACCGCCGTGGCCGTGGCGATCATCGTTCTGACGATCAGATCGTGAGGATGCGGAAAGCGCACGGCGGGGGGGCGCTCAAGCGCGCCGCCGCCGTGTCAGGCTCAGCAGGTCAGGCGGCCTCTGCGGCGCGGAACGTCTTGAGCGCCTCCGGGCCGAAGTACGCGCCGTAACTGGTCGTGGAGTTGCGCAGGGCGTGGGCGGAGATCTGGTAGCCGGTGCCGGTGACCTTGTTGAAGCCCTGGAACCAGGGGCCGCCGCTGGAGCCGCCGCCCATGTCGCAGAGCATCGCGTATTTCATGCCGTACGCCGGGTTCGCCGACGCGCCGCTGCAGTACTGCAGGGTCTGGCCGCCGTTGCCGTTGCTCGGGTAGCCGAGCAGCAGGTTGGAGGTCCCGGCCGTGGTGGCGTTGAACCTGATGCCCTGGCCGCCCACGGTCTGCAGCACCGTCTTGCTCTTCACCGGCTTGACGACGAGCATGCCGAAGTCCAGCGGCGGCTGGTGGGCGCCGTCCTTGTAGTAGCCGGACCAGATGAACATGGTGCGGGCGGCGAACTTGCCGTACGGCGCCGTACCGTTCTTGTACGCCGGGACGAACACCAGGTTCGTGCTCCACCGGCCGTCGTTGTCGATCAGAGCGTGGCCGACAGTCACGACCACGTCCCCGTCGTCACTCGTGACCACGTTGCCGGAGGCCACGAAGTCCTTGCCGTTGCCGCCGGTGCCGAACACCTTGCCCGCGGTCTTGGCGATCAGCCCGCGAGACTTCCAGGTCAGCTGCTTGGCCGCCGTGGTGACGTACGGCACGGCCCATTGCCGGGTCGCGGACGAGAGGGTGGGGGCGACGTCCACCTGCTCCCCGGCGGCGAACGGCGTGACGGTCTTCGCTCCCGCCTTGGCGGCGGGCGCGGTGAGCGGCGCGGCGGCGCGCATCCGCGCCGGCGTCCAGTAGTCGTCGCCCGCCGCCAGCGTCGTGGGCAGCTGGTGCGCGAGCGGGCCGTCGGCGGGCGGCTCGGCGGTGGCCGGGTGAGCGACGAGCGCCAGCGTCAAGGTCGTCAAGCCGGCGATATACAAGGTACGCATGGAGCCCTCCGTGACAAATGTGACGACGGAGGTTTACCACACTTGACATCAAACCGGGCAATCCGCCAAGATCACCGCCCGCTCCAGTACCTGCCGGGCGGCCTGCGCCGAACGCCTGCCGAGCCCGCACGCGGGCGAGACGTCCACGGTGCGGGACAGCGCGCCCTCCACGACCCGCAGGATGCGCCGCTGATCGTCCGGGTCCTGATCCTCGTGCACCAGGCCGGCCGCGAACCCGACGTCGCCGGGGATCGAGGAAAGCGACTCCAGGCCACGGTAGAAGCCCGGGTCGAGGGGAGGCGGCCGGTCGCCCGCGGCCAGCGGCACGTGCACGTACTCCAGGGGGCGGCCGGGCGGCCAGGCCCGTAGCAGGGCCCTGACCATGGCGACCAGGGGCGCGACATTGTTCAGCCGCCGCAGCGCCTTGTTGCCGAGGTCGCCGACGCACAGGTGCACGCCGAAGCGGCTGCCCGCCGGCGCGGCGGCGACCTGCGCGACCATGCCGCGGGCCAGCAGCCGCGCGGTCGCCGCTCGTAAGGGCGGGGGAGCGCCGGCCACCATCACCAGCTCGACCGGGACTTCGAGCTGGAACAGCACGTCCCCGCCGCCCCAGCCGGCGATCTCGCCGATCTCCCGGGCCAGCGCGTCGCGGAAGGCGCGGCGGCGGGTGAACGCAGCCGCCGGTCCGAAGGCGAACAACGCGAGGTCCAGGTCGCCGGGGATCCCCACCTGGAACGACACCGCGTCCAGCCCCTGCTCCGCGCGGATCTCCTTGAAGATCCCGTAGCTCTCCGCGGCGGCGGCCGCGTGGCCGGTGCGCAACGAGGCGGCGGTGAGTTTGTGCCCGCGCCTGACCTTGAAGACGGGACGGTCGTCGTAGCCGGACCAGTCGCCGTCGGCCCGCAGCTCGACGTCCGGGTGCTCGCGCAGGCCGTCGATGATGTGGGCGATCCAGTTACGCCGTGCGCCCGGCTCGCCGTCCGGCAGTGATCGCAGGTACGGGCCCGCGGTGGCGGCCATCTCGATCATGGCCTGGCGGGCGTCGGCGGCCGGATGGCTTCCCACGAGATGGACATGGCGGGGTGGCATGGCCCTGAGTCTGCGCCTCGCCAGGCCGTCCCCAAAGCCTTTGACATGGAATCATTTTCAACAGAAAGCATTCTGGTTAGGCTCGCCGCCATGAAGCCCACGCACCCCTTACGCTGGCTGACCGCCGCGGTCCTCGCCCTGGGCCTGTCCACGGTCGCCCCCGCTTCGGCCGCCGCGCAACACGCGCCGCCGCGCCCCTCCGGCACCCTCCTGCGCGGCCTGGACCTCGACCGCGCCACCGTCCTGGACCTGCAGCGCGCCATGAACGGCGGGCGCTTCGACTCGGTGGCGCTCACCGGGTTCTACCTCGACCGCATCCGCAAGGTGGACCCGCTGCTGCACGCGGTCGTCCAGACCGACCCGGAGGCGCTGCGGGAGGCGGCCCGGAGCGACCAGCGCCGCCGCCGCGGTGCGCGCGGCCCGCTGGAGGGCATCCCGGTCCTGCTCAAGGACAACATCGACACCACAGGACGGCTCCGTACGACCGCCGGCTCGCTGGCGCTGCTCGGCTCCCGGCCGGCCCGCGAAGCCTTCCTGGTCGAACGGCTGCGCGCGGCCGGCGCGGTCGTCCTGGGCAAGGCCAACCTGTCGGAATGGGCCAACTTCCGCTCCACCACCTCCTCCAGCGGGTGGAGCGCCGTGCGCGGGCAGACGAACAATCCGTACGTGCTCGACCGCAACCCCTGCGGCTCCAGCAGCGGATCGGCGGTCGCCGCCGCCGCGAGCCTGGCCGCCGTGACCATCGGCACCGAGACCGACGGCTCGATCGTCTGCCCGGCCGGCATCAACGGCGTCGTCGGCATCAAGCCGACCCTCGGCCTGGTCAGCCGCGCCGGCGTCGTGCCGATCTCCGCGGCGCAGGACACCGCGGGGCCGCTGACCAGGAACGTCACCGACGCCGCCGCCGTGCTCTCGGCCATCCAGGGCGCGGACCCACGCGATCCGGCCACCGTTCCCGGCGGGAACCGCGACTACCTGGGGGCGCTGCGGCCGGACGCGCTGGCGGGCAAGCGCATCGGCGTCTGGCGGTCGGCGGCCGGCGACAACCAGGACGTGCTGGCCACCCTGGACGCCGCCGTCGCCACCCTCAAGGCACGGGGTGCGACCGTGGTCGACGACGTCGAGCTGGAGGGCATCGACGAGGTCGGGGAGCCGGAGTTCGCGGCCCTGCTGACCGAGTTCAAGCACGATCTCAACGTCTACCTGGCCCAGACCCCCGGCCGGCACCCGCGCGACCTGGCCGGGCTGATCGCGTTCAACCAGCGGCACGCCTCGACCGAGCTGCGCTACTTCGGGCAGGAGCTGTTCGAGCAGTCGCAGGCGACCACCGGCGACCTGACCGACCCCGCGTACCGGGCCCTGCGGGAGAAGGCGACGTCGCTGGCCCGGCAGGCGATCGACACCGCGACGGCGCGGAACCGGCTGGACGCGGTGCTCGCCCCGACGAACCACGGGGCCTGGGTGACCGACCTGGAGAACGGCGACGACTTCACCGGCTTCGTCTCCTCCTCCGCGCCCGCGGCCGTCTCCGGCTATCCGGCGATCACGGTCCCGGCCGGCCACGCCAGGGGCGTCCTGCCGCTCGGCGTCACCTTCTTCGGCGGGCCCTTCTCGGAGCCGGCCCTGATCGCTCTGGGGTACGCGTTCGAGCAGGCCACCGCCGTCCGCAAGCCCCCGGCGTACCTGCCGACCCTGCCCTGACCCTGGTATCCCCGCACGACCGGATCGATAGTGTGCGGGAGTGAGTGGAATGCCGGATCGCGGCGCGTTGCACGGCCGGGTCGCCGTGGTCGCCGGGGCCACCAGGGGAGCCGGGCGCGGCATCGCCGCGGCCCTCGGTGAGGCCGGCGCCACCGTCATCTGCACGGGCCGGAGCACCGCGGCGGGCAACAGCACCTCCGACTACGACCGTCCGGAGACGATCGAGGAGACGGCCGGCCTCGTCACGCGGCTCGGCGGCACGGGCATCGCGGTCCAGACCGACCATCTGCGATCCGATGAGGTCCGGCGGCTGGCCGGCCGCGTCCGCGATGATCACGGTCACATCGACGTGCTGGTCAACAACATCTGGGGCGCCGAAGTCCTCAAGGGCGGTCCCGCCGACTGGAACACCCCGATCTGGGAGCACGACCTCGACGCGGGCCTGCGCATTCTGCAACTGGCCGTCACCACCCACCTGATCACCTCCCATCACCTCCTTCCGCTGCTCATCGACAAGCCCGGCGGCCTGCTCGTCGAGGTGACCGACGGCACCGCCGCCCACAACGCCGGCCGCTACCGCATCTCGGTGTTCTACGACCTGGCCAAGGCCGCCGTGAACCGCCTGGCGTTCTCGCAAGGCCACGAGCTGGCGCCCTACGACGCCACGGCGGTCGCGATCACTCCTGGCTGGCTGCGTTCGGAGACGATGCTCGACAACTACGGGGTGAGCGAGAGCAACTGGCACGACGCCCTCGCCGGCGACAGGGACGACGGCCGTCCCACCGCGCCGCCAGGGTTCGCCTCCTCCGAGTCGCCCCGCTACATCGGCCGCGCCGTGGCCGCGCTGGCCGGGGATCCCGATCGCCGGAGATGGAACCAGGAGTCGGTCACCTCGGCCCAGCTGGCCCGCGAGTACGGGTTCACCGACATCGACGGCAGCCGGCCCGACAGCTGGCGCGACAGCGACTGAACAGCTCCGGGGGGCCGTCGCCGGGGCTCTCCTCGGCTATGAGGGATTTGTTCTGTGCCGCGGTGCGGACCTGGCCCTCGTATTCGCCTTGGCCGATGATCGCGCTGTCGAACGGCAGGATCGCCCGGAGCCGAGATTGCCCCAGCTGCCCTTGCCCGGGTCGTCCGAACAGGGGTCGTCCCGCCAGCGAAGGGTCCTTGGACCAGAGGACCTTGTCGATGCGGGCGTGCACGGTCCGGTAGGTGAGACCTTCCTTCCGCTCCACCTCGGTCTTCGTCGGCGGCTGCTCGGTCTCCTTGTCCATGGTGTAGACGACGACGTGCTGAGCGCCGGCGGCGATGCGGGAGACCGCGGCTGCCCTGTTCACGTCGATGTCATGAGCCTGACTCGCGGGCTCTAGCCGGCCCAGTAGCCGTCGTCGGTTTTCGAGGCCGCGGCGGACTCGGCGCTTTCGAACCCCGGGGCCATCGACGCCGACGTGCCGGCGAGATATTCATGATGGTCGATGCCGAGCAACCTGATCCAGCTCTGCTGGCCGAACGTGAGCGCGATGAAGCACCCGAGCTCGACGAGCTCCGCTTCGGAGAAGTGCCGGTGCAAGCGCTCCCAGAACGCGTCATCGGTGTCGAGACGCCAGGCGATCGCCTCGGCGTAGGACAGCGCCGCCCGCTGCCGCTCGTCGTACTTCGGCGCGGACTCGAAGTTCAGCAACTCGTCGTACTGCTGCTCCGACAGGCCTGCTGCGGCGGCTCTGACCGAGCGCTGATTGCCGCAGAACTCGCACTTCACGGTACGGGAGATGTAGACCCGGCAGAGCTCCTTGACCGCGTGATCGCACACGCCGCCGTAGAACAGCGCCTTCCAGGAGTCGGCGAACGCCCAGAACGCGTTCGGCGCATGCGCCCGCACCGCCGAGCTCTCCGGCCGTGGCGTGCCCTCGCGGGCGCATCGGTGCATCTCCTGCCGCATCGCTTCGTCCATCGAGTCAAGCGGCACGTAGCTGATGCGATGTTCGTCCCGCACGGCGCGCTCCCATCCACCGGGTGCCTTCCCTACCTTCATACCGCCGTCGTCATGCCCTGGGAATGCCCTGGGAATGCCCTGGGAATGCGGTGCTGACTGCGGTGCTGACTGCGGTAGCCCGGCCCGGCGCGGCGTCACGGGCTCAGGAGAGCGCCCGGGTGGCGCCTTCCTGGGCCGGCGCGGGACACGGCGCGAGCGTTCGCGGCGGCCGCCAGTCCGAGCGCCGGGGCCTGATCGCGCCGCGCCAATACAGTGCCCCGGCGGCGCGCCGCGCCAGGATGTCGAGCTGAGAGTCGAGGAGCGGCACCTGGGTGTCGGCCAGCTCGGCGCGCACCAGCGCGACGAGGTGCTCCAGCAGCGACTGGTCAGGGTCGGCCTGCGGTTCGGGCGCGATCTCGTCCCGGTGCAGGCCGGGCTTGCGCGGATCTCCCTGCCCGCCGCAGACGCGGCATTCCTCCTGCGCGTCCGGGTCGGCCGGGTCCGTCCACGCGACGTACCGGTGCGGCAGCATTGGTGGCTCGAACATGGGCGAATCACCTCTCACCCAGAGTAAACGCCGAGGTCGTGCCATCGGAAGCGGTGAGCCCGCCCATGATGCTCCACCGCGATATAGCATCCGGCGGGTGAACGGGAAGACCTGGACCGACTACCTCCACGAACGTCACCCGCCGGCCAGGCTGTCCGCGTGGGCGCGCGAGCTGGCGTACTTCCGCTTCTGCCGCGCGTACGGCGGACACGCCAACGACGGCGACCACCTGCTGGTCAGCCTGCGCACCGAGACGCAGACCGGCCTTCTGCGGACGCTGTCCGCCCTCGGCGTACCCGTGACGCGGCTCCCGCCCGGCCGGCCGCGGCCGGTGCCCGGCGTCGCCTACTCCGCGGCCGAGTTCGCCGGCTTCCCGGCCGCCATGCCGCGCTTTCCCGAGATCGGGCAGCCGGGGCACGTGGAGATCGCCGGGCACCGCGCCCACGTCTGGTCGCACGGCGACCGCCTCAACATCAGCCTGGCCGACACCGTCGATCACTACAACGTCACCGACGCCGCGGTCGCCTCGGCCAAGTCGATCGAGGCGCTGCTGGCTCCGATCGCGGGCCAGGTCGTGGACCCGCCGCAGGACGACAGGAACTGCGTCTGCCCCCGCTACTACCCCGGCCTCTGGTGAGCCGGCGCGCACCCCAGGACGACAAGGCCCCTCACCTGCTGTTCAGAAAGGCGAGCACGGCGAGCACGCGGCGGTGGCCGCCGTCGGCGGGCGGGAGGCCGAGCTTGGTGAAGATGTTGCCGACGTGCTTGTGAACGGCATTGTCCGTGATGAACAGCCGGCCGCCGATGTCGTTGTTGCCGAGCCCTTGGGCCATGAGGGTGAGCACCTCGCGTTCGCGCCGCGTCAGCCCGTTGACGGCGCTCGTCCCGCCGCCGGCCAGAAGCTGGGCGATGACCTCGGGGTCCATGACGGTGCCGCCGCCGGCCACCCGGCGCAGGCCGTCGACGAACTCGCTGACCCGGCTCACCCGGTCCTTGAGCAGGTAGCCGACGCCCCCGCGTCCGTCGGCGAGCAGCTCCCGCGCGTAGACCTTCTCGACGTACTGCGACAGGACGAGCACCGGCAGGCCGGCATGCGCGTGCCGGATCTCCAGCGCGGCCCTGATTCCCTCGTCGCGGAAGGACGGGGGCAGCCGGACGTCGACGATCAGCGCGTCCGGCCGGTGCCGGTCCACGGCCTCGACCAGCCCGGGACGGTCGATGACGACCTCGGCGACCTCGATGCCCTTGGTGCCCAGGAGAAGCTCGAGACCGGCGGAGAGCAGGACGTTGTCCTCGGCGATCACGACTCGCACGGGAGCTCCACGGATACCGAGGTCGGGCCGCCCGCCGGGCTGGTGACCAGCATGGTTCCGTCGAGCGCGGCGACCCGCCGCCGCATGCCGCCGACGCCGGTGCCGCGGCTCTCGTCGACACCGCCGACGCCGTTGTCGGTGACCTCCGTCAGCAGCCTTCCCCGGTCGCGGGTGATGCGCACCCGTACCTGGGTCGCGCCGCTGTGCTTGGCGGCGTTGGTGAGCGACTCGGCCACGATGAAGTAGGCGGCGGCCTCGACCGCGGCGGGCAATCGGCCGAGATCGCCGAGGTCGATCTCGGCGGGCACCCCCGAACCCGCCGTGAGCGCCGCCAGCGCGCCGGGAAGCCCCCGGTCGGCCAGGATCGGCGGATACATCGTACGGATCACCTCGCGCAGCTCCGTCATGGCCTCCTCCGTGCCTTCGTGCGCCTCCCGCAGCAGGCCGGCGACATCGCCGGAGCCGTCGGCGAGCGACTCTCTGGCCACTCCCAGCCGCATGGCGATGGCGACCAGCCGGGCCTGCGTGCCGTCGTGCAGGTCCCGTTCGATGCGGCGCAGCTCCGCGCCGTGGGCGTCGAGCACGCCCGCGCGGCTCTCGGTCAGCTCGCCGACCCGCTCGGCGAGCCGGTCCTCCGGCGAGGGCTCCAGGGCCGCCAGGCATCTGCTCGCGTGGAACACCGCGAGCCGGGGCACCGCCCAGAACGCCAAGGCCGAGAAACCCGCGATCTGGACGGCTCCCATGGCCAGCGCGCCGCCCCAGCCGGTCGCCGGGAAGACGCCCAGCAGCCGCAGCGGCATGTCCGCCGGGAACACCCACCACAGCGGAGCCGCGAGCGCGGTGAACAGCACCGTGCCGACGCTGGCCACCGTGGCGAGTCCCGCCGGTATGCCCGTCGCGACGTGCCGTAACGCCCAGCGGACGTCCCGCCTGGTCTCCGGATCGTCGAGCACCTGACGCCACGGCGCGCGGATCCCCTTGCCCGATGTCATGCGCCGGGGGGACACCTGGCTGCCGAGCAGCGCGGCGGCACGGCGGCGATGCCATTCGGCCCATCGCCGCAGGACTCCCAGCGCCCGTGGGAACAGGCCGAGGCCGCCGAGGCCGGCTGACAACGCCGCCGCGGCGAGGAGTGGCAGTGCCATGGTGGTGGCCATCGCGGTGGGCAGGCCGAGCAGGAGGTATCGGCTGCTCCGCAGCGTCTGCTGCCATCGTTCGCGCATGGCCTCCAGTCTGGTCGGCGGCGGCGGTGGGCGCACTACAGCCGGCTGTAGTACCGATCGGGTCGCCTGCCCCATCGTGTGCGGATCGGGGGCGAACCTACCGTTCGTGGTCATGAGCACACCAACGCTTCTCCGTCCCGCCGTGCCCTGGTTCGGGGTAACGGTGTTCCTGGCCATCACGTTCGGCGCCATCTGGGCCGCCGGGGCCGCGGTCTGGCTCGGCGGCGGCGACGTCCAGGGGGACGCCGCCGCGCCCATCCTCATGCTGGCGATGTACACGCCGACGCTGGGAGCGCTTCTCACGGCGCTGATGAGCGGGGAGCTGCGGCGTCCGGGCGACCTGCTGAGACGGACGGGCGTCCGGTCGTCGCGGCCGTTCCCGAGGGTGGCCGGTTACACCGTGGCCGGGCTGCTCCTGGCGCCGCTGCTGGCGGTGGCGGCGCTGGGCGTCAGCTCCGCGGCCGGTGGGTTCGTCTTCCACGATCCGCTGCCGTACGGGAGCCTGGCGGGCGTCCTGGCCTCGCAGCTCCTGATCTTCCCGCTCGGGATGGTGCTGACGTTCGGGGAGGAGTTCGGATGGAGCTACCTGCTGCCGAAACTGCTGCCGCTCGGGCTGTGGCGCGGGCTGCTGATCAGCGGGGTGGTGTGGGGGGTGTTCCACGCGCCGTTCACGTTGCAGGGGTACCACTATCCCGGCATGCCGGGCGGTCTGGCCGTCCTCGCGTTCACGGTCGCGTCGGTGCTGCTCGGCGCCTTGCTGGGCTGGCTGCGTCTCGCCGCGGGGAGCATCTGGCCGGCGGTGGTGGCGCACGGCGCGGCCAACCTGATCGCCTCCGCCCTGCCCGCCGTCCTCGGCAAGCCCACGAGCGCCGCCTTCCACACCTCTCTTTCCGGCTGGCCGGGCTGGGTCGTGATGGCCGCCGCACTCGCGGTGCTCATCGTGACGGGACAGTTCAGGAAACTCACGGTCTAGTACGGTGGCCACCGGACCGGCCTGGTGACGCCTGCACCGAACCATCACATAAGCCGCGCAACGCCCGCATACGCGTCTGCTTTGATGACCGCGTGATCAACCGGAGATCGATCAGGGCCGGCGACGCGTCCTGGACGTTCGGCTGCGGCCTGACCGCGGTCATCGCGGTCACGTGCGCGACGGCCGGGACCTACTTCGACATCACCCTGGTGGCTCGGGCTCAGGTCTATTGCGGGACGGATCTGAGCTCGGGAGAGAAGCTCGTCGAAGTGCTCTGGCTGCTGAGCCGGATCGTCGTCGTCCCGATCGTCTCGGTTCTGT
This sequence comes from Nonomuraea rosea, assembly GCF_039539705.1. Taxonomy (NCBI): domain Bacteria; kingdom Bacillati; phylum Actinomycetota; class Actinomycetes; order Streptosporangiales; family Streptosporangiaceae; genus Nonomuraea; species Nonomuraea rosea. The sequence continues at coordinate 98,316 of NZ_BAABDQ010000024.1, read as the reverse complement.
CCGCGATCGCCTCGTTGCCGCTCCACCTGCTCGGCCGGCTTCCCCGGCTGGCCGGCCGGGTGTGGCCGGTTCCCATCCTGCTGGCTCTCACCATCGCCGTCTCGATCGCCGGGCCGGTGGCGATGGTCCTGTACGACGTGGCCGCAGAGGGTACGCCTGACGGTTGCGTGCTGCCCTGGTGGCCGACATGGCTCCCCGCGTCGTGAGAGCCGGGAGCCGTGATGCCGGCGAGGGTACGCGTGTTCGTCAGGCGGGGTCCGCGAGCCTGATCGCCGCGCCTGACGCCGCGCGGCGGGAGGCCCGCAGGGCCGAGGCCAAGGCGCACTTCGACGGTCCCGTCCATCTCGCCGCCCCCGGCCTGGTGCACGACCTCACCTGAGGAGCGCCGGACGGCCGGCATTCATCGGCGCTTCAACGGGTGGTCGTTTGAGGTGAATAGCGGCGCTACGCCGCTGTTCACCGTAAATACAGGAGATGTCATGCTCCATCCCGTTCTTGCGCCCGTGCTCGCGGGTCTGGTGCTCGCCGCCCCACAGGCCGCGGCGGTCCCGGCCGCGCCCACGCAGGCTCCCGCGGTGGTCAAGGACGTCCGCATTCCGCCCGTACCGCTGGGCGACCTGCTCGACCGGCGGACGCTCGTCGTCGCGAACGACAACGACTTCGGGCTCGGGGAGTTCGGTGCGGACGGCCGGCTGGTGGACAGCGGCGTGCCCAGCCACATCGTCACCGTCCGCCTCGCCCGCCCGGTGCGCTGACGGCCGGACGGGCTTGCGGCGGGGTCAGCCGTACGACTTGGCGACCCCGTCGAGCAGGTGCTCAAGAGTGTCGTAGGAGGGGATGTCGACCACATCGATGAGGTCGGTCGCGATGGGCACGTGATGATCCGCGGCGACCTTGGCGAACCGGGTCGCGTCCGTCGAGCGGAACCCGTGCTCGGCGGCGAGACTCTGCAGCTCCGGGTCGGTGCTCAGCAGCCGCCCGACGCGGTCGCCTGACGCGTTGAGCGGCACGAGCGTGTGCTGGGACAGCACGGTCGGTGACGGGTACATCAGCACCATCCCCGGCTTGATCTGCCCTCGCGTGGCCGCGTCGACGAACTGCGCCTCGTAGATCCAGGTCATCGGGGTCGGCCCCATGCCCACCGTGAGATATTCGTGGAACGGGCCCTCGGAGGTGTTGTCGGTGTAGCCCTGGCTGGTGAAGAGCCGAGTCACCAGGGGCAGCACCTTCTTCTCCGCGGCCGCGCCGTGCACGATCGCGCCGTCGTTCGCGACGTAGCCGGCGATCGCCAGATACATGGCCGCGGAGTTCGAGGTGCGGGGATCCGTCGTGGAGATCGCGATGTTCTTGCCGACGGGATAGGCGGTGTTGCCCGGCAGCTGGTCCCATTTCACGTCCGTGGTGGCGAGCTCCAGATAGGCGCCGACGTCGAAAGTCAGCACGGGTCCCTTCTTCACCACGCCGGCCTTGGTCAGCAGCTCCACGATCGGCTGGAACGTCGCGATCGCCATGGGGGAGGAGAACGGCGTGTATTTCGTGCTGACATGCCGCTGACGCTGGATGTACTCGCCCGCCGGCGCGCTCGACGGGAACGCGAAGTCGTAGCGCCCGAGGTCGACCGAGGTGGCGATCTGGCGCGAGCCCGCCGGCTCGACCTCGACCTTCACTCCCTTGCCGGCGAGAGCCCGCACCACGCGGGGATCCTCGAAGAACGCCTTCTTCTCTGACCCGATCACCCCGCGCACGAGCAGCGGAGTCGGGGGCGCGACCGCCGCCGGCTCGATGTTCAAGACCACCACTGCGGCGATCAGGGCGACCGCGGCCACCAGGACAATGGAGATGAATCCCTTGCTGCGGACTCGCGAAAGCCGCGGATCGCTTTTCGGCGAATGACTTTGCGATGAATCGTCAATGCCGGCGGCGGTGTCCGGGACGGATTTCACCGTCGTCGCGGAAAGGGCCGTCTCCGGAGTGGCGTCCGCCGGTTCGGCAGAAGGCGCATCAGCCGGAGCCGCCGTATTGGCCGTCAACTCGCCACGGGCGATGCGTTCGGCCAGGATGGGGACGAAATCTCGGACCGGATGGCCGTCGAAGCGGAGCCGGGCCGCCTCCATCACACCCTCGACATGCTCGGCGGAATGGGCGTCGGCGAAGACCTGGATCAGGTGATCGGTCGTCCGGCGTATCGCCTGTTTCTCGCGGAGGGTATCGACACTCACCCGTATCTCCTCGGCCTAGCATTGGTCGGATGTCGCGGCAAGCTGCCGTGCTTGCCGGGGCGCCGGGCCCAACCTTATAGGGGTTTTCGGGCGCGTCGATAACCGAGTCAACGTTTTATTCAATTTCGCTGGGGACCGGCCGCTTGGAAAGTGTTTGTTCACCTTCGAGTGGCCTTTCAGCTCTCTGGGAATAGCAGCTGTTTATTTTCGTTCACGGAGATGGCACGTGAATGAAGCCGTTGCCGATGGCCGGGGACGGCGGGCCACGTGGACCACGGCGGGCGGCAGATTGCGCCAGACCGTCGTGGTCGTCACGACCTCCTCGAACTGTGCTCGCAGGTCATCGAGCAGCCGCCGCGCCGGGGCGGCCCAGCGCATCCAGGTGTAGGCGAACTGCGTGCAGACCCCCGTGTTGCGGGCGCATGGCCCAGGGGTGAACAAGGGGCTCCCGGATCAGAGCTTGAGCGCGCGGAGCAGCTTGGGTCTGGCGGCCTTGTCCCAGACGGGGGCGAGGCCGCGGTCCGCCGCGGCGGCCTCGTGGCGTTCGCCGGCCAGCAGCAGGCCGAGAGTGAAGGCGTCGGCGGTCGTCAGGCCGGGGCGGGTGGCGAGCCGGGCGAGCTGCCGCCGGGCGACGAGGGCGTCCTGGCGGCGGCCCAGGGCTTCCTGCAGGCGTTCGGCCTGCCGGGCGAGCTTCTTGGCGGGTTTGCCGAGCGTGGGCCTGGCCGCCTCAGCGGTGTAGCGGGCGCGTTTGGCCGCCTTGCGGGTGGAGTGCAGGGCGCGGTCGCGTTCTGGGCCTTCGGGCAGGTGCGCGGCCTTGCCGTACTTGGTCAGGACCTTGCGCCAGCTCCTGGCCACCAGGGCGGGCGTGAGGCGGCCGGCCTTGCGGTTCGCCCGATCGTGGACGGGCGGGCCGGCGATGAAGTCGTCGACGGCGGTCAGCAGGGCGAAGTATCGCGGTGTGCGCAGTGTCCTGCCGAGCTCCTGCCGGGCCTTGCGTTCCCGCGTGGCCAGTTGAGCGGGCCATTCCGCGCTCGTCAGGCGGCTCATGCGGCGCTGCGCGGCGTCTCCGTCCGGGTCGAGGCCGCCGGGCAGCGGGTCGGCGAGCTGCCGGTCGAAGCGGGCGTTGAGCACTTCGAGATCGCGAACCGTGCCCAGCTCGCCGGCCAGCCATTTCAGCTCCGCGTCGAGGGAGCCGGCCTGGTCGCGGTCCAGCAGCCGGGAGTGGGTGCGCAGCAGGCTGCGGATCCGGCGGACGGCCACGCGCATCTTGTGCACCGAGTCGTCGTCGTGGTCGGCCAGCCGTACCAGCGGGTCGTAGGCGAGCACCTGGTCGCGCTGCCGCCGCACATACGCGATCAGGACCTCCGCGGCACTGCGCGCGGGGGCGCCGCCGGGGTCCGGGATGAGGTCGTCGCCCAGCACGTGTGCCAGCTTGGAGACCGCGGGGGAGGGCACCGCGCCGGCCTCGCGCAGTCTGGCCTCGACCGCGTCCAGCACGCCGGTGGGGCCGTCCACCAGCTCGACCTCGATCTCGCGCCAGGAGGCGGGCCGCCGGTCGGCGTCGAGGCGGCGGCCGAGCACCACGTCATCGGCCACCTCGGCCAGGACCTCGCCGCGGCGGCCGCGCAGCCGCCGTATCGTGCGGGTGGTCTGCACGGTGACGATCGGGACGAGCTCGTGCCCGCGTACGTGCGCCGCGACGAGCCCGGCCAGCCGGGCCGGCACCCGATGGACGCCGACGCCCAGCGGGGCGCGCACCTCCTGCCTGGTGCCCTTGGCCATCGGCACCTTGAGATGCCAGCCCTCGTCCGGTCCGCCCCGGCGGCGGCGAAGGGTGATGCCGTGGGCGGCCAGGGTCAGGTCGGGGGTGTCGACATAGTCGGCGACCAGCTGCCGCGTCTCGGGCTCGTCCACCGTGATCCGGCCGTCCGGCCCGGTGAAGTCCTCGATCACGATCTCGGCGACGCCGTCGACCTCGTATGTGCGTTCGACCTCCGTATGGCCTGCCATCTCACTGCTCCTCGACGATCCGAAACACCCCCACTACCCGGTCAAATGGCACAAAACGACCAGGTGGTTTGAGTGCGCGGAGCGTCGTTCCGCGACCGGCGTGCTCGGCCGGGTGCGCCTACTACCGGTCGTTCGCCTTGATGGCGACGCTGACCAGGGCGAGGAAGAGTTCGAGGTCGAGGGGGGTCTCCACCGAGATGGCCACCCATCCTCGTTCGGATTCGGGGTCGAGGTGCGTGCAGGCGTTCAGAGCGTTCTCGAGGCGCTCGATCACCGGCCCGGTGAGGTGGAGGCGCGCGGTGCTGCGGCCGGTCAGCCGCACGATCTCGTGGCCGTCGGAGGTGAACACGGCGCCCGCGGCGGTGGGGATCAAGGTCAGCGAGGGCCAGCTCTGCAGGTGGCGTACGGCCTGGCCGAGACTGGAGGCCCGGCGTTCCAGCGAAGCACTCTGGGGGCTTGCCATACCGACCATGCTGCCCGGCATGTCTTCGACCAGGTAACCCGCTGTTCTCCAACTGTTACGCGACCCTGATGGCCCCGCAACACCTGACTGACCTCGGTCGGAAGAGGTGTCGTGCGGTTGGCCGCGACATGAACATCAGGAGTGGCCGGCTCCTGCGCGATTAGCCACCGGCGCCGGGTGAAGGTGCGAGTCCATGGATGCGAACACCGTGCTGCTGGCCGTCGTCGTGGCCACCGCCCTGGCTTTCGACTTCACCACCGGATTTCATGACACGGCCAACGCCATGGCCACCTCGATCGCCACCGGAGCGTTGCGCCCGAAGATCGCGGTGGCCATGCTGGGGACGTACCTGGTCTGCCGCCTGACCCGCTCGGTGCCGGAGCGGCTGCGTGAGCGCGGGTTCCGCTACGGGCAGATCGGCTCGGCCTGGCTGATCACCCTGCCCGCGGCCGCCGCGGTGGGGGCGCTGGCCTGGGCGGGGGTCGGCGGGATCGGGGGCGCGCTGGGCGTCAGCGTGGTCTTCGCCGTCGCGCTGCTGCTGTCGGGCGGGCTCTACCTGGCTTGGCGCCGGCAGCCGGTGCACGCGGGCAACGTCAACGACGAGTGGGCCGGCCGGCTGACCCCCGTCCAGCCGTGACCACTGAGCCGGTCTCACGGGACCGGCCCCAGCGGGCCGGTCTCAGGGGGCCGGTCTCAGGGGGACGGGTCGGTGTGGTCCTCGTCGTAGATGTCGGAGGCCGAGCGGACGATGAGCGGATCTGGCGTGCCGACCACCTCGTGGTCCTTGTTGTCGTAGTCGAACTGGCTCAGCACGTGGCGCATCGCCTCCAGCCGGCCGCGCTTCTTGTCATTGCTCTTGATGACCGTCCACGGAGCCTCGGGGATGTCGGTGTTGAGGAACATCTCCTCCTTGGCGGCGGTGTATTCGTCCCATTTGTCGAGGGAGGCCACGTCCATCGGGGACAGCTTCCACTGCCGTACCGGGTCCACCTGGCGGATGATGAAGCGGGTGCGCTGCTCCGAGCGGGTCACTGAGAACCAGAGCTTGATCAGGTGCATGCCGTCGCGTACCAGGGCACGTTCGAACTGCGGCGCCTGCAGCATGAACTCCCTGCACTCGGCCTCGGTGCAGAAGCCCATCACCCGCTCAACCCCGGCCCGGTTGTACCAGGAGCGGTCGAACAGGACGATCTCCCGCGCCGCGGGCAGGTGGGCGATGTAGCGCTGCAGGTACCACTGGGTGCGCTCGCGCTCCGACGGCTTCTCCAGCGCGACCACGGTGGCGCCGCGCGGGTTGAGGTGCTCCATGAAACGCTTGATCGTGCCGCCCTTGCCCGCCGCGTCGCGCCCCTCGAACAGGATGACCAGGCGCTCCCCGTTCGCCTTGACCCAGTACTGCAGCTTGACCAGCTCGATCTGGAGCAGCCGCTTGTCCTGGTCGTAGTCGGGGCGGGGCAGCCGCTCGCCGTACGGGTAGTGCTCGCGCCAGGTGTCCACCGGGCTGCCGTCGGAGCGCAGCAGGACCGGGTCGTCGTCATCGCTGTCGTCCACCCACAGGCCGGGGGTTGAATCCAGCAGGGAGACACGATCCATAGTCGTCCTTTCGTGTGTCAGGTCTATCACCCCGTACCCGCGAGGCCATGGGCGGAACGGCGGCGGGCTCAGCGCAGGAGGCTCAGCCCCAGCAGGCCCTCCTTCGTGGCGCAGGGCCGGAACCCGGGCTCGGTGAGCCGGAGCTTGGTCAGCTGCACGCCGTGCCAGGTCGGCTCGGCCGCTTCCAGCCGGCCCGGCGGGCCGCCGATCCGGCAGCCGTGCCGGAATGCGGCACAATGCCGGATGTGATTGTGGACAAGGCGATCTACTGCAACGGCGTGCGCGAGACCATCACCGGCGACATCAGCGACGCGTTCAGCGAAGCACGGGCCGCGGGCGACTGCTTCCTGTGGATCGGCCTGCACGAGCCCAGCCAGGAGGAGTTCGACCTGATCACCAGCGAGGTGAAGCTGCATCCGCTGGCGGTGGAGGACGCCATCCACGCCCATCAGCGGCCCAAGCTGGAACGCTATGACGACACCCTGTTCGTGGTGCTCAAGCCGCTGCTGTACGTGGACGAGACCTCCGACATCGAGGTCGGCGAGATCAACCTGTTCCTCGGGCGCGACTTCGTCATCAGCGTCCGCCACGGCCACGCCGGCCCGCTGTCAGGGGTGCGCCGGCGCATCGAGTCCGATCCCGGCCTGCTGGCCGCCGGGCCGGCCGGGGTGCTGTACGCGATCTGCGATCAGGTCGTCGACACCTACTCCCAGGTCTCCCACGAGGTCGAGCACGACCTCATCATGCTGGAGCGGCACGTCTTCAGCGGCGAGTACGCCGACGTCACCGAGGACATCTACTCACTCAAACGCGAGGTGCTGGAGTTCCGGGCCGCCCAGGACCCGCTGGTGCCGGTCCTGGAGGAGATCGTCAAAGGCCGGGTGGAGCTGTGCGGCGACATCCGTGACGAGTTCCGCGACGTGCTGGATCATCTGCTGCGCGTGGACACGGCGGTCGATGAGCACAACGAACTGCTGACCAGCGCGTTGAGCGCGCACCTGGCCCTGGTGGGGCGTGAGCAGAGCGCGGCGGCCATGCAGCAGAACGCCGACATGCGCAAGATCTCCTCCTGGGCCGCCCTCATCGCCGTCCCCACAATGATCGCCGGGATCTACGGCATGAACTTCGACCACATGCCCGAGCTGCACTGGCTGCTCGGCTACCCGCTCAGCCTGACCGCCATGGTGATCGCCGTCATCATCGTGCACCGGCTGCTGCGCAAGAGCGGGTGGCTGTGAAGTCCTCCGCCCGCCGCCGGCTCACGCCCAGCAAGCTCCTGCTGGCCGCGGTCATCGCCTGGATCATCATCCTGACCGTCCTCATCCTGCTCGACCCTCAGGCATCCGGCCCCACGCCCTGATGATGGACAGTTGTAATTTTGTTGACACTTGTCCATTATCTGAAGGGTGACCTCCGAGCCCGCTCAGGACCGCCGGGTCCGCCGTACGCGGGCCGCGCTCATGCGGGCCGCGATCACCCTGGTGACGGAACGAGGCACGGCCGCCGTGGCGATCTCCGACATCGCGGCGGCGGCTGACATCAGCCGGCAGGCGATGTACCAGCAGTTCGGCGACCGCGACACGCTCCTGCTGGCGGCCGCGGTCGATCTGGCGCAGCGCGAGCTGCTGCCCCGCGCCGCGGAGACCTCGGCCGCGGTGACCGGGCGCGACCGGGCGCTGGCCGTGGCGCGGCACTTCGCCGGCCATCGGGTGTTCTACCGGGCGCTGCTGACCGGCTCGTGCGCCTTCGGGCTGAACAGGGCCCTGGGCGAGCTGCTCCTTCCGATCAACCGGCAGGCCGTCGAGCGGCTGGCCGGTGAGCGGCTCGACGCGCACACGGTCGAGGACCTGGCCGCGTTCGTGACCGGGGGCGCGGCCACGCTCGTCAACACATGGCTGGTGGACGGCGACGACCCGCTGGACCCGGAGGAGTTCACCGACCGGCTGATGCGGACGATGTCCATCGTGACCGCCGCGATGCGCGAGCCCGACTCGATCGCCAGGGCCGGGGAGCACGACCGGTGAATCCGTACGAAAAGCCGAAAAGTCAGGAGCTGTCGATGAGCGCAGGCGAGCCCCAGGTCCGCACCACCGCCGGAGCGGTACGCGGCCGCCAGGAGGACGGCCTGGCCGTCTTCCGCGGCGTCCCGTTCGCCGAGCCGCCGGTGGGCGGCGCGCGCTTCGCGGCGCCGCGGCCGGCGCGCGGATGGGAGGGGACGCGGGACGCGTTCGCCTTCGGCCCGCCGCCCCCGCAGGAGGCGGGAATGGCCGGCCAGAACGGTGCGCAGGGCGACGACTGGCTGACGGCCAACGTCTGGACGCCCGATCCGGACCCGGCCGCCCGCCGTCCCGTGATGGTGTGGATCTACGGCGGCGCGTACAAGCTCGGCTCCTCCAGCAGCCCCGGCTACGACGCCCGCCGGATCGCCCGCGACGGCGACCTCGTGGTGGTCACGTTCAACTACCGCGTCGGCATCGAGGGATTCGCCCAGATCGAGGGCGCGCCGGCCAACCGGGGCCTGCTCGACCAGGTCGCGGCCCTGCGGTGGGTGCAGGAGAACATCGCGGCCTTCGGCGGCGACCCCGGCCAGGTCACCGTCTTCGGCGAGTCGGCCGGCGCGGGCTCCATCGCCGCGCTGCTGGCCATGCCGAGCGCGGCGGGGCTGTTCCGGCGGGCCATCCTCCAGAGCGTGCCGGGCACGTTCTTCTCCGCCGAGCTGGCCGGCGACATCACCGCCGCCATCGCCGCCGAGCTGGGTCTGCGCCCCACCGTGGCCGACCTCTCCGGCGTGGACCCCCGGCGGCTGCCCGAGGCCGGGGCCGCCGTGGGCGCCGGCATGCGCAAGTACGCGGACCGCTGGGGGCAGGTCGCGCACACCCCGACGCCCTTCTCGCCCGTGGTCGACGGCGACGTGCTGCCGGCCACGCCATGGCAGGCGCTGTCGGACGGCGCCGGACGGGACGTGGAGCTGATCGCCGGGCACAACCGGGACGAGTTCCGGCTGTTCGTCGCCTTCGGCGGGCTGCTCGGGAAGGTCGGCGACGAGCAGGCGGCGCAGGCGCTGCGCGTGTTCGGGCCGGGCCAGGACGGCGAACGGGCCTACCGCGCCGCATTCCCCGGCGCCACGGCCGGAGACCTGTACGAGCTCGTCCAGTCCGACTGGCTGTTCCGCATGCCCACGCTGCACCTGGCCGAGGCGCAGGTCGCCGGCGGCGGCAAAGCGCACGTCTACGAGCTCACCTGGCCCAGCCCGGGCAGCGGCGGAGCCATGGGCGCGTGCCACGGGCTGGACGGGCCGCTGCTGTTCGGCACCTTCGACGCCCACCTCGGCCCCATGCTGCTCGGTCCCGAGCCGTCCGCCGAGGCCGAGGCGCTGTCGGCCCGCTTCCGCGCGGCCTGGACCGCCTTCGCCGCCACCGGCGACCCGGGCTGGCCCGCGTATGACACCCGGCGGCGGCTGGTCCAGATCCTCGACGCGGAACCGGCGGTCACCGCCTACCCGGAGGAGACCTCCCGCCGCCTCTGGCAGGACCACCGCTTCCCGGCCCTTCCCCTGCTGACCTCCTGACGCCGGCCGGCGGTCTGCCGCTCGCCGAGCGCGGCGCGGACGGCGTCCACTCGCCTGCCCGCGATGCGTCAGCGGGTCTCGCCGCCGGTCTTGGCGCCCTTCAGGTCCGCGCCCGTCAGGTCGGCGCCGGTGAGGTTCGCCCCTTTCAGGTCCGCGCCGCGCAGGATCGCCTTGCGCAGATCCGCGCCGCGCAGGTCCGCCCCGCTCAGGTTCGCCCCGCGCAGGTCCGCGCCCCGCAGGTCCGCCCCGCGCAGGTCCGCGTTGAACAGGTCCACCCCGCTGAGGTCCGCCGAGCTCAGGTCCGCCTTCCTGAGGTTCGCCTCGAACAGGTCCGCCCCGCTCAGGTCCGCGCCGTTCAGGTGCGCCCCGCCGAGGTCCGCCGTGAACAGGACCGCGTACGACAAGTCCGTGCTGTTCAGGTACGCCCCGTGCAGGTCGGCGCCGGACAGGTCCGCATGATCCAGGTTGGCCCCGCTCAGGCGGGCTCCACGCAGGTCTGCCCGGGTCAAGACGGCGGTGCCGAGGTTCAGGCCGCTCAGGTCCGCGCCCGGCACACGGATGCGCGCCAGGTCGCAGACGCAGACCCAGTCGTGCCCGAGCTCGGTGTTCGCCGCGTCGTAGACGCTGCCGAGCACGGTCAGGGCCATCTGCACGTCGGTGGCCGGCTGTCCGAGCGACCGGGCCTTCGACATCGATTCGTGCTCGCGCACGTACGTGGCCATGACGTCGACGGTCGTCACCCGATCGCGCTGGGAATCCTGCGCCAGGCGGCGCAGCGTGTGGATCGCGTCCATGCGGACCTCGATCTTCGCCGAACCGAGCCGCTCCACGGCCTGGGTGTACGTGGTGACGACCGGCTCCTCCCGCGGGGCCTCCATGGACCCGGTGATGTAGGCGAGCCCGCCCGCGGCCAGCACCAGCCCGAGGACGAGGCCCCAGGTGCCCATCCGCTGAAGAAGCATCCTCCGCCCGGAGCCGGCGGATTCCTCGGGCGGGCCTGCCTCGATCTCGTCCGGGCCGGGGCGGGTACGCAGTCTGCTCGCGACCCGGCGACCGGCTGCGACCACTAGGGCGGCGGCCGCGAGGGCGGTGAGCGCCAGGGGAGGGAGGTCGGCCGTAGAGTACGGCGGCACCAGGTATGCGGGAAGCCACTCCAGGACCGGCCGCCACCAGGCGGGACCGGCGAGCAGGGAGAAGGTCACGGTGGCGATGACGGTGAGGACGACCGCGCCGATCGACCAGATCAGGATCCGCCGCAGACGTGCTTGCCGGGTTGTCACAGTAACCATTCGACCTGAAGGCGGGTGCCAATGGTAGGCCTTTCCCCCGAACTATCACTTAGGTGATCCATCGGACGCTGAAGCAGCGGTCCAGGGGGTAAAGCGCGCCCTTCATCGCCGCCGTGGGCGGGTGAGGCGGCGGAGGCGCGGCCACTGCCACATGACCACGCCGGACGCCACGAGCACCGGCACGATGAACCACTGGATCGCCGCGTGCGCGGGCGAGCCCGGCGGCGGCGCCAGGTAGACGTAGGCGGCGATCGCCAGCCCGCCGATCAGATGCAGGGTGCGCTGGACGGTGCGGATCTGCTTGCCCTTCATGGTGCCCTCCGTTATATGGCTTGCCATGGATACTACATGGCAAGCCATACAGTTAGTCGGCGTGGAGGGCCGTCCGGAGATCGGCGAGCAGGTCGGGCCGGGCGGGACCGGGGGTCTGGAGGCGTACGGAGTGAAGACGGCCGTTCCAGGAGGAAGGGACGCGGTAGCGGTCGGACACGGGCAGGCCGGCGTCGTGACCCAGGCGCAAGCCGGTCCCGCCGTGCTGGAGGGCGACGGGGAGGAGACCGTCGAAGGTCACGGAGCCCACCACCGCGTCGCCGTGGAGGAGGTGGAAGGCGGGGCCGTCCTGGCCCGTGGTGTGGGCGACGCCCAGGGACTGGCGGCCGGGCGGCACGGGGCGGTCGCCGGTGACCTCGATGAGCTCGCCGGCCCGGGAGAAGGTGAAGGCCAGGCGGCCTGCGGCGACGTAGAGCGCGAAGCCGCCGTGCCGGTCCCCGAGGGCGAACAGGACGCCGTCCGAAGCGCCGGCGGCCTCCACCTCGGCGGTGAAGCGGAAGCCGCCGAAGAGCATGGGGAGGGACTCGTCGCAGACGGGCGAGGCCCCCGGCCGGAACGTACGGTCCCCGCCCACCGGCCAGGCCGGGCCGATGAGGGCGCCGAAGCGGTTCACGAGGTCGTCGTAGAGCGGCAGGACGTGGTTGCGCCCGGCCTCCAGGTCCCACCGCCGCCGGAGCTCCCCGACGACGCCGGGATGCTCGGCGGACACGTCGGTGGCCTCGGAGAAGTCCGCGGACAGGTCGTACAGCGCCCAGTGGTCCGCCGCGAAGCTCCGGCTTCCGGTGAGCAGCCGCTCCTCGTCGAGCACACCCGTCGAGACGTGATCGGTGGTCGCCTTCCAGCGTCCGTGGATGAGGGAGCGGGAGCCCAGCAGCTCGAAGTACTGGGTGTCGCGCGGCGCGGGCGCCCCGGCGTCGTCGAAGCCGGCACGGAAGCTGGCGCCGTCGATCCGCTGCTGCTCGATCCCGTCCACGACGTCCGGCGCCTCGATGCCGATCGCGTCCAGCAGCGTCGGGAACAGGTCGTTGACGTGCACGACCGGGCCGCGGATCGCGCCGCCGTCGCGGATCCCGTCCGGCCAGTGGACGATGAGCGGCGTACGGGTGCCGCCGAGCCAGGTGTAGCGCTTCCACAGCCGGAACGGGGTGTTGCCGGCCCACGCCCAGCCCCACGCGTAGTGGTTGTAGGTGCTCGGGCCGCCCCAGTCGTCGTAGTGGGCGAGGTTGTCCCGCAGGGACTCGGCGATGCCGGAGGTGAAGCGGTGCTCGTTGAAGCTGCCGTCCACGCCTCCCTCTGCGCTGGCCCCGTTGTCGGAGAACAGCACGACGATCGTGTTGCCGAGCTGTCCCGTCTCCTCCAGCTGGTCGAGCAGGCGGCCGATCTGGGCGTCGGCGTGGGTGCGGAAACCGGCGAAGACCTCCTGCTGGCGGGCGTACATGCGGCGCTCGTCGGGGCCGAGGTCGGCCCAGGCGCGCACCCAGTCAGGACGCGGCGTGAGGACGGTGCCGGGCGGGACGACGCCCGTGGCGAGCTGGCGCTGGAAGATCTCCTCCCGCCACGCGTCCCAGCCCCGGTCGAACCGGCCGCGGTAGGGCTCGGACCATTCGGGCGTCACGTGGTGCGGCGAGTGCGTGGCGCCGAGGCCGACGTACAGGAAGAACGGTTTGCCGGGGGCGGCGTGGCGCTGGTCGTCCAGGAAGCGGATGGCGCGGCCGGTCAGGTCCTCGGTGAGGTGGTAGCCCTCCTCGGGGGTGGCGGGCGGATCCACGTAGTGGTTGTCCTCCACGAGGTTGGGGGCGTAGTGGTTGGCGTCGCCCTGCAGGAAGCCGTAGTAGCGCTCGAAGCCGGCGCCCAGGGGCCAGTGGCTGAACGGGCCCGCCGCCGAGCGCTCGTAACGCGGGGTGAGGTGCCATTTGCCCACGGCCAGGGTGGAGTAGCCGTGGTCGCGCAGGATCCGCGGCAGGGGCGCGGCCGAGCGCGGGATGCGGGCGGTGTATCCGTGGTGGTCCAGCGGGAGGTCGGCGAGGAAGCCCATGCCGACGGCGTGGTGGTTGCGTCCGGTGAGGAACGAGGCCCGCGTCGGCGAGCACATCGCCGTCACGTGGAAGCGGTTGTAGCGCAGCCCGCCGGCGGCCAGCCGGTCCATGGCGGGGGTGGCGATGTCGGAGCCGAAGCAGCCGAGCTGGGCGAAGCCGGTGTCGTCCAGGACGATGGCGACGACGTTCGGGGCGCCGTCCGGCGGCCGGCCGGCCCTGCGGAAGATCGGTTCGGAGGTCATGTGCGGCGCTCCTCGCTAGGACGGAACGGACTACGGCTGTGGTGCCCCGATGGCATTGATCGTGCCGCGCTGTGCGCAGGAGCACCAGGCCAGCGGGTAGATGTGCGCAGAGCGATCAACGGTGAGGGGCGATGGTATGAGGTGACAGGGATCGTGCGCCCCGAAGATCGGGGCGAAAGCCCGCGTTCCCGCCAGCAGAAAGGGCCCTATGCCCGCTCCAGCACAACCTCTCTGGGCGGCCGTATCACTCCTCATCGCGATTGACCGGCCCGGAGAGGCGGGCACATGATGTACCGGCTCCCCCTCGACGCGCCGCCGCGGCATCCCGTCGCCGTGACCCGGCCGCGCACGCTCGTGACCGACCCGGCCGGCCTGTTCACCGAGCTGGCGCGGCTGAACATGCCGTACGGCGACTACGTCGTGTGCGGCTCCGCCGTCCTCTACGTACGCAACCTGCGGTCCTGCATGGGCGACCTGGACGTGCTGGTCCGCGGCCCGGCCTGGGGCATCGCCCTCACCCTCGGGGTCACGCCGAGCACCGCCCCGTCCGGCTACGGGCAAGTGATCAACCATCCGGCGTTCGCCATCGAGTTCGTGGACCGCTGGACCCCCGGATGGTCGACGCACTACCTGATCGAGACCGCCGACCTGATCGACGGCATCCCGTTCATGCGGCTGGGCGACGTCCTCGCGTGGAAGTCGCGTGCTCGCCGGCCCAAGGACCTGCCGGACATCTACGCCATCGACAACCTGCGCCGCCTGTGGAGCGGGCCTGCGGCGTGACGAGCGCGACGCGCGTCACGGGAGCGGTCCCGGGTCGCCCTGGCAGATGAAGGCCCCCCAGGCGAACGGGTCGGAGTCGTGCCGCCTGACTGCGAGCTGGGCGGCCCGCAGCGCCTCTGCGCGACCGTGGCCGGCCCGGATCACCTGGTTGTAGAAGTGCTCCATCACCTGCCTGGTCTCCCGGTCGGGCACCTTCCACAGGCTCATGACCAGGGTCTCGGCCCCCGCCAGCATGAACGCCCGGCGCAGGCCGAAGACACCCTCTCCGACGTGCACGTAGCCCAGGCCGGTCTCGCAGGCGGACAGGACGACGAGCCGGGTGCCGACCAGGTCCATCGTGGCGACGTCGTCCGCCGTCAGCAGGCCGTCTGCGGGCTGGGCTGCCGGCTGGGCTGCCGGCTGGGCTGCCGGCTGGGCTGCCGGCTGGGGGAGCGCGGCCGCGTTGGCTCCGGCCAGGGCCAGGCCGGAGCGCAGCAGCGGGTTGACGGGCACCGCGTCCCCGGCCGGCCCGCCGGAGGTCGCCGGCACGGGCCCGGGGTCGGGGAGGAAGAAGCCATGCGTGGCGATGTGCAGAACGGCTGGCGCCCGGACCTCTTTGAGCGTGGCCTTCAGCGCCTGCGCCTGGAGCAGCGGGCGGACCCCCAGAACACTCGCGACGTGCTCGCCCTCGGCGCGGGTGCCGGCCAGCGGGGTGAACCGGAGCCCAGGCTTCTCGCCGTCGCTCCCCAGGTCGAAGTCGGGGTCGGCGATGACCAGCGGCTCAGAAGCGGGGGAGGGGGAGCCGGGACCGGCGAAGCGGGCGAGGTCCCTGCCGACGCTGAGGTACGTCAGGACGAAGTCGTCGATCACCCACCGCTCGGCCCCGAGAGGCAGGATCTCGAAGGGCAGCCTGGTGAGATCGCCGTCGGGGGCCAGGAACAGCCGCCGCCGGTCCCCGGCCGCCTCGCGGACGGGATCGAAGACGCGGCGGCGCAGCCCGTACCCCGCGTCGGCGGCGCCGATACCGGGCGGCAGGGCGTCCGGCCGGATCTCCGGCTCATGCGTGATGACGGAGCGGTAGAAGGCGATCAAGTCGTCGATCGGCTCGGCCGGGCCGAGGTCCAGCAGGGCGACCTCGTCGGGTGCCCCATCGAGGAGCACGAACGCGAGGTAGCGCGCCGGCCGCAGATCCGACAGCGGGTGGCCGGACCGGGGCGAGCCCGGCGCGACGTCGAAAGGTGTCACGCGGACGAACTCCACCAGCGCGGAGCCCGCCGGCAGCGCCGCGGCGATCGTCGCCCGGCCGGCCGAGCGCAACCGCTCGTTCAGCCCGGTGCCGGGAACCTGGCGGGCCAGCTCGGCCTCCAGGTCCTGGCGGCGGATGTCCCATTCCGACAGCAGGCGCCGCTCCTCCTCGCTGTACGGCGGACCTGCCAGCATCCGCCCGGCGCTCTGGGCACGGAGCGCCGCCAGCTCGCGGAACTGCGGCGCGAGCCGCGGATGGCGATGCCCGAGCGACGCGTCCCGCTGCGCGGCCGCCCCCTCGGCCACGATCGCCTTACGCCGCAGCACGAGGTCGAACGCCATCAGGACGGCGGCGGGACGCCCGGTGGGAGGCGCTGCGGGAGGCGCTGCGGCAGGCGCTGCGGGATGCTCTGAAGCCAGCGACAGCACGACGGACAGGGCCAGGGCCAGATCGGCCTGAACGGGGGCGATGTACGCCATCCGCTGGCGCTCCGAGGCGAGCATGAAGACCTTCTCGACGAGCTGGTCCTGCCGCTCGGCGACCTCCTGGACCAGCTCCAGCGCTCGATCCGCCCGGCCGAGCCGCGCCGACAGCAGGCAGAGGTTGCTGAGCGTCTGCACCAGCATCGGGTGGTCGGCGGCGCGGGTCAGCCGGTGCACCCGCAGGGACTCTTCCAAGATCGACTCCGCCTCGTCGGGGTGGCCGAGCCGCATGTGTGCCAGCGCGAGGTTGTTGAGCGTCTCCGCCACTTCCGGGTGCTCGTCGCCGAGCACCAGCCGGCGGATGTCCAATGCCTGGACGAGCAGGTCCTCCGCCTCGGCGGGGTCGAGGACCGTCAGGGCGACGGCGAGGTTGTTCAGCGACTGGGCGACGTCGGGGCTGTCGGGCGCCAGGTTGTCCTGGCGGAGCCGCAGGGCCTCCCGCCACAGCGTCACGGCTTCCACCGGGTCGCCGGTGTCCCACATGAGGATCGCCAGGTTGTTGAGCACGATGGCCGTGCTCACCTCGTCGCCGATCCCGCGCTGGACCTCCAGCGCCCGCCGGAGACGGCGCTCCGCCGCCGCATGCTTGCCGATCATGGTCAGCAGCTGCCCGAAATTGTTGAGGCTGGTCGCCACCTCGGGATGCTCGTCCCCGAACCGGGCGGCCAGCATGGAGCCGGCCTGGCTGTGCAGCTGCTCGGCCTCGCCGAAGTGACCGAGGTGTCCCAGCACGTCGGCGAGCATTCCCATGGTGTAGGCGATCGCCGGGTCTCCTGGCGGCAGCGCCGCGCGCTGATTGATGAGCGTCAACCGCAGCATCGACTCCGCACCGGTGAAGTTGCCCAGCCTCCGGTGCAGGTGGGCGAGAATGCCCAGCGTGTTGGCCACGTTCGGATGGTCCCCGCCGAACGTCTTCAGCCCCGTGGCCAGCGCCGCTTCGAGCACCGGCTTGGCGGCGGCCAGGTCGCCCCGGTCGAGCAGGAGCCGGCCCAGATTGCTCAGGGCCGTCGCGTGCTCCGCGGACTCCTCCCCGAACACCTCGTGCCGGACCGCCACGGACTCGCGCAGCAGCGGCTCGGCGCTGCGGTGGTCGCCGGCGCGCGCGTAGGAGTCCGACAGGTTGTTGAGCACGAACGCCAGCCCGGGGCCGGGCTCCGGCGCGGCGCGGAAGATCGCCAGCGCCCGCTCCAGGAACGGCCGTGCCTGCGCGAACCTGCCCAGCCCGGACAGGGTCAGGCCGAGGTTGTTCAGCACGAGCGCGGCGTCGTCGTCCTCCGCTCCGTCGAGGAGCGTCAGCGCCTCCTCCAGCAACGGCACCGCGGCCGCCGGATTCTCTGCCTGCCGATGCGTCTCGCCCAGGTTGTTCAGCGCGGCGGACAGCTCGCGCCGCGCAGCGTCCGGGCTCGCCCGGACGATGTCCACCACCGCCTGTGCGGTGGGGACGGCGTCGGCGGGGCGGCCCAGCCCTTGGCAGAGCTGGACGGCCTGACGATAGAGCGGCAGGGCCTCCGCCGCGTTCCCGTCCGCCCGGTGGAAGTCCGCCAGGGCGGTCATGGCCGAGAACGCGGTCATCGGTTCGGAGCCGCCGTACGCGAGTGACAGCTCCAGCGCCTCTTCACGCAGCGCCAGCACCTCGTCCCGGCCGGCGGCCGGGTCGGACACGCCGGCCAGCCGGGTGAGGGCGTCCGCGAGGACCAGCGGATCGGCGTCGGCAGCCGTCCGCAGGCCGTCCACGACGCGCCGCCACAGGACGATCAGGACGCCCCCGCCGGCGTGGTGCGCCGTGAGGGCCTTGGCGGCCGCGAGCAGCCGGTGGGGATCGGACCCCGCGCGCTCGATCTCCTCCATCAGGAGCGCCTCGGCCCCCTCACGGTCACCTGCGGACCGCAGCAGCCGGGCGAGCTGGAGGCGGCGCTCGGCGACCTGGGCGTGATCGGCTCCGAGCGCCGCCGACTCCGTCTCGAACGCCTCCCGGAGCAGCGAAACGGCCTCGCGGTCGTCGCCGCCTGCGTGCAAGAGCGAGGCGAGCCTGGCCTGGAGACCGGCCACGGCCGGTGAGTCCGCGCCGAACAGCCGGCGGCGGATGTCCAGGGCCTCGCGGAAGAGGGATTCGGCCGCGGGTCCCCGGTCCGTGGCCCCGTACAGCTCGGCCAGGTTGAGCAGGGCGGTCGCGACCCCGGGGTCATCGCCGTCCGACGTCCTGCGGATGATGGCGAGCGCCTGCCCGAACAGGGATTCGGCGGCGCCGTATTCCTGCAGCGTCTGCTTGAGCGCGGCGAGATTGTGCAGCGCCCAGCCGACGTCGCGGTGCTCGGGGCCGCGGGCCCGGCGGACGATGGCCAGCGCGCGCTCGTAGTGGTCGTCGGCCTCGACCAGCCGTCCCGTCGTGAAATAGAAGGCGCCGAGGCTGTTGAGGCTCCTGGCGTACTCGGCGGAATCGGCGCCCGAGACGGCGGCGTGCAGCTCGGCGACCTCATGCAGCAGCGGCTCGGCCGTTCCCGCGGGGTCGTCCGGCTCGGTCGCCAGCGTCCCCGCCACCTGGCTGAGCAGATCCAGGGTGCGGATCGTGTCCGGATCCTCGTCGCCGAGGCCGGCGCGGCGCAGGTCGAGGGCGCGCCGGTACCCCTCCGCCGCTTCCACGTGGCGTCGTTGCGCCGAGATGGCCGTGGCGAGGTTCTCCCAGGCGAGCGCGAGCTCCTGACCAGGGCCGAACGCGGCCTCGACGCCGTCGGCGGCCTCGCGGAAGAGCGCCTCGGCCGCAGGGTGGTCCCCGCTGTCGAAGAACAGCGCGCCGGCCTCGTTGAAGGCCGTCAGCACCTCGGGGTGGGTGCCGCCGAGCCGGTGGCGCGCGTGCACGGCCGCGCCCGTCAGGTACGTGGCGGCGTCGTGGCCGTCCCCGAGCTCCTGGGAGAGCACCGACAGCAGGCGGAGTCCCTGTTCCAGCTCCGGATGACCGTCTTCGAGCACGGTGGCCCGGATCGCGTGGGCGTGCTCGGCGAGCGGAAGCGCGTCGGCGTACCTTCCTGTCGTGGTGTGGATCAGTGCCAGGTTGCCGAGGCAGGTGGCGTACTCCGGGCTGTCCTCGCCCGCGGTGCGGCGGGTCAGGTCGAGCGCCTCACGGGACAACGCCTCCGCCGCGTCCGCGTCGCCGAGGACCCGACGCAGCTCGGCCAGGTTGTTCAGCGTCGCGGCGAGCTGGGCCGCGTCCTGCGGCGGCAGCCCGCGGGCGATGTCGAGTGCGTCCAGGGCGCGGGCCAGGGCCTCCTGATGGAGTCCCTGCGCGTACAGGCCGGCGACCTGCTGGTTGAGCGCCGCCACCTGCCGGACCGGCGATGCGACCATGGCTCTCCTCGCCTGGGGGTCAGATCTCCCCCCTCCGTATCGCCTCGCCCGCCTTCGACACCCCTACGGGGTCGAAGAGCGTCCACAGCGAGGAGAGTGTGTGCCGTTCGAGGTCTGCGAGACGCGGCGACGCCCCGAACGCCCGCATCAGGGGCCACCCCTGCGACAGCATCGGCACGAACGGCACAGCCCGCGCCACGGGGAAGCCGCTGAGCATCGTGATGTCGAAGAGCCGGACCCCTTCGAGATCGCCGGCCAGCCAGTTTCCCATCGCGCGGATCCGGTCGCGATCACGCAGGTCGTGGTAGGCGTACGCGGCGAAGAGCGCGAGTGCCGGGTCGAGGCTCTTGAAGCTCTGCATCTTCCTGGCGAGCAGCGGAGCGTCGTCGGATTCCAGCCGGAAGACCCCGAACTCGGCGGCCGATGCGATCAACGCGCGCAGGGCGCGCAGCTCCGCTGCCCGCTGCTGAAAGTCGCGCCGGCGCTGGGATCCGTTCGAGGGCTCGTACACGACGTCGGCGAGCTCGCCGTCCCGGTAGGTCAGCTCGGCGATGAAGTCGGGGATCACCGGGAGGACGGCGCCGTTGCCGTCGGCGAACCTCAGCAGCACCTGACCCTGGCGCCCCGGATCCGGAGTGACCCTGACCAGGTCGTAGCCGGGGCCCAGCACCTCGGCCTCGGCGTGCGCGGCGTAGACCTCGTCGATCGTCGTCCCGCGGACCTTGAACCCGCAGCGGGTCTCGAAGTGGCGGGGGCCGGACGAGGGGAGCCTGCGATCCACCGCGTCCCGCAGCGGCGGCCAGGCCGGGCCCCGGCGCACGGCGTCCAGGGCACCGGGCCCGAGGTCCAGCGCCCGCCGTAAGAGCGCCTGCGAGAGCGCGGGCCGGGAGTCGTCGACGACATCGGCGGGAAGCGGACCTCGCGTCCCTTCTCTCGGCCAGCCGTAGGGCATCGGGATCTTGGACAGCCACACGTCGTCCCCGGAGGTGATCCGCGCGTCCGGGATCTGGTTCGTCCCAGGAGGGAGGCGCAGGGCGCGCAGCCGCCTGGCCATGTCCGCCTGGAGGTGCTTCTTGAGGGGGCGCGGCCGGATCAGCCCGAACAGCTCCCGGCCTTCCTGATGCCGGTCGAGGACGCTCGTGTCCTGCCCGGTCAGCGCGTCGGTCAGGGCGTCGGTGTAGAGCGCGCGGAAGCGGCCCGCGGTCGTGGCGGGATCCTTGACCTCGTACGCGGGCTTGCCGAGGGTGCTGGCGAAGAACACGTCCACGTCCCGCTCGGGACCGTCGGGGCCGGTGTTGGGAAAGATCTCGCTGCCGCTGACCTGCTGGGCCTCGATGCCTTCCGCGGCGGTGCGGCAGGCGTCGGAGATCAGGACGACGTGCGGGATGCCGCATCGCCGGGCCAGCACGATGCTGCTCTCGACGTTCACCGCGGCCTGGGAGTCCTCCGGGGCGTGCGACAGCAGCCAGTATTCGCCGTACTTGATGTTCACGCCGTGCCCGGCGAAGTAGATCACCAGCTGTTCGACCCCGGCACGATCGACGATCTCCTTGACGGCGCGCTTGATGTCGTACACCTCGACGGGCCCGGTCTCGTCGGTCAGGACCGTCACCAGATCCGGGCGCATTCCCTGGCCGAGAGCCCAGCTCCGCATGGCCGCCACACCCGCGGTGGTGGCCGCGAGCGGGGGAAGGTCTCCCGTCCTGCTCACCCCGATGAGAACGGCTGCCTGCAGCACGCCCCTCCCTCCCCGTGAAGCATCATTCTCGGCGTGCGCCGAGGCGGCTGTCCAGACCGCATGCGGCTCTCGTCAGTAGTCGAGCACTCCGCTGATGACGTCGATCTCGTCATCGGTGCTCAGCTCGCTCTTCAGGAACACGAAGGTGTCGAGCAGCCGCATGCCCTCGCTCGCCCGGCGCCAGCGCCAGACCTCGCCGTCCTTGGTGGCGGCCCTGGTCAGAAGGTCGAGGTGGTTCGCCCGGTCCCAGAGCAGCCCGTTGGCGTTCGCATGGAGCGCGGGGGAGGCGCCCCCTCCTGCCCCCGTACGCACGCGGAAATAGGCTGCCTGACTGCCATGCGGTGAGAGGGCGAACGCGGCACGGCCGCTGCGCTTCTCCTTCGGATACTCGAACATCCGGGCGTCGGTCAGGCGGATCACCCGGCCGCTTCTCAGCTTGAGCTGCCACGGCGCGCACAAGTGCTGCACTCCGACACGCGGCGCCGCCTGCGCCGCCACTCACTGCCCGGCTCAGCTTTCGGTGATCAGTTTGCGGTAGACGTCGTAGGCAGGCTTGGGCCGGTAGTCGCTGGTGGTCAGCCCGAGCTGGGCGGCCGGCTCGGCGCGGGCGGAGTCGGCGTCACGCAGGCCGAACAGCTCGTGGTGCGTGACGTTGTGGCGGGTGGCGGCGGCGGCCACCGTACGGATCATGATGTCGAGCCGGGCGGCCTGGTCGGCGGGTGGTCGGGTCCGGTGGGGGTGCCGTTCTCGGCGACGTGGATGGGCACGTCCGGGCCGAGGTGGGCGCGGGGCATGCTCTCCTCGCGCAGCTGGCGCAGCGCGTGCTCGGTGAGCCCGGCCAATGCGGGCTCCGGCACGGGAGAGAAGGCGTCCGGGTAGAGCCCCAGGCCCACGTAGTCGATGTGGGCCGCGAAGTCCGCGGGTGCGAGCGCCTCCAGATGCGCCCAGAACTCCTCGTCGCCGCCGAGGAACTCCGGCGGCTCGGCGACGGAGAAGCCGAGCAGGACGTCGCGGTGCCCGGCCGCGTCGAGCAGGCGGCGGGCGTGGCGCGTCCCGGCGGTGAGGGCGTCGAGCACTCCGGGGGAGCTGCCGTCGATCCAGGGCAGCTTGAAGTTCGGCTCCAGGGTGATCTGCAGGAAGTGCGCGAGGGCCCCGTACCGGTGGACGGCCTGCTCGATGAAGGCCAGCCAGCCGTCGAGGTCGCGTTCTTCGGGCAGGTAGCACAGGACCAGGTCGAGCCGGCGGTTCCCGGTGCGATACCACTCGTCGGGCATGGTCAGCTCGCGCATCCGCCGCTCGGGCGCCAGCACCTGGGCCTTCTCGGGGTCCGCGGGCGTCCCCAGGAAGTGCACGTATTCGCGCACGACGAAGGGCCGTCCGCCGCTCAGCCCGCCGACCAGGTCGTCGATGGCCGCCGGGTCGTCCGGCGGGCCCGCCGTGGCGGCCACCTGGCCGGCCGCGTAGATGCCGTACGTCAATCCGCTCATGTCTGTCCCTTCGCCGGCCAGGCCAGCTCGCCGTCGTCGATGCGCGCGATCAGCGCGCTGATCCATTCCGCCTCTGAGCGCAGCTGGTGCAGGACGAACCCGACCTCGATCATGATGATCTCCGGCAGGCCGGGGTCGTTCGCCCGCTCCAGCTCCGCGATCCGCTCCCGCAGTGACTCCAGCCGCCCGCGCAGCACGTGCGGGGCCTCGGCCCGGTCGAGCGCGCCGAGATAGGCCAGGGCGTCCACGAACGCCGAGGTGGCCACCTTGGCCTCGCGGATCTGCCGCCGCACCCGGTCCCTGAAGACGTCCCAGCCCTGCTCGGTCAGGGCGTAGACGGTGCGTGCCGGGCGGTTGCCCATCTGCTCGACCCCGGTCGGGGCCACCCAGCCGGCCGCCTCCAGCGACCGTACGAGCGTGTAGACGGAGCCGCTCTTGGCGTTCAGGTACGGGTAGCGCTCGTTGAGCGCGGCCGCCAACGCGTAGGGGTGCATCGGCTGCTCCACCAGGAGGCCGAGCAGCCGCAGGGTCAGTGGGTTGTCCACCGCGGTCAAGGGCATACCCGAATACTATCAGTCGTATACGGCTATACATCCGCAAAGGCGTTTGCGGTGGGACGCCGGCCTGCCCGGCCGTGCGGCGTTTCCTGGATGATCCGCGGGTCGAGCGGGCGGGTGCTCAGGAGTGCCCGATGATCTGGTGCGGCCGGTAGGGGGTTTCCAGGCGGGCCGTCTCCTCTTCGCTCAGGGCCACGTCCACCGCCGCGATCGCGTCGTCGAGATGACCCGCCTTGCTCGCCCCGACGATCGGCGCGCTCACCCCGGGCCTTCCCAGGAGCCACGCGAGCGCGATCTGCGCGGCGGGCAGGCCGCGTTCATCGGCGACCGCGCGCACCACGTCGACGACGTCGAAGTCCGCGTCCTCGTACATGCTGCCGGCCAGCGGGTCGCTGCCGGATCGGACGGTGTCCCGCCGGCCGTCGCGCCGGCGGCTCCCGGTGAGCAGCCCGCGCGCGAGCGGGCTCCACGGGATGACGCCCACCCCCTGGTCCACGCAGAGCGGGAGCATCTCCCGCTCCTCCTCCCGGTACACGAGGTTGTAGTGGTTCTGCATCGACACGAACGCGGTCCAGCCGGCTGTCCGTGCGATGTGCTGGGCCTTGGCGAACTGCCAGGCGTACATGCTGGAGGCCCCGATGTAGCGGGCCTTGCCGGCCCGCACCACGTCGTGCAGGGCCTCCATGGTCTCCTCGATCGGCGTCTCGGGGTCCCAGCGGTGGATCTGGTACAGATCGACATGGTCGGTCCCGAGCCTGGTCAGTGAGTCGTCGATGGCGGCCAAGATGTGTTTGCGCGACAGCCCCCGGTCGTTCGGGCCCGGACCTGTCGGGAAATAGACCTTCGTGGCGAGGATGTAGTCGTCGCGGCGGGCGAAGAGCTTGGCGAGCAGCCGTCCGGTGATCTCCTCGCTCGCGCCCTCCGAGTACATGTCGGCGGTGTCGAAGAACGTCACGCCGCTTTCGACCGCGCGCCGCACGATCGGCTCGGCCGCGTCCTCGCGCAGGATCCAGTCCCGGGAACGGGGACTGCCGTAACTCATCATGCCCAGGCAGATCCGGGAGACCCGCAACCCCGACGAGCCCAGCTTCACGTACTGCATTCAGGTGCGCCTTTCTGTGGAACCTTGGTAGCGGACTCGCGGTGCACGGCGACCGAGAGCACCACGAGAGCGACTCCGGCGAGCTCGGCGAGCGAGGGGAGCTGCCGGAGCACGGCGATGCCGATCACCGTGGCCGTGGCCGGCAGCAGCGCCACCAGCAGCGCGTACGTCGAGCGCGCCATGCGTGCCATGGCGAGCTGATCGCACACGTACGGGATCACCGACGAACAGATCCCCACCCCGATCCCGGCGGCCAGCGTGATCGGCTCGAACACCGCGGGCGCGGCCTGCCAGACGCCCACCGGCGCGACGAGCACGCAGGCGACGAGCATGGCGGCGGCCAGCCCGTCGATGCCGTCGACGCCGGGCAGCCGCCGGGCCGTACGGTGGGCCAGCACGATGTAGGCGGCGAACAGCACCGCGTTGGCGAAGGCGAACGCCAGCCCCAGCGGCTCCCCCTCCAGCCGGATGCCGGTCAGCACGTAGACACCGCCGACGGCGGCCACCAGCGCCACGAGGTTACGTACGGTACGGGCCCCGAGCGCCGCCAGCACGATGACCGGCAGGAACTCGATCGCGGCGACGGTCCCCAAGGGCACGCGGGCGATCGCCAGGTAGAAACAGACGTTCATGGCCGCGAGCACCGCGCCCCAGGCGATGATCGTACGACGGCTCGCGGCGTCCATCCGGGCGAGGGTCCGCCAGGGACGGCGCCAGAGCGCGAAGACGAGTGCGGCGCTCCAGATCCGCAGCGCCGCCACCCCGAGCGGGGCGAGCGCGGTGAACAGAAGCACGGCGAAGGCCGGGCCGAGGTAGTGGAAGACGGCGCTCCCGATGAAGTAGGTCCATGGAGGCGCCGCGGAAAGGACGGCACGAGGGCCGGTGTGCGGCATGACGCCATGGTCGGCCACTCCGTAATTTAGAAGAATGGCGAATCGAAAGATCAGACCCGAGCGTGCGTACGAACCGAAGGGAATGGACGCCCTCGACCTTCGTATTCTCGCCGAGCTGCAGGTCGACGGCAGAGTGAGCTTCGCCGAGCTCGGCCGCAGGGTCGCTCTGTCGGCCCCGGCGGTGGCCGACCGGGTGCAGCGGCTGGAGGAGTCGGGGGTGATCACCGGCTACCGGGCCGAGGTCGATCCGCGGGCGCTGGGGTTCCCGGTCACGGTGATGGTACGGATCCGTCCGGCGATCAGGGAGCTGCAGCGCATCTCCAAGATCGCCCAGGAGGTTCCCCAGATCGTCGAGTGCTACCGGATGACCGGCGACGACTGCTTCTACTTCACGATGCACCTGCGGGGGGTCGACGAGCTCGAACCGATCCTCGACCTGTTCACCCCGTACGGTCACACGACCACGTCGCTCATCCACACCGCGCCGGTGCCCCGCCGCCCCCTGCCCCTGGAGCCCTCCTGATCAGTTCAGATCGGAGCGCGAGTGCCTTGACCAGCTCGGCGGCCATCACGGCCTGGCCTGCGGCGGAGAAGTGGATGCCGTCGGCGCTCAGCAGGTCCGGCCGGTCGTTGACCGGGTGATCCCACATGTCGGCCAGCACCGCGCCGTGCTCGGCGGCCAGCTCGCGGATGACGCCGTTCAGGGCGCGGACCCGGTCGTGCCAGTCCGGGAAGCCCGGCACGACGAAGGCCCGGCCCAGGGTGAAGGTCGTCAGCAGCGCGCCGGTCGCGGCGGCGCGCCCGAACAGCTGCCGCATGGTCCGCCCGATCGTGGCGAGGTCGGGCTCGGGCCGCCACAGGTCGTTCGCGCCGCAGGAGATGTGCAGCAGGTCGGGGCCGAACTTCACGATCCGGCCCAGCTGCCTGTCCAGCGTCTTGGCCGCCGTCGCCCCGATGACGGCGGTGTTCAGGTACGCGAGGCCGGGGTGGACGCGGCGGAGCAGGCCGGCGAGCCGGTCGGGCCAGCCCATGTCGGCGTAGCCGGGGCTGGGGCCGTGGGTCCCGGCCGCGAGGCTGTCGCCCATCGAGGCGAAGCGCCGCCAGGGCGCGTCGGCCAGCCACGTCGCGCTCTGCATCGGCAGGCAGAAGGGGTCGGACTCCTCAGCGGGGAAAGGCGTCATAAACAAAACGTACGATCGATCGTACGTTCACGCAAGCTCGCCGCCGGCCGGGGTGAACGCCGCGGCGTGGTCGCGGGCGAAGTCGGCGAGGTCGCGCGCGGGGCGGCCGAGCAGGTCGCCGACCGTACGGGTGGTGACGTCCCCCCAGCCGGAGCCGTACGCTTGCGCGTACTCCTCCAGCATGTCGGCGATCCAGACCGGGACGCCGTAGCCGAGCAGCGTCTCGCGCTTGGCGTCGTCGCCGACCGGCAGGTACGTGACGGACCTGCCGAGTGCGAGACTCAACTGGCCCGCGACCTCGTCGAACGTCAGCGAGCGCGGGCCGGTGAGCGTGTACGTCTCGCCGTGGTGCCGATCCGGGTCGTCGAGGAGCACCCGGGCGGCGCACTCGGCGATGTCGCGGACGTCGATCATGCCGATCCGCGCCGAGGCCATGTTCAGCGAGAACGTGCCGGTGGCGGCGATGTCGCCCGCCTCGTTCAGCAGGTTCTGCATGAACCAGTGGGGACGCAGGATCGTCCAGCGCAGGCCGCATCGTTCGGTCTCCCGGTCCGACAGCGCGTGCAGCCGGCCGCTGCGGTTCGGCGCGTCGTGCGCCGCGCCGACGACGGACAGGCGCACGACGCGCTCCACTCCGGCCTGGCGGGCGGCCCACACGGCGTTCATGTTGTGCTCCGGAGCGCGCGGGCCGTTCGGGGTGAGCAGCCACAGGTCCTGCACGCCCTCGAAGGCGGGCGGCAACGACCTGGCGTCGTCGAGGTCGCCGGTGACGACCTCGGCGCCGCGCTCGCGCAAGCCCGTGGACTCTTCGCGGACGAGAGCGCGAAGGTGCACGTCGGCCCCTTTCAGCGCATCGAGCAGCGCGCTGGACACGGTTCCGGTGGCTCCGGTGATCAGGACAGTGCGTGACATGTTCGTCATCCTTCGGTCGAGACGGCATGGGCGGGGGTGTCAGCCGGGGTGTTCGCGGGTTTCCGCGCCGCCCGGCCGGCGGTGACGCGTTCCAGGGTCCAGAGGACGACGGTCCCGGCCGAGAGGGTGGCGCCCAGGACGCACACGCCGGTCCAGCCGCCGTACGCCCAGACCGCCGAAGCCAGTGCGGATCCCACCGCGCCGCCGACGAAGAGGGAGGTCATGAAGGCGGAGTTGATCCGGTTGCGGGCCTCGGGGCGCAGCGCGTACAGGACGTTCTGGCTGCTGTTGAGCACCGCCTGATGGGCGAGGTCCAGCGTGATCACGCCGGCCAGCAGCCAGACCAGCGAGCTCGAACCCGCCGCGATCGCCGCCCAGGACGACAGCAGCAGGACCGTCCCCACGCCGGTCACGATCTGCACGTAGCCGCGGTCGGCCAGCCGCCCCGCCACCATGGCGGTCAGCGCACCGACGGCACCGGCCAGCCCGAAGAGGCCGATGGCCGACTCCGACCAGCCGTACGGCGGCTGCACCAGCAGGAAGGTCAGCGCCGTCCACAGGACGCTGAACGAGGCGAGGCTCAGCGCCCCGATCCCCGCCCGCCACCGCAGCAACGGCTCATACCGGAACATCGCCATCGTCGAGCGCAGCAAACCGAGGTACGACCCGCCGCCGCCGTCACCGCCGAGCCGGGGCAGGAAGACCCGCAGCAGCACGGCCATGAGCACCATCAGGACGGCGTTCACCCAGTAGACCGTCCGCCACCCGCCCAGCTCCGACAACGCCCCGGACGCGGTGCGCGCCAGCAGCAGGCCGAGCATCAGCCCGGTCATCACCGTGCCGACCACCCGGCCGCGCTCGGCCGGGTCCGCCAGCGTCGCCGCGAACGGGACCACGATCTGCGCTCCCACCGAGGTCAGCGCGGTCAGCGCCGTACTGGCCAGGAGCACCGTGCCGTTGGGGGCGACGGCCGACACCAGCAGGAACACCGCGGTCGCCGCGTAGAGCGACACGGCGAGCCGCCGCCGCTCCACCAGGTCGCCGAGCGGCACCAGCAGGATCAGCCCCAGCGCGTACCCCGCCTGCGCGGCCGTCACCACCAGCGCCGCCGGCGAGGGACCGATCCCCAGCTCCCGGCCGATCAGGTCGAGCAGCGGCTGCGCGAAGTAGTTGCCCGCGACTGCCAGCCCGGTCGCCACCGACATGAGCAGAAGCAGCCCGCGGGACATGTGTTGTTTCGTCGCCGTCATGGCCCCAGCTTCGGCGACAAGGGATCAATGAGTCCAATGCATGTTTGTCATCTCATCGATCGTGTATCACGATGGATCCATGGAGCTGCAGCAGATGCGCTACGTCGTCGCCGTCGCGGAGACGAGCAACTTCACCCGCGCCGCCGAGCAGTGCCTGGTCGTCCAGTCCGCGCTGAGCCACCAGATCGCCCGCCTGGAACGCGAGCTGGGCGCCAAGCTGTTCGACCGCACCAGCCGCCGCGTCCGGCTCACCCCCGCGGGCGAGGCGTTCCTCCCCGCCGCCCGCCAGGCGCTCGACGCCGCCGAACGCGCCCAAGCCGAGGTGGCGGCCGCCGCGGGCGAGATCCGCGGCCGGCTCGCCGTCGGCGCCATCCCCACCGTCGCGGCGGTCGATCTGCCGGCCGCGCTGAAGCGGTTCCACCTGCGGCATCGGCAGGTACGCATCAGCCTCCGCTCGGGCGCGAGCGAGGAGCTGACCGAACGGGTCCGGCAGGGCACCCTGGACGCCGCCTTCCTGGGGCTTCCCCTGGGCGCGCGTCCCAAGGGCGTGCGCGGCCGCGAACTGGCGCGCGGCGACCTCGTCGCCGTGGTGGCGGCCGGTCACCCGCTGGCGGCCAGGGAACGCGTGGACCTGCACCAGCTGTCGGACGAACCGTTCGTCGACTTCCCACCGGGCAGCGCCGCGCGGGCGCAGTCGGACGAGGCGTTCGCGGCGGCCGGAGTCCGGCGCGAGGTCGCCTTCGAAGTGACGACCGTGGACTTCATGGCCCGCCTGATCCGCCAGGACCTGGGCATCGGGATGCTGCCCGCCGCCTTCGTGTCCGAGCTGCCCGATCTGCCGGTGCTCCGGCTTCGCGATGCTCCCGCACGCATGGAGCACCTCATCTGGAGCCGCTTTCCGCCGTCGCCCGCCGCCGCGGCGTTCCTCTCGGTCCTCGGCGTCCCGGCGGCGGACTCCTGACGTCTGGCCTACGGTGTGGCGCCGTAGGTTCCGTAGGCCGGGACGCCGGTCGATTCGAAGGTGTGCACCGACAGGCCGCCCGGCGTCATCTCGTGGCGGACGAGCCGCAGGCCGGCCGGGGCGCCGCCGTCCGGGAACAGGCGCCGGCCCTGGCCCACCACGACCGGGGCGATCACGAGCCGCAACGTGTCGACCAGCCCGGCGGCCAGCAGGGACTGGGCCAGCTCGGCGCTGCCGTGGACCTGCAGCTCACGGCCGGGCTGCCGCTTCAGCTCGGCGACCTGGGCGGGGACGTCGCCGGACAGGATCGTGGTCGGGTCCCACGCGGCCTCGGTCAGGCTGTGGGAGGCCACGTACTTCGGCAGGCCGTTCAGCGCGGCGGCGGAGGGGTGGTCGGTCATCTTCGGCCAGTCCCGCGCGAAGCTCACATAGGTACGGCGGCCGAACAGGAACGCGTCCGCCTCGCCGAGCCAGGCGCTGACCAGCCGGTCGAACTCCTCGTCCAGATGCGGCACGAACCAGCCGCCTCGCGTGAACCCGCCGCTGGTGTCCTCGTCCGGGGACCCCGGGCCCTGGGAGACACCGTCAAGCGTCAGGAACTCCTGTACGACCAGCTTCATCCCGCACCACTTCCGCTTCTCGATGGGGGAACGCGACCGTCCCCGCTCATTAGACAGCCGTGGCGCGCGAAACTCATCGGCCCTGACCTTGCTCATAGACGATTAGTCATGTATGAGTAATCGCATGAGTTCGACGAGATTGTTCGTCCTCGGTGAGCTGGCCCGCCGAGGGCCGATGCACGGCCATCAGATCCGCCGGGCAGCCCAGCTCGACCACCTGGACCTGTGGACCGACGTCAAGCCCGGCTCGCTGTACGGGGCGCTGCAGCGGATGGCGGCAGAGGGGCTGGTGCGCCCGCTGCGGACCGAACGGCAGGGCGGGCGGCCACCGCGGACGATCTACGAGATCACCACCGAAGGCCGGCACGAGCTGGAGATCCACCGCTCCACGGCGCTGCGCGACACCCGGATGCTGCCCAACCCGATCGACCTGGCTCTGTTGCACGTGCAGGACATGCCGGAGGAGTCGGTCGGCGCGGCCTTGCGGGACCGGCGCGCCTCGCTGTCCCACCAGCACCAGTCCATGCTGCACCTGCGCGACGAGGCCGACCCGTACCTGACCGCGATGGAACGGGTGATCTTCGACCACACCCTGCGGCGGCTGCAGCTTGAGCTGGACTGGCACGACGAACTGCTCGGCCAGCTGCCGAAGCTGCTGGCCGCGGACACCACCGAGCGCGAAGGCGGGCAGGACGATGGCTGAGCGGATCGCCGTCATCGGCGCGACCGGGCTGATCGGCCGCGCCGTGGTCGCCGCGCTGGTGGCGGGCCGGCACGAGGTCGCGGTGCTGGCCCGCGACCCCAGCGGGGCGCGCGAGCACGTCCCCGGCGCCGGCGACTACGTGGCCTACCGCCAGGAGGAGGAGATCACCGGCGACGGCGCGGCGCTGCTGGCCGGCGCCGATCACGTGGTGAACCTGGCGGGCGCGTCGGTGTTCCGGCCCTTCACCGGGCGCCGATACCTGCACAAGGTGACCCAGCAGCGGATCACGGGCACCGAACGGCTGGTCGCCGCGTTACGCGCGGCTCCGGCACGAGCACGTACGCTGATCAGCGCCTCGTCGATCGGGGTCTACGGGTTCGGCGCACCCTCCGATGAGGAGGTCGCCGAGACGACCCCGCCACTGCCCGGCCACTACGCCGAAGGATCGGCGGAATGGGAGGCCGCCGCCGAGGCGGCCGGCCCGCGAACCAGGGTGGTGCTGCTGCGCATGGGGTACGTGCTGGCCGCCGAGGGCGGCCTGGAATACCAGCTCCAGCAGGCACGCAAAGGCAAGGCGGCCTACTTCGCCCCTGGTACGCAGTGGCTGCCCTGGATCCACCTGGACGACGTGGTGGAGTTCGTCCTGCGCGCCGTGACCGAGGAACACTGGCGCGGCGCCTACAACCTCGTCGCGCCGCAGGCGGTACGCAGCCGCGAGTTCGCCGAGACCCTCGCCCGGGTGGTCGGCTCGCCTCCGCCGCGGAAGTCCCCGGCCGTGCTCGCGCGGGTGTTCGTCGGGGCCGGCGCCGACATCCTGCTCGGCGGCCGCCGCGTCGTGCCCGCCAGGATGAGCCAGGCCGGGTACGAGTTCGCGTACCCCCGGCTTGAAGGCGCCCTGCGCGCCTGCGCGGCCCCCCGCTGATCGCGCCGGACGCGGGCATTCGCGCCACCCGCGTTCCGTGCCGATAACCCAGGGGATCCGCGTACTTTATGCCGTTCTTGACACGTGATCATTCTGGCGTCCATACTCCGATCGAAGCGCTTGATCAGCTTCCGAGGCTCCTCTTCGATACCGGGCCTTGACTCTCATCTCGGTTGTCAGGCTCTTTTTTGTGTTCACGCACGGCACCCCCCAGGACGCAAGGAGTGACATCTCGAAATGCATTCGGGAGCGTTAAGGCGTAATGTGCGCCGGGCAGTTCCGGTGGCCCTCATGGCCACGCTGATGATGCTGACCGGCGTCTCTCCGGCCGCCGCCCACTGGAACGGCACCGGCCAGGACATCGCCAGCATCCATATCTACCCCTACAGCTACAACAGCACCTGGCAGACGCCGATGAACAGGGCGCTGTCCAACTGGAATGCGACGTCGAGCCCCGCGAATTTCTACAAGAGCTCGAATTCGGGCTCGACGATCACGGTGAAGTCCTACAGCAACACCTGGTACGGGACTTACCAGCGGTGCGGCGGGATGTGCATGTACGTCAAGCTGAACTCCCGCACGATCAACCGGGACGCGTCGAACTTCTCGAACTTCGTCACGAGCACGCTGGTTCACGAGTTCGGGCACGCGCTGAACCTCGCGCACAACTCGACCACCTCGATCATGAACACCAGCAGGAACCGTAATTCGATGACCAAGCCCCAGTCGCATGATGTCGCCGACGTCAACGCCTACTACTAAAGGAGGCCGGCCTGTGTTACGGCGTCTTGGCGCGCTTGTCCTCGCTGCGGTGTTCGTGACCGCCTGCTCGGCGCATGAGGATTCCGTCCTCTATCGAGCCGACTATCCCCAGTACGAAAGCGCCGACGCGCTCTACGACAAGGCGAACCTGGTCGTCGAGGCCCGCATCGTCGGAGCGCCGCGGTATCTCGAGGAAAAGGTGGAAGCGCCCGATCCAGCGGAGACGGATCCCGCCCTCAATCCCAACGCGGGAGCCCCTGCCGGGGTGGCCGCTCAGCCCGAGGCCCCGCCGACGGTCATCACCGTCTACACCGCCCAGGTCGTGCAGGTCTTCAAGGGCCAGGCCCAGGTGGGACAGTCGATCGAGGTCAAGGAGCTCGGAGGGAGCTTCGAGGGCGTGACCTACGAGGAGGAGCACACCACTCCGATGACCCAGGACGGCGGCTACATCCTGTTCCTGGAAACCTACCCGGACTCGCCCGCCGCACTGCTCAACCCCGTCCAGGCCAAGTATCCGCTGGACACCTCCAGCAACCCCGCGCCGCTGCCGGAGAACACTCTCAAGGTGACGCGCGCCGAGCTGGAAACCATGTCGTGATCGAACGCGCCTGACCCCGGAAGGCCCTCCTCGCGAGGGCCTTCCGCATGTCCTCTCACCCGGCGGTGACGGCGGCGTCGTAGACCAGCGTGTACCGCCAGAACAGGCGGCGCCGGATCCGGGCGCCGGGCAGCTCCCGTGCGGCCGCGGCCCGGATGTCGGCCAGGGTCTCCTGAGGTGCGGCGGTGGGCGCCGTCATGTGCACGGGCGGAGCGTCGGCGCGCGCGGGGTGCTTGACCAGCCCCACGATCGGGTTGGCGAGCATGGCGGGCAGCGCGGTGAGCAGGTCCGCGGGCCCCGCCTCCCGGTAGCAGCCGACGACCACGAGCCGCCCGCCAGGGGCGAGACAGCCGCGCAGCTCCCGCAGGGTGGGCACCAGGGGGAGGTGGTGCAGGACGGCGACGAGGGTGATGGCGTCCCAGCGCCGGTGCGGGTCGCGATCCGCGAAGCCGGCTCGCACGACGGTGACCGCGGGGTCGTCGGCGAAGCGCTCCGCCGCGGCGCGGGCGGTCGCGGGATCGGGTTCGAGCCCGGTGACGGTTACGGGTTCTGCGGCGGTGGCGCGGCGGCTGAG
The DNA here is from genome assembly GCF_039539705.1 of Nonomuraea rosea. Lineage (NCBI taxonomy): Bacteria > Bacillati > Actinomycetota > Actinomycetes > Streptosporangiales > Streptosporangiaceae > Nonomuraea > Nonomuraea rosea. The sequence continues at coordinate 64,474 of NZ_BAABDQ010000024.1, read as the reverse complement.
CAGAGCGGCGAGATTACCCGTTCCGCACCCGACATCGAGGACATGGCGCGCCCCGGACGCGGCCACCTGACCGGCCACCCAGCCGCCGTAGTGGTCGTTGTGGCTCCATGGGTGCCGCCGGTTGAGACGTTCGAGATAAGACACCAACACCATGACGATCACCTTAACGAGGCGCCCCGGCAAGGTGATCACCTGGCGAGGCTGGACTGAGCGGTCCGGCCCCACGTCCACGCCCGGTGCCCGCTGATCCAGGTCAGCGGGGAGGTTCGATGGCCAGGGCGTGCCGGAAGACGTTGCGCGGGTCCCAGCGGGCCTTCACCCGTTGGAGGCGTGCGTAGTTGTCCTTGTAGTAGAGCCGCTGCGCGGGCACGCCCGAGGTGTTCCAGGCCGGGTCGGCCAGGTCGGCGTCCGGGTAGTTGATGTAGGAGCCGTCGTTGACCTCGCCGGGCACGGGCACGCCGCCGGTGCCGGCGTACACGTCGCGGTAGAGGCCGCGGACCCAGGCGAGGTTCGCCGCGTCGTCGGCCTCCTCGCCCCAGATCGTCTGGTAGACCGCCTTCATGACCACGTCCCGCTGCGCGATCGCCGTGGCCTCCGGCGCCACCGCGCGGACCTGGCCGCCGTAGCCGACGAGCAGCATGCCGGAGCCCTGGCCGCCGGTGGAGTTCGTCAGGTTGCGGTAGATGGCCGCGAGCTGCTTCTCGGTGAACGAGCGTCGCAGGTAGCCGGCCTTGATCTTGTATCGCCGGACGAGCACGTCACCAGGCTCGCCGCTGCCCGGCCAGGTCATCCGGTGCAGCCACGGCATCGACCGCCGGAGGTCGAGCACCGGTGTGAGGTCCACGCCGGCGGTCACCGCCGACACGAAGGCGGTCGCCATGCCGTCGGCGTCGGGGAGGTCCGCGTCGATCTGCACGACCAGCATGACGGTTCCGCCGGCGCGGTGGGACGGCTGGAGGATCCCGTACACGCCGGCGTACTTGGAGCCGGGCGCGCTGTTGCGCTCGTGCCAGGTCCCGAAGTTGCGCAGCAGCCCGGTGAGCGCCTTTTCGGTCATGTGCTCCCAGGACCAGAAGATGACGTGCTGCAACATCCGCTGCGGCGCGGCCGGCAGCAGCCGGGACGGGTCGGTGCCGGTGACGCCGGGCGAGCGCAGCCAGTACCGGGTGACCACGCCGAAGTTGCCGCCGCCCCCGCCGGTGTGCGCCCACCACAGGTCGTGGTTCGGGTCGTCCGGCTCGCGGGTGGCGACCACCGCGCGGGCGGTGCCGGCCTGGTCGACCACCACGACCTCCACGGCGTACAGGTGATCCACCACCGAGCCGTACCGCCGGGACAGGGGCCCGTACCCGCCGCCCGCGAAGTGCCCACCGGCGCCCACCTCCGGGCAGCCGCCCCCGGGGATCGTCACGCCCCAGCCCTTGAGCAGCGTCCGGTACACGTGCCCGAGGGTCGCCCCGGGTTGCACGGCGAACGCCCGCCGGGCGGCGTCGTAGCCGACCTCGTCCATCGGGGAGAGATCGAGCAGCAACTTCACCGCCGGATCGGCGGTGAAGTTCTCGAAGCAGTGACCGCCGCTGCGCACCGCGACCCGCCGGCCGGACCGCACCGCCTCCGACACCGCGCGCACCACCTGCTCGGTCGACCCGACCACGCGGATCTCGTCAGGCCGGCCCGCGAACCGGAAGTTGTTGCCCCGCAACAGGTTGTCGTAGCGGGAGTCGCCGGGACGCACCGTCACCGGCCCGAATGCCGCCACGCCCGATTCCGTTTCTGTGGTGGTGTCCAACGTGCTGGCCGCCCCCGGCACGATGATCGCCGCGGCGCCCACGCCGGCGAGCATCCCACGGCGGCTCACCGCTTTGACGTCCGGCAGACGCGTACCGCCGTCGTTTGCTTCTGGCATGTCTGTCGCCCCTTTCCGATTGGAGGTCGTCAGCCTCTCAATCCGGCGGCAAGCCGCACATCAACCGATGTCATGAACCGGCGGCTGACCCTTCACTCCTCCGAACGGCGGATCCGCTCTGCCGATCGGATGAGGGCGGGCTCTGTGCTAACTTGGCCATATGACCAACTTGGCCGATCGGCCAAATTCGGCTCGCGGAGACCGCCGCCGCGAGCAACTGGTGGAGGCCGGCATCGCGTTGCTGCGGCAGGAAGGGTGGCCAGGGGTCACCACGCGTGCCGTGGCCGAGCGCGCCGGCACCAACCCCGGCCTGATCCACTACCACTTCGGCGGCCTGTCCGGCCTGCACGCGGCGATCTTCCGGCGGGCCACGGACCAGATCATCACCCCGCTGGTCGCCGAGCTGCTGGGGGCGGCGGACGAGCGGGCGGCGCTGGCCACGATGCAGGCGATGCTGCCCCAGGCCACCGGTGACGAGCACACGACCCGGCTGGCCGCGGAGCTGATCGTGGGGGCGATGCGCGACCCCGCCCTGGGCGTGGTGCTGCGCGACGAGCTCCGCCGGGCCCGCACGCAGCTGGCCGGCCGTCTCGGCCGGCTGCACCCCGGCTGGCCACCGGACCGCCTGAGGGGGGTCGCCACCTTGATCGCCGCCTCGATCGACGGGCTGATGCTGCACCACATGATCGACGCCGAGCTTCCCGCCGGTGAAGCGCTGTCCGCGGTGGCGGAGCTGCTGGAGGAAGGATCGTGAGGGTTCTCATCTGCGGCGGCGGCGTCGCCGGGCTCACGCTGGCGTACTGGCTGCGGCGCCGCGGCATCGAGCCCGTGGTCGTGGAACGCGCTCCCCACGGCCGCCTGGGCGGGTACGGCATCGACTTCTTCGGCACCGGCTACGACATCGCCGCACGCATGGGCATCATCGACCGGCTGACGCCGTATCAGCTGCCGGTCGACTCGGTGGACTTCGTCGACGCCTCCGGCAGTGCCGGCGCCCGGCTGACGGCGGCGCTCCTGGACAAGATCATCCAAGGGCCGCATCTCGCCTTGATGCACACCACCCTCGAAGGCGCCCTCCTGGACGCGGTCCAGGACGACGTGGAGGTCCGCTTCGGGGAGACCATCACCGCCGTACGCGATACCGGCCAGGCCGTCGAGATCGACTTCGCCGGCGGCGGAACAGAGCGGTTCGACCTGCTGGTGGGCGCCGACGGCATCCACTCACGGACGCGCGAGCTCGGCTTCGGGCCTGAGCCGCGCTTCGCCCGCCACCTCGGCTGCCGCCTGGCCTCCTACCCGGTGCCCGACCGCTACGGCTGGGGCCGCGTCCGGGCCCACTACACCGAGCCCGGACGGCAGGCCGTGCTCTATCCCACGGGACGGCCGGGCGAGCTGATCGCCCTGTTCCTGTTCAGGTCGCCGGACGCCGCGGCCGTCCCGCGCGCCGAACGCCTGGACCTGCTCCGCTCCGTCCTCCGCGGCATGGGCTGGATCACGCCGTCGTTGCTGGCCGACGCTCCCGCGAGCGAGTCCGTCTTCATGGACACGATGACCCAGATCGTGATGCCCGCCTGGCATCGCGGCCGGATAGCCCTGGTCGGCGACGCGTGCGGCGGCATGACCATGGTCTCGGCGCAGGGCGTGTCCATGGCGATGGCCGGCGCATACCTCCTGGCCGAGTCACTGTCCGACTCACGGGCCGACCTACGGGCCGACTCACTGTCCAGCTCACGGGCCGACCCACGGGCCGACTCACTGTCCAGTTCACGAGCCGACTCATTGGCCGCCGAGAGCAGCGGTCACGAGCGCGCCTTCATCCGCTATCAGACGCTGATGCGCGGGGAGGTGCGGCGGCGGCAGCGCAACGCGCTGGTGTTCGCCCGCTCGCTGGTGCCGCGCACCCGGGCCGGTCTGCTCGCGCAGAGCCTCGCCAACCGGCTGATCATGCGCGAGGCGTTCGCACCCGTGCTGCGCCGCCAATTCGGCGCCGCCAGCATCCTGCCCCCGCAGACCGCCGACCTCGGAAAGGACTAGAGGCATGGAGATCGTCAAGAAGACCGCCCCGCCGACCGGCCTGCGCCGCCGGCTGTGGCGGCTGCCCATCCGTCTGTACGGGATGGGGCTGGGGCCGATACTGGGCCACCGGATCATGCTGCTCACCCACACCGGCCGCGTCTCGGGCCGGCCACGCCGAGCCGTCATCGAGATCGTCCAGCACGACGAGCACGGCTACGTGGCCGCCTCCGGATTCGGGCCGCGCGCAGACTGGTACCGCAACGTCATCGCCACCCCGGACGTCACCGTCCAGGTGGGCGGAAAGACCTTCCAGGCGCGCGCCGTGCCGATCGCCGCCGACGAGGGCGCCGAGATCATGGCCCGGTACGCGCCACGCCACCCGTTCGCGGCCCGCCAGCTGTGCAAGCTCATGGGCTTCGCCGTCGACGGCAGCGTGCAGGACTACCGCGAGGTCGGCCGCCGCATCCCGTTCGTACGGTTCACCACCCACGCTTGAGAGCGGCCTCCACTGGGTGGAGTCCGGGAGAGCTCGCGATGTGGACCCGCATCTGAGGGCGGCCCCCGCTGGGTGGGGTTCGGGGCGGCTCGCGATGGGGACCCGCGCCTGAGGGCGGCCTCCGTCGGGTGGAGTCCGGTGGGCCCGCGTCTGGGGGTGGCCTCCGTCGGGCGGAGTCTGGGGCGGCTTGCGGTGTGGACCGCGTCTGAGGGCGGCCTCCGTCGGGTGGGGTCCGGGGTGGTTCGCGGTGTGGAAGCATCGAGGGCGTGGACAGGACGGTGCCGCGTTTCGCCATCCGCGAGGGTTACGCCTTCTATCGGGGTCCGTTGACGGACAACGCCCCGCACGCCCACGCCGCGTTCCAGGTCGCCATCGCCGCCCAGGGCGAGGTGACCATGGTCGATGCCGGCGGCACACAGCACCGCGACGTGGCGCTGATCGTGCCGCCGATGGTGCGGCACCGCATGCACGCGACCACCACCTTGCTCACGTTCTTCGTCGAGCCGCATTGCGCGTTCGCGGACCGGCTGCGCGAACGCTGCGACGGCGGCATCACCGCGGCCCCCGACCTGCTCGGCCTCAGCGAAGAGGAGATCCGTCCCACCGGCGGCCGTCCGTCGAGCGGGCTCGACGGGCGACTGCTTGAGGCCATGAACACGCTGGCGGACCAGCGGATCCCCATGCCGGCTCTCGCCGCCCAGGTCGGGCTCTCACCCCAGCGGCTGCGCGCCCTGGCACGAGGCCAGCTGGGCATGCCGCTGACACGCTGGCGTATCTGGCAGCATCTGGCCCGCGCGGCCGAGGCGCTGCGCGACGGCCAGGCGATCGCCGACGCGGCGATCACGGGCGGCTTCGCCGACCAGGCGCATTTCACCCGGCAGATGCGCGAGATGATGGGCCTGACGCCGTCGGCCGCACTGCGAGTTCTGCGCCCGTCAGGCGCGGCGGGGGTGCTGCGCTAGTCGGTCGCGGTGGGGGGTGCTGCGCTGGTCAGGCGCGGCGCGGGTGTTGCGCTGGTCGGCCGCGGTGGGGTGTTGCGCCCGTCAGGCGCGGCGCGCGACGTAGATCGAGATCGACCCGTTGACCGTTGACACGACCTCGGCCTCGCGCACGTCGCGGAACCCGGCTTCGGACATCAGCCCCGGCAGGACGCCGTCGGCGTTGGGCTGGGTGTCCTCCTTGCCGTCCGCCAGCTGCACGACGCGGAACGCCAGGCGCATCAGCATCGTCCGCTGCAGCCCGAAGTCGGCGATCACCAGCTTTCCGCCCGGCCGGAGCACCGCGAGCATCGAGGCGAGTATCGCCCGCTTGGTCGCCACCGGACACTGATGGAGCACGAGGCTGGAGACGACCGTGCTCGCCGAGCCGGCATCCACGACCTCCGTCAGCGCGTCGCCCATGCCCGCCCGCCAGACCGGCGACGGCCCCGCGGCGCCGGCCTTGCGCCGCGCCCTCGCCAGCACGTCAGGATCGGGATCGACACCGATGATCCGCGCTCGCGGCTCGACCCGGTTCAGCAACAGGGCCAGCGAGCCGGTGCCGCAGCCCACATCGACGATCACCTCGTCGGGCCGCGGTGCCACATGCATCGCGACCAGGCCGCGCCACAGGCGCTCGCGCGTCAGAGCGATCACGGAATCGTAGAAGCGCGTAGAGGCGAAGCGCCCCAGCGCGGGAGTGTAGGTTCGCTCGGTCATGCGGGCAGTGTCGTTCGCACGAGACCCTGCGGTCTTGAACGAACCGCTCGTAGCCCGCGCGCCGGTCGCCGCCAGTTCGACGCCTCACCCCTGAAGTGACGATCGGTATTAACGGGCAGTTAGGGACGTCCGAATATCGTCGCATCTCATGAAGATCGGGGACGCCGCCATGAACCATGAGATCTCCCGCCGTTCGATGCTCGCCGGCCTGCTCTCCGGCGCCGGCCTGGTCGCGGTCGGCGGCGCCAACGCCGCGTACGCGGCCGAGGAGCTCAGCCGCGGACCGCGCCGCCGACGCGTGCTGATCGCGACGAACGAGCCGTGGGGCACCTACCATGCCGCGCCCCTGCTGCCGGAGGCCGCGCGCCTGGGCTGGGAGGTCGTCCAGCTCGTGCCGGACCGTACGGGCGTGAAACCGGACGACCCGGTCCAGGTCGCGACCCTCGACGCCGTCCCCGACGCGGATCTGCTCGTCGTGACCGGCGCGGGTGACTGGCCCGCCGACTGCGCCGAACGCCTGCGCCGCCTGCCGCTGGTGGCCGCCTCGCTGGCCTACCAGCAGCCGGTGGAGGCGCCGCGGGCGGCGGAGTTCAGGGGGCGGCTGCGGGCGATCACCGCGTCCTCCCCGGCCGAGGCCCAGGTGTTCGACGACTACCTGGGCACCCGCCGCGACATCACGGTCGTCGGCACCCCGCAGACCGACAACCTGCCCGAGCACGTCCCGGAGCCGGGCACCGTACTGGTGCTGACCAGCGTGACCAAGCCCGACGCCACCGGCGGCGCCGCACCCGGTGCCGAGCTGCTGCTCGCGGCGGCCGAGCGCCTGGCGGCAGCCGGCAAGCACATCCTGGTCGGTCTGCACCCGCGCGAGGATCGCACTCTCTGGGACCGCTTCGAGATCAGCTCCGTGCCGTCGGTGCAGGCCGCTGCCCGGGCCGAGGTGGCCATCGGCATCCCGGGCACCGTCTTCCCCGTCGTCGCCGCGGTCGGTGTGCCGCTGGTCGGATGCACGGACCCCAAGCTGCAGATCCCCGGCTATCTGCTGAGCGTCTGCTCGCACACCATCGCCTCGCCCGACGACGCCGTGGCTGCCGTGGCGGACGCCAAGCCGGTCTCGCGGAAGGTCCTTTACGAGGCGGCCGGCCCGATCGGCGGCTCCGCCAAGCGCTTGTTCAAGGTGTGGCGGCAGCGGGGCTTCCGCGATTGAGCCGGGGGCGGCAGTCAGGCGCCCGCGGCTGAGACCGGAGGGCAGCGGGGCGTCCGCGACTGAGCCCGGTCGCTGGGCGGTCATCGCTCGCGGATGCGCCCCACGAGCATCGGGCGGCCGAGCAGGTCCGATGTGAACGGCACCCCGGTGACCTTCGCCGCCAGGGCGAACCCCCTCGGTACGGCGGTGTCGTGATTGGTGTCCCAGACAGCGTCCCATTCGGTGTCGTCCGCCGGCTTGTCGAGCCCCATGCCCAGCTCACGCATGAAGCCGTTGAGCCGGTCAGGGTCGGAGCCGTAGCGGTCGTAGGGGTGCCGCAGCCGGTAGCCGGTGACGATCGTGCCGTCGATCGCGTACGCGAAGCTGTGCTCGGCGGCGTAGTCGTGCCGGGTGACCGCCAGCACCTCGCAGCCCCTCGACAGCTTGGTCACCACCTCGTGCAGCGTGACCATCCACCCGTAGGGCTCGATGGCCACGCACCACTCACCGGCCTGGAAGACGCCCACATGGCCGCCGCCGTCACCGCCGTGCGTCTCATGGACGAACTCCAAGGCCTTCTCGTCGAGCCCGTCGAAGTCCGACTCCTGCCCCGAGTCGTCGCCGCGGCTGAAGCGGCGCACCACCTGCGCCGGGTCGAGCCCGCGGAAGAAGGCCACGCTGAAGATCACGTCCAGTGGCCCGCCGCCCGCGCCCTCGGGCATGTTGAGCCATTGGAACGAGGCCAAGGGATCGGTCGTCGTCATGCGAGCCATGGTGGCAGGCCGTACCGACAATCCCGCAGACCATGCGGTCGCCGTACGTCAGCGCGCCCGAGGACCACGGCGGCGCCCTCGACACGTGGCGGCTCATCGGCCAGGCTGCCTGTGTGGGCGCCTGACGGGCCGGCGAAGGAGACCGGACATCATGGATGACATCACCCTGCGGGCCGTGGACGGAGTCCACGTGACCACGCTGATCGACAACTCCTCCGACGTCCTGCTGCCGGATGAGGGGCTCGTACGGCGATGGGGGCTGAGCGGGTCCGCCGGCCCCCTCCCGATCGTGCCGAGCGGCATGGCGGAAGGCGGCAGGACGATCGACTTCCTGCGCGCGGAGCACGGCTTCTCGGCCCTGGTCGAGGTCCAGGACGGCGGTGGTGTCCGGCGGGTGCTGTTCGACGCGGGCGTCAGCCCGGACGGGCTGATCACGAACCTCGACCGGCTCGCCCTGCCCCCCGACATCATCGAGACGATCGTCTTCAGCCACGGGCACTTCGACCACGTCATGGGGCTGGAGGGCCTGGCCCGGCGGCTGGGCCCGCGCAACCTGCCGATCCTGATCCATCCGGACTTCTGGACCCGCCGCCGCCTCGTCCTGCCCGGCGGCGCACTCGAACTGCCCACCCCGAGCCGGGCCGCGATCGAAGGCGCGGGATTCGCCGTGGTGGCGGAGCGCCGTCCGTCCTTCCTGCTGGACGGCATGCTCCTGGTGACCGGCGAGGTCGAGCGCACCACCGCCTTCGAGACCGGCATGCCGCCCGCGCACCAGGCGTTCAAGGACGGCGTCTGGCAGCCGGACCCCCTGGTCCACGACGACCAGGCGATCCTCCTGCACGTACGCGGCAAGGGCCTGGTCGTGCTGACCGGATGCGGCCACGCCGGGATCGTCAACATCATCCGGCACGCCAAACGGCTGACCGGGATCGACCGCCTCCACGCCGTCATGGGCGGCTTCCACCTCAGGAGCGGCCCGATCATCGAGCACACGGTGGCCGCCCTGACCGAGGAGAGCCCGTCGGTGGTCGTACCCGCCCACTGCACGAGCTGGCTCGCCCAGCACGCGCTGGCCGCGGCCCTGCCCGGCGGCTTCCGCCCGAACGCGGTGGGCAGCCGGTTCGAACTGTGACGACGTGACGCCGAGGAGGGTTTCTTCTTCGCCGCCTGCAGTTACCACACGTACGTGACCCGACGGCCGGCCCCCTGACGCCGGATGTACTGCGGATGCGGTAGGCGGCCGGTCATCCGTGCGCAGGAGTCGTCCGCGCGGACATCCGGTTAAGGTGCGCGCATGAGCACAGGACGGTTCGGCGTCCCCGCAGGGGTCATGGATGCGGCCATCGCGGTCGGCGTGGCGGCGACGCTGCTGGTCACCGGCCTGTCCGGGCAGCACTCCGGCACCTTCCCCGACCTGCTCGGCTACGCGCTGCTCGCCGCCGGCGGCCTGGCGCTGGCCGCGCGCCGCCGGGCCCCGGTTCTCGTCCTGGCCGTCACCGGGCTGTGCGCGGCGGGTCACCAGGCGGCCGGATTCGACGTGCCTGCGGTCGCGTACCTGTTCGCGGTGTACGCGGCCGTGCGAGCGGGCCACCGCACCATCACGGTGGCGGCGAGCGTGATCATGCTGGCCCTTCTCCCGCTCGCGGCCCTGGCCTCGGGCCTGCACGACACGGGGGAGGCGTTCGCGCAGGCCCGCGGCGCCCTTGAGCTGGCCTGGCTGATCGCGGCCGGGGCCGCGGGCGAAGCGCTGCGGCAGGCCGAGCGGCGGGCGGAGGAGGCCGAGCGGACCAAGGAGGAGACCGCGCGGCGCCGCGCCGACGAGGAGCGGCTGCACATCGCGCGGGAGCTGCACGACTCGCTGACCCACCAGATCTCGGTCATCAAGGTGCAGGCCGAAGTCGCCGTGCACGTGGCGCGCAAGCGCGGCGAACAGGTCCCCGAGGCCCTGCTGGCCATCCAGGAGGCGGGACGTGAGGCGACCCGGGAGCTGCGCGCGACGCTGGAGGCGCTGCGCGACGACGGCACGACCCCGGCGCGCGGGCTCGACGACGTGGCGGAGCTGGTGGAACGAGCCCGGACGACCGGCCTGGACGCGACGCTGACGATCGAGGGAGACCGCTCCGACGTGCCGGCCGCGGTGGACCGGACCGTGTACCGGATCGTTCAGGAATCCCTCACCAACATCGCCAGGCACGCCGCCGCCGCGACGGCGTCGGTCCGGATCGACTACCGTCCCGGCGCCCTGGCCATCCGCATCGACGACGACGGCAAGGCCACCCTGGACGCCGCCCCGGTGCCCGGCGTCGGGCTGCTCGGGATGCGCGAACGCGTCACCGCCCTCGGCGGCCGCCTGCGGGCGGCGCCGCGCGGCGAAGGCGGCTTCACCGTCCAAGCCGAACTCCCCGTGGACCGGACCTCATGATCCGCGTCCTGCTGGTCGACGACCAGCCGCTCCTGCGCAGCGGATTCCGCGCGCTCCTCGACCTTGAGGACGACATCGAGGTGGTGGCCGAGGCCGCCGACGGGCTGGAAGGCGTGGCCCTGGCCAGGAAACATCTGCCCGACATCGCGCTCATCGACATCCAGATGCCGGTCGTCGACGGCATCGAGGCGACCCGGCGCATCGCCGCGGACCCGGCCCTGGCCGGGGTCCACGTCGTCATCCTGACCAACTACGGCCTGGACGAATACGTCTTCGACGCGCTGCGCGCCGGTGCGGCCGGGTTCCTCGTCAAGGACATCGTGCCGGAGGACTTCCTCCACGCCGTACGCGTCGCCGCGCGCGGTGACGCCCTGCTCGCGCCGTCGATCACCCGCAAGCTGATCAACCGGTACGTCACCCAGCCACCCGGCACCGGCGCCGGCACGGGGCTGAAGGAGCTGACCAACCGCGAACGCGAGGCCGTCGCCCTGGTCGCGCAGGGCCTGTCCAACGACGAGGTCGCCGGCCGCATGGTGATCAGCTCACTGACCGCCAAAACCCACATCAACCGGGCCATGACCAAGCTTCACGCCCGTGACCGCGCCCAGCTCGTGGTCTTCGCCTACGAATCCGGCCTGGTGACCCCGCGCGGCTCCTGACGGCCTCTCCGGCGTCAGCCGGTGTAGTTCTTCCCGGGAGCCTTGCCCGGGATCGGCCTGGCGATGAGGGCGACGGGGATGAAGAAGCAGATCTGGCTCATCGCCAGGATGAGCGTCCACAGCGCCTTGTCGTCGTAGTGGGCGGCGGCCCTGGCGTACAACTCGTCAGGGACGCGTTCCCCGGACGGGTTCGGGGCGAGGACGGCCTCCACCAGCTCCAGCGCGACCCGTTCCGCGCCGGTGAAGTAGGGGGCGTCCTGCCAGGACGCCACCGCCGTGATGCGCTCCTCCGTCTCCCCGGCCTTGCGGAGCAGGCCGGTCTGCCGGACGGTGTGGTACGTGCTGCCGGCGATCTGACCGGCACGGAGCTGCACCAGGCTGATGGTGGTGTACGGGATCGAACCGTTCCTGGTGGCCTTGGCCATGGCTCCGGCGATGACTCCCAGCTCGGGGAAGAACTGGGCGGGGTCGGGCAGCCGTGACTGAAGGTCGTCCTGCGTGGTCGTGGACATGGTGAGGTTCCCTTCTAGATCTTCACAAGTCCGACGACACAACCGCCGGAAACGTGAGGAACCGTGCTGACCTCACGTTTCAGTACGCTGTCTCGTCTGATGGATGAGGACAATTGCGACAAGGGAAAGCCGGCGACACCATGACCACCCGAACCGAGCCAGGAGACGGCCTGAGCGCGATCATGAGCGAGCGGCGTCAGCTGATCAATCTCGCCTATCGGCTCCTCGGCTCCCTGGCCGACGCGGAGGACGTCGTACAGGAGACGTATGTCCGCTGGTACGCCATGTCCCGGCAGCAGCAGGAGGACATCGCGTCCCCGGGCGGCTGGCTGACGACCGTCGCCAGCCGCATCTGCCTCGACCTGCTCGGCTCGGCACGGGCCCGGCGCGAGAACTATGTCGGCGAATGGATCCCCGAGCCGCTGCCTGACCGTACGGAGTGGATCAGCGGACGGTGGGGCGGCGCCCCGGCCGACCCGGCCGATCGGGTCACCCTCGACGAGTCCGTCAACATGGCCTTCCTCGTCGTGCTCGAATCGATGACCCCGGCCGAACGCGTCGCGCTCATCCTGCACGACGTCTTCCGCTACCCCTTCGCCGAGGTGTCCGAGATCGTCGGCCGTACGCCGGAGGCCTGCCGCCAGCTCGCCTCCTCGGCCCGCCGCCGCATCCGCGCGTCGCAGCCTCCCGCGGCTCCGGCCGCTCCGGCGGCCGCGCAGGCCGGTGTCGTCAGGGAGTTCAGGCAGGCCTGGGAGGCCAGGGACATCGACGCCCTCGTCGGCCTCCTCGACCCGGGCACCACGATGGTCGTCGACGGCGGTGGCCTGGCCAGCGCCGTGCTCCGCCCCATCGAAGGCGGCGAGCAGATCGCCCGCTACCTGGTCAATCTCGCCGGCCGGGCCCCCAGCCTGGCGATCCTGGAGCGTACGGTCAACGGACAGCCTGGTCTGGTGGCCCAGCACGACGGCGTCACCGTGACGGTGGCCGCGTTCGACCTCGCGGGCGACCGGATCCAGCGCATCTGGGCGGTACGCAACCCCGAGAAGCTCCGGCCCTGGACGGACGCAGACCTTCCCGGGTGACCCCGGCCCGGATTGGGCCGGGCAGGGCGACGAAGGGCGATCGGCATGACCGCGGGGACATTTGGCCCTATGGTGAACGGCGTGCCACATTCCGGTCCCTCCACGGCCACGATGCCGAACCCGATCGTCGCCTTGCCCGACGGCCGAGCCGGTGACATCAGGTCGGCCGACACCCAGCCGATCGGCTTTGGCCGGGCTCCGCACATTCGGATCGCGCCGCCTCCCGTCGAGACGGCCGTCGTCCGCGTACTGCGCCGGCAGCGGAGCCATCTGGTCGTCGGCACCCTGCTCGCCGGCAGCGCGGACCACTTGTCCGACCGCGCCGCCAAGGCGTGGGCCACCCGCCGGCTCGTCGCGAGCAGGCTGCTGCCCTGGCGGCTCCTCGACGAGGCCGATCCGGCCGGCGGCTGGCACACCACGAGCGGCCTGCTGGTGGAGCGGTACGCCCTCTACCGCCATCCGGGCGGGTGGCGGCTGCTCGGCGAGGTGTCCTGGGCGGCCAGGCCGCGGATCGCCACGGACGAGGTGGCCCAGGCGTGGGCCGACGACGTCCTCCGGCTCGACGGCCCGCTCGGCTGGAGCCGCGCCACCGACGCGCCGGGCGCCACCACCTGGTACGCCGAGGACGGCGGCTGACAACCGGACCACGATCCACACTGGCCGCCACCGTCCACACCGGCCGCCATGGGACGGTCCGGTCAGGCGCGGCGTCGTATAGCCAGGTAGGCGATCCCGGTCAGCGCCAGGGCAAGCGTCAGATAGACGGCTGTCTCACCCCATTGCATGGCCCAATAGAGGTTCTTGCTCGCTGCACGGTGAGCCACCAGCCGCGGCGGCGCCCTGACGGGCTGCGGACCGAAGAATGCGCCATGGCACTCCTCCACACGGTGGGAACATCGGTCGGCTGCGTCCTGGCCCTCGCGCCGGCCCTGTTGCCCTCGGTAAGCCCCCGCCCCGGCGCTCAGACCCAGCGCTCAGACGCTGCGCAGGACCGAGACCACGATGCCCAGCACCACGGCGTCGTCGCCGTCGATGACGTCGTAGGCGGGATTGCGGGGTTCGAGGTACACGTGCCCGTCGCGCCGGCGGTACACCTTGACGGTGGCCTCACCGTCGATCATCGCGGCGACGATCTGCCCCGAATGCGCCTCGGGCTGCTGCCGGATCACCACGATGTCACCGTCGCAGATCGCGGCGTCGATCATCGAATCGCCGCGCACCCGGAGGCCGAACACGGTGCCGCGCCCGGTGAGGTCGCGGGGCAGGATCAGCGTGTCGTCCATGTGCTCGTCGGCCAGAATGGGCGTGCCCGCGGCGATGTCTCCGACCACGGGCACGGTCACCAGGCTGCTGGACTGTTCCGGCGCCGAGCCCCGCAGGAACAACCGCACGTCGATCGGCCGGGTCATCGTGCTGCTCCGCTGGAGGAACCCCTTCTCCTCCAGGCTCTTCAGGTGCTTCGACACCGACGAGGACGACCGCAGCCCCACCGCGTGGCCGATCTCGCGGGTGCTGGGCGGATATCCGTACCTGACCACCCAGTCCCGAATCGTGGCGAGGATTCGCTGCTGGCGTTGCGGCAGGGCCGAGAAGTCCAGGTACTCGAACGCATCATGGTCGTAGGTGGTCACCTGCGAAATGCTAGAGGCTGGCACGCCCCGCCGAGCCCGCGGCGTGTCCTGGCTTCGGGCTCGGTGATGTGACGATCAGGCCGTTCAGGTGGTCATCGCGGCGGATCGGGCGGCAGGCGTACGTGTTCCGGCCGGATGCCCACGCCGAGCAGGCGGCTCATCAGCGCCCGTACGAGAGGGATCCGGGCGATCACGCGGTAGTCGGGGGCGGCGTGGCCGCGCAGCGCGCGGTCGATGCCGAATCGCTGGGCGGTGCGCTGCAGCGCCTGGGTGCCACGGTGGGCGTACGCCTGCGCCGTCGCACCGCGGCCAGCGCCCGCCCGGCGATCGGCTCGCCGGTGGCCTGCGCCTGCTGGATGCGCCGGGTGAGCAGGTTCGCGGCGGCGACGGCGTCCTGTACCGCGAGGTTGATGCCCACGCCGGCGATCGGCGACATGGCGTGGGCGGCGTCGCCGATCAGCAGCAGCCCGGGCGCGTGCCAGCGGCGTAACCGGTTCAGCCGGACCTCCAGGAATCTGGTGTCGTCGAAGCCGGTGAGCTCGCCGACCCGATCGGCGAGGAAGCCGACGAGGCCGGCGACGTCGTCGCGCAGCGGCTGGATCCCGGCCCGCCGCAGCTCCTCGTACCCGCCCTTGCGGATCATGTAGGCGATGTTCCAGTAGGAGCCACGGTTGATCACCGCGACGGATCTGCCGCCCGCCATGCGCAGGTGGTAGCCCTCGTCCGGGTCGGTGTCGCGGCGGGTGAGCCGGAACTGCAGCACGTCCATCGGCGCCCCGAACTCGCGCGGACGCAGACCGGCCGCCCGGCGCACCGCCGAGTGCCGGCCGTCCGCGGCCACCACCAGGTGCGCCCGCACCTGGTGGTCGCCGTCCGGGCCGCGGAACCGCACCCCGGCGACGCGGCCGCCGTCGCGCACGACGTCGTACGCCTCCGCCTGCATGAGCAGGCGGAAATTCCGGTGGCGGGCGGCCTCGCCGACCAGCAGGTGCAGCAGGTCCCACTGCGGGACGAACGCGATGTACGGATATCGCAGCCCAAGGGTGGAGAAGTCGGCCAGGTCCAGCCGGTGGCCGTCGCGGACGAATCCGACCGTCGACACCTTGTGATGCGGCAACGCGAGAAACCGGTCGGCCAGCCCCAGCTCGTCCAGAACCTCGATCGTGGACGGATGCACGGTGTCGCCGCGGAAGTCGCGCAGGAAGTCCGCATGCTTCTCCAGCACCACCACCTCCACCCCGGCCCGGGCGAGCAGCAGCCCCAGGACCGCGCCGGCGGGCCCGCATCCGGCCACGCAGACCGTCGCCGTCAGTGTGGTCATGCTCCACCACCAATTTAGTAGACGTTCGCGTTCCCTATTGTGTCCCTGCAGAGTTAGAGACGCAAGCGTCTACTATTGCGAGGTGGCAGAGAGCAGAGCACATGAGCCGGCGGCGACGCAGACCCGCCGCCGCGGCGCCGCCCTGGAGCAGGCGATCTACCAGGCGACCATGGAGGAGCTCGCGGCCGCCGGCTACAGCGGCCTGACCATGGAAGGGGTGGCGCGGCGCGCGCAGACCGGCAAGGCCGCCCTCTACCGGCGCTGGCCGGCCAAGAAGGACCTCGTGCTCGAAGCCCTGCTCCGCACGCTGCCCCCCGCCCGCGAGGTCGCCCACACCGGCTCGATCCGGGACGATCTGCTCGCCGCCCTCACGATCATGGCCGAGGCCCTCGCGGGCGAGGCCGCCCGCCCCGGCCTGGACGTCATGATCGACCTGCTCCGCCACCCGGAGCTCAGGCAGGCTTTCGTCGTCCGGGTCATCGAGCCCCGGCTGCGCCTCATCGAGGCCACCCTGCACCAGGCCGCCGCGCGCGGCGCGATCACCGCCGGCGCGCCGGTCCCGCTGATCGCCCGGACCGGCCCCGCCCTGGTCATCCAGACGTTCCTGCTCACCGGCGAGCCCCCGGCCGGGGCGGAGCTGGCCAGGATCGTCGACGCCATCCTCATGCCGTTGCTCACCCCGCCGGACCGATGACACGTCGCTGCCGCGCTCTCCGGCGTGAGATTGACGGCCGACCGAACTGCAACTAGTCTCGTTACAGTTCGATCGAGAAGGGGGCAGGATGGGTCTCAGCAGCCGGAGTGCGGTCGCGATTCACGCGCTCACCTTGCTGGCGCGCTGGGGCGAGAAGTCGCTGACCTCCGCGGAGATCGCCGACAGCCTGGCGAGCAACCCGGTCCTCGTGCGGCGCATCCTCGGCAGCCTGCGGGACGCCGGCCTGGTGTGGTCCACCGAGGGACGGCACGGCGGCTGGACCCTCGCCCGCGCCCCGCGCGAGATCACCCTCCACGACGCCTACGCGGCCGTCGAGGCAGGGCCGGTCCTCTCGCGGCACGCCCATCCGGCCAGTGAGGCGTGCGAGGTCGGCCGCCACATGCAGGCCCTGCTCGATACGGAGTTCCAGGACGCCGAACGGGCCATGGAAGAGCGGCTCGGCCGGACGACCATCGCTCATCTGCTCCACCAGGTGCTGGAGAGGGAACGCGAGCTCGCGTCCCGGGAACGCTAGCCGAACGGCGGCGGAGGCAAGCCCTCCGCCGCTCTCTTTTCCCCAAACTGTAACTACGACAGTGGCAGTAAATGCCGTACGGAGGATGCCCCGAAATGACCTCAGCACCGCCCACAACCGAACGAACCGGCTCAGGCCCGGCCCTGCTGGCCGTGCTCATGCCGGCCATGCTCGCCACGGTCATCGCCAGCGACATGGTCAATCTCGTGCTCCCGGCGATCGGAACGCAGTTCGGCGCGTCCGAGGCGGAAATCGCGTGGGTCGTCACCGGCTTCCTGCTGATGTTCTCGATCGGCATCCCCTTCTACGGCCGCATCTCCGACCGGGTGAGCCTGCGGCGGCTGTTCTGCTTCGCCCTCCTGACCTACGCCGCGGGAAGCCTGATCTGCGCGCTCGCGCCGGAGCTTCTCGTCCTCGTGCTCGGGCGCATCGTGATGGGGGTGGGCGCGGCCGCGATACCGGTGCTCTCGATCATCGCCGTCACCAGGCTGCTGCCGGCGGACAAGCGAGGGATGGGGATCGGCGTGCTCTCCGCGGCCGCGGGCATCGGCACCGCCGCAGGACCGGCCGTCGGCGGCGGCATCGGGCAGCTCATCGGCTGGCCCGGATTGTTCTGGCTCATGCTCGTGGTCGCGCTGGCGCTGCTCCCCGCCGCGTTGCGCGTGCTGCCGGGCGAGGCCCCCGCGGGTGCGGACCGGTTCGATCTTCCCGGCGGCATCCTCCTGGGCGCCGGGGCCGGGCTGGTCCTGTTCGGCATCACCCAGGCGCAGGTCGCCGGCTTGGCCGCACCCTCGTCCTGGGTCAGCCTGGCCGTGGCGGTCGCGGCCATCGCGCTCTTCGGGTGGCGCACCGTGCGCGTCGCGCAGCCGTTCGTCCCGCCTGCGCTGTTCACCAACCGGGTCTACCGGGCCGCGGTCGTCGTCGCGTTCCTGGCCATGATCGTCAACCTCGGCGCCCTGGTCTTCGTCCCGCTGCTGCTGGTCGACGTCAACGGCCTCGGCCCGGGGGAGGGGGCCTTGGTCATGATCCCGGCGGGGGTCGCCGTCGCCGTCGTCTCGCCGTTGATCGGCCGCCTCGCCGACCGCGTCGGCACCCGGCCTCTGGTACTGACGGGGCTGGCGGTCATGGGACTGTTCGCCGTGTTCCTGTCGGCGGTCGCCGGAGGCCCGTCGGTGATCCAGGCCGGGGCCGGGATCCTCGGGCTCAGCGTCGGCTTCATCTTCGTGATGACCCCGATCATCAGCGCCGCGGCCGGCGCGTTGCCGCCCGATCAGGTCGGCATCGGCGTGGGGATCCTCCAAGGGGCCCAGTTCCTCGGGGCCGGCACCGGGCCGGCCCTGTTCGGTGTCCTGGTGAGCGCGAGGCAGCAGAGCGGCGGCGGCGCCGTCAACCCGCTGCACTCCGCTCAGGACGGCGCCGCCTTCTCCGACGCCTTCCTGGCCATGGCGGTGGTCGTCGTCCTCGCGTTGATCGGCGCGTACCGGATGCGTCCCGCGGCGGCGCCGTCCGGACCGGGCTCGCCACCCACGACGGCGGCTACGTGAGGGCCAGGGCAGCTATCAGCTTGCTGGTGAAACGGTGCATATGAGGGTCGAGAGCGTCTCCGGGCTCGGCGAGGACCTGCGGCAGCGACAGCCACTTGATCGCTTCGAACTCACCCTCGTCGAAGGAGACGACGTCGCCCGCCGCCGACCGCAGGATGAACCACAACGACACGTCGGTGTGCTGTCCGTGCCCCCGCGTTCGGGTGACGGTCACGAAGAACGGTTTCTCGCCGGAGACCGCCGACGGGACGGCCGGTACGTGCAACTCCTCGGCGCACTCGCGCACGACGGCATCCCATGGATCCTCCATCGGCTCGACGTGGCCGCCGCTGGGGAGCCAGAGGCCGGCCGCACGGTGACCGACCAGCAGCAGCTCCGAGCGGGCCTCATCGAAGGCCACGAAGTAGCTGACCAGATGCATCGGGGGAACGTCGGGCTTTCGTGTCCGCCAGAGCTGAGCCCCGCTCGCGACCCACTCCGCGACCGTGGCGAGGTGCGTACGCTCCTGCTCGTCCCAGGGCTCGACACCCGCCAGCAGCTCGATCAGCCGGCTGCGAAGAGGCCGGTCGGGAACGTCCAAGGCGTCAACGGCGATCACGGTCCTCATGATGCCAGGACCCGGTCCCTCAGATCGTGACGAGCGGTGGCCGCGTAGGCCCGGGCCGATGCTGATCGGTCACCGGCCGGCCGGAGAGCCCGTGCGGCGGGAGCGGGCCAGGGCCAGCCCGCCGATGACCATGGCGAGCAGCCCCACCACCAGGGCCACATAGCCCCCGACGATGCCGTAGCCGGTGCCGGGACCACCCTCGGCGGCGGCCACGATCAGCCCGCCGCCGACCGCGCCGGCCAGCCCCGCCACCAAGGCCACGACCGCCCCCCTCCGCCCGTTGCCGGCGCCGATCCGACCGGCGGAGCGGGCCAGGGCCAGCCCGCCGACGACCACGCCGGCCAGCCCCAGCAGCGCGGCCACGATGGACCAGAGCCGCCCGGCGGTCAAGGCGTAGGCACCGACGTCGGGCGGCGGCGCCAGGACGTGCGCGGCTGCCGGTGCGGCGAGCACGAGGCCTCCGAGCAGGGCGGCTGCGGCGGCGGCGAGCAGGCGACGGACGGACATGAGGGGCTCCTTCTCTCTGCGACTGGACGTCACCTGATGATGTCCGCACGGCCCGCCGCCGATCGTCCCGCAGGCGGATGCACTTCGCGCTGCCGCCGACGCCGCAGCCGCCTGCGACGGCTGCGGCAGGAGCCGGGAAACCTACTGCGGGTGCGGTAGCCGGTGGCGTGGACCTTTCGCGGCACCGCTGGAAGGACGAGGACGAATACCGGCACGGCAGGCGGCTCGGCCTGGTCGACGATCACGTTCACCGCCGGGTCGCCGAAGCGCGCCAGGAAGTCGTCGGGCTGATCGAGGCCCGGCAAGGCCCCTTCGCGCACGACTGGACGCCGCCCCGGCACGGGTCCTGGGCCGACCCGGCGCTGCCCGAGGAGGCTTTACGTCCTGAGGCCGGTGAGGCCGGACTCCTCCGCGCGCACCGCCGTACGCCTTGAGGTCAGCCGGTGAGGCCGAGCTCTCCGGCGCGTACCCCGGCCTGGAAGCGGGAGCCCGCTTCGAGCACGGCCAGCAGCTCCGCCACCCGCCGCCGGTAGGTGCGCAGCGACAGGCCCAGCCGCCGGGCCGCGGACTCGTCCGTGTGGCCGTCGCCGAGCATCCGCAGCACCGCCCGGCCGCCGGCGTCGAGCTGCGGCCTGTCGGAGCGCAGGTAGTCGTCGAAGCCGGTGGCCGCCTGCCACGCCGCTTCGAGCAGCGACCAGACGCCGCCCACCACGGACGGCGTGTTGGTCACGGTGTATTCCCTCGGCCCGCCGGACGCGGGCACGGCCTCGGCGAGGATGGCGAACGACCGGTCGATGACGATCGTCTCACAGGGGAGCGGGGAGGCGCTGATCCGCACCTGAGCGCCGCGCGCGATGATCTGCCGGAGGTGCCGCCGCCCGTCCTCGTCGGCGAGCGCGGCCGGGGTGAGCAGCTTGCGCACGGTGAAGGCGACGTGCCCGACCGCGCTCACCCGCCGATTGACCGCCTCGCGCGCCTCGGGCTGACCCCAGGTGTTCAGATCGCGCGCCGCGCACACGAACTCGTCCTTGACCGTGGCGAACAGGTGCCCGGCCCTGGCCACGAGCTCCGTTTCGCCACGTACGGTGATGACCACGGCCTCAGTGTATGGCAGCTTCCTGCCACCGCTTTGAGCCAGGAGCACCCGATCGGCGAGGCTGAGGTCATGACAGAGACCATGTTCCAGCTCGGCGGCGATCTCCCGGTACGCCGGCTCGGCTTCGGCGCCATGCGCCTGCCGAGGAAGGCCTTCACCAGCCCGGTCCGCGACCCGGAGTCCGGGATGGCGGTCCTGCGCAGGGCCGTCGAGCTGGGCGTCAACCACATCGACACCGCGTGGTTCTACCGCCACGAGGACGTCGCCGCGAACGAGCTGATCCGCAAGGCGCTGCACCCGTACGCCGCCGGGCTGGTCATCGCCACCAAAGTCGGGCCGCTGCGGGACGACCAGGGCATGCCGAGCGGGCAGGCCGGGCCCGGCCAGCTGCGCGCCCTGGTCGAGGAGAACCTGACGAGCCTCGGGGTGGACCGCCTCGACCTGGTCTACCTGCGGGTCGGCGGCATGGGCGGGCCGGGCGGCGAGTCGCTCGCCGAACGCTTCGAGGCCCTGGCCGGACTGCGCCAGGAGGGCTTGATCCGGCACCTCGGCGTGAGCAACATCGACGCCGCCCAGCTCGCCGAGGCCCGCGCCATCGCCCCGGTGGCCGCCGTCCAGAACAGCTTCCACGTGCAGGACCGCGGCGCGGCCGAGCTGCTGCCCGTCTGCGCCGCCGCCGGGATCGCGTTCGTGCCGTTCTTCCCGCTCGGCGGAGGGCGCAACCCGATCGACCCGGCCCGCCTGTCCCGGGTCGCCGAGCGGCACGACGCCACCACGGCACAGGTGGCGCTCGCCTGGCTGCTCGCCACCTCCCCGGCGATCCTCGCCATTCCCGGCACCGGCTCGATCGGCCACCTGGAGGAGAACATGGCCGCGGCGGAGATCCACCTCACCGGAGAGGACCTGGCCGAGCTCGAATCCTGAGCAGCCGCAGCGGTCAGGTGTTCTCGGCGTCGACCGCGTCCGCGAACGCGCGCATGGACGGGTAGGTCCGGTCCGGGGTGACGTCGGCCGACGGGGCCGGCGTCGCACCCCCGCCCGGGTTGTCGTGACGGCGGTTGATCCACACGGTCGGCAGGCCCGCAGCCTTGGCCGGGACATGGTCGTGGAACAGGCTCTGCGCCACGTGCAGCAGCCTGCCCTCGGCCACCCCGAGCCGCCCGGCCTCGTGCAGCAGCGCTGCGAAGTTGCGGGGGGACGGCTTGTAGGAGCCGATGTCCTCGGCGGTGAGGATGCTGGTGAAGGTGACGCCGAGGCGCTTGTTCGAGCCGGCGAAGGAGGCCCGGTCCACGTTGGACAGGATGATGAGCCGGTACCGGCGCGCAAGCCGTTCGAGCGCCTCGGCCGAGTCGGGGAACGCCGGCCAGTCGGGCACGGAGACCGCCAGCCGCTCGGCCTCGTCGTCGCCGACCGGCACGCCGAGCTGCGCACCCAGGCCGCGCATCGCCCGCGCCAGGATCCGCGGGTAGAGGTCGCCGGGGTGGTCGGCCTCGGCCTGCGCCTCGTGCGCCGAGTACGCCGCCAGCAACTGCTCGCCGGTCATCCGGAGCCCGTGCGCCCCGGCCCATTCGCGCAGCACGGCCGCGATGCCGCTCTCCCAGTCGATGAGGGTCCCGTAGCAGTCGAAGCTGAGGGCGTCGAAGTCGCCGAAGTTCACCGTGCACGCTCCTGGATGAGGTCGAGGAAGAACCGTTCAGAGTCGTCGAAGTGCTCGTTCCAGGCGGCCTTGACCCGCTGGAAGTCGCCGGAGCGCAGCGCCGCGAGCAGCACCTCGTGCTCGTGCGCCAGGTCGGCGACGCTGCCGTAGCTCGGGTGGAGCTGAGCGATGAGCAGGCGCAGCTCGGCGCTGAGCTCATCGAAGGTACGCAGCAGGCGGGCCGAGCCCGCGGCCACGAACACGGCCCGGTGGAACGCCACGTCATGACCGGCGACCACGTCCCACGAGACGTCGTCGCCCAGCGTGGCGAACTGCCGCGCCGCGACCTCCACGCCGGCCAGCGGCCGGGCCTGCGACATGACCAGCTCGACCGCGGCGGTCTCGATCGGGCGGCGCAGCCGGCACAGGTCGATCGCGTCCTCGGCGGTGAACGACCGGACCTGCGCGCTGCGCCCGCGCCCGCGTTCGAGCAGGCCGTCCGCCACCAGCGTCTGCACGGCCGCGCGCACCGTGGGCCGCGCCACCCCGAACTCCTGCGACAGGTCGGTGTCGCGCAGTTGTTCGCCGCCCCGGTAGTGCCCGGACAGCAGGCGGCGGCGCAGCTCGTCAGCGACGGCGTCCGCCACCGTAACCGGCTGGATCGGCATGATTACCTGTATAACAGCTAGACAGGCATGCACCTAGCGCGCGGATCGCTCGCATTCGTGGCAGTCTTGGCATCGAGGGGGCACTTGCGAAGGTCATCCACCGGAAGGGAATGACATGCCACCTCGTTCCGGCGGCGTCCTCAGGATCGTCTTCACCTCAGAAGACCTCGCGCTCACGCGGGTGGCGACCCGCACCGACCTGCTGTGGGAGCTGGTGGGCAGCCTGCACCGGCTGCAGGCCCGCGACGGCGGCGGAGCGATGGGGCTCTGGCGGCGGCAGACCCGTGCCCGGCTGACCGAGAGCGGTCTGCTGGCGTCGGTTCGCTCGGTGCTGCTGCCTCTTGCCCCGCGGGGGCCGTACTTCCCCGATTTCCTCACCCCGATCGAAGCCCAGCTGGGCGACGAGCAGGCCCTGCAGGCGCTCTCGGAGACGCCCAGAAGGCGGGTGCGGGCCGAGATGGAGCTGCTGCGCCGCGAGGCCGGCCTGCCCTCCGCGGAGCTGACGGACCTCGCACGCGGAGATGCCCGGGCCATGAAGCGGCTCGGGCGGCTCGTGGCCGGCTACCGCGACGCGGTGCTCACGCCGCGCTGGCCGCAGGCGGAATCGGCCCTCGCCCATGAACGCGCCATCCTGTTACGGCACCTGGTCGAGGGCGGCGCCGAGCAGTTGCTCGCCCACCTGACGCCGGTGGTGCGCTGGCGCCCTCCCGTGCTGGAGGTCGACTATCCGCCCGGCCTGGACCGGGATATCCGGCTTGGCGGGCGGGGACTGACGGTGATCCCGTCATACTTCTGCCGGGGCCGCCCGGTGGCGCTGGTGGATCCGGCGCTGCCGCCCGTCCTGGTCTGTCCGCTTCCGCGCCGCGCCGCCGCGAGCCCCGCCGCCACGGGCGACGCCCTGGTGGCGCTGCTGGGGCGGACACGGGCGGAGATCCTGAGCTGCATCGCGCGTGCGCCGGGCTGCAGCACCAGCGAGCTGGCCCGCCAGGCAGGGGTCTCGGTGTCCACGGCCAGCGAGCACGCCCACGTGCTCCGCCAGGCCAACCTGATCGTCAGCGTCCGGCAGATCAACCTGGTGCTGCACCATCCCACCGACCTGGGCACCGGCCTGCTCGCGGGGCACCCGGCCCGCGGACCGGCGTCTTTCGGCGGACGCCGAAACACCCTCGCGGTCTGACGGCGCTGCGCCGATGCTGGTACCCGCCAGCGCTTCGGCGAGCTCATCACGGGGCCCGCACTTCCGGTGCGGAAGTCCCTCCTCGCCGGCTCGTCGTCACTGGCCCGGGTTCGCGCCCGCTGCGGTCGGCGCGAGCCAGGGCGAGTGGCATCTTCGAGCCGCGGGGAGGGCAGTGAGCCGCTCGTAGCCCTGCCCTGACTTTTCCCGGCCGGAGACGGCCGGGAAAAGCTGGGCACGCTCGCCCGCACGCCGCCCTCCCGGGGGCCGATCAGGCGCGGCTCTCCTCGTAGCCGGGCAGCCCGGCCGGGGCGGTCCTGGTCTCCGGGCGCATGGTCAGGACCAGGACGGCCAGCCCGGCGAAGATGACCGTCGCGACGACGCCGGTGACGTGCAGGCTCGCGGTGAACGCCTGCCGCGCGGCGTCCAGCAGCTCCGCGCCCTGATCGGCGGGAAGGCGCCCGCTGGCGGCGATCGCGCCGGCCAGCGAGTCGGACGTGCCGTCCATCCGGCTGCGGTAGACCACCGCGGCCACCACCCCGAGCAGCGCGAAGCCGAGCGAACCGCCGAAGTAGTTGCCGGTCTCCGAGATCGACGCCGCCGAGCCGGCGCGCTCCGGCGGCACGGACCCCACGACCAGCCCGGTGCCCAGCGCGAACAGCGGGCCGGTGCCCAGTGCGAGGACGGTGATGCCGATCATCACCAGCGGCAGGGCGCCGGCGCCGTCCACGGCGACCAGCAGCAGGCTGCCCAGCGCCGATCCGGCCAGCCCGCCGGCGATCGCGGTCGTCTGCTTCATCCGCCGGGCCAGCGCGGGCGCGGCCATGGTGCCGACCGCCGTGCCCAGGCCCATGGGCGCGAACAGCAGCGCCGACTCGACCGGCGAGAAGCCCAGCACGCTCTGCAGGTACTGGGTCACCAGCAGGCCCGTGCCGGCCATGGCGACGCCGGCGAACACCAGCGCGACGAGCACGGCAGAGAACGGGCGGTTGCGGAACAGCCGCAGGTCCAGCAGCGGCGTCTCCAGCCGCAGCTGCCGGCGTACGAACAGGACTCCGATGGCCGCGCCGGCGACGAGGGCCACCGCCGACACCACGGACACGCCCTCGACGGCCAGCTGCTTGACGCCGTAGACCATCGACAGCACCGCCACGAGCGACAGCCCGACGCTGGCCGGGTCCAGCCGGCCGGCCTGGCCGCTGCGGAACTCCGGCAGCAGGAACGGCCCGGCGAGCAGCAGCAACGCCATCGCCGGCACGGCGACCAGGAACACCGATCCCCACCAGAAGTGCTGCAGCAGGAGCCCGGCGAGCACAGGCCCGAGCGCGCCCCCGGCGAACTGGCAGGCCGCCCAGATCGCGATGGCCTGCCCGCGCTGCCGCCCGTCCTGGAACATGTTGGTGATCAGGGCGAGCGTGGACGGCGCCAGGGTCGCGCCGGCGATGCCCAGCAGCGCCCGCGCGACGATCAGGATCAGCGGGCTGGACGCGAAGGCGGCCACGATCGACAGCACCGCGAACGCCGCTCCGCCGATCATCAGCAGCCGCCGGCGACCGATCCGGTCGCCGAGCGTGCCCATCGTGATGACCAGGCCGGCCACCATGAGCCCGTAGCCGTCGCTGATCCACAGCTGCTCGACGTTGGTGGCGCCCAGGCCGGCGCTCAGCTGGGGGAGCGCGAGGAGCAATGCCGTCATGTCCACCGCGACGAGGAATGTCGGCAGCATGAGGAGGGCCAGTCCCAGCCATGCCCGGTTGAGTCGCATATCGAAAACTTCCTGTTCTCTCGACGTTTCGCCCGTTGGTCGGAGCGGCCGGAAGCTTCTTGACATCGCTGCGGACGGAATTTCCCGCGTCCTCGCGGCCGGGCGACGGGACGGCGAAAAGTCGTGGGTAGGTTTTCGCCGGGGGATGTCAAGACGGCGGCGGCGGCTCCGACCAACCGGGTGAAGGGCCCCGGCCGGGGCCCGCGAACCACGAGGGGTACGAGATGAAGTTCCTGATCAGCATGCATATCAACCCGGCCGTGCTGGACGCGCTGACCGACCAGGAGAAGGCGGCGATCGGTGAGGGCCACGGCAGGTTCATCGAGGCGCTGAAGGAGTCCGGTGAGCTGATCACCACGCAGGCGCTGGTCGATCCGTCGCAGGCCGCCGTGGTGTCCGTGCGCAACGGCCAGCCGGTGGTGACCGACGGCCCTTTCCTGGAGGCGAAGGAATATCTGGGCGGCTTCTACCTGATCGACTGCGAGGACAAGGACCGGGCGATCGAGCTGGCGGCGCAGATCCCGGACGCCGCGATCGAGGGCCTGGGGATCGAGGTGCGGCAGGTGATGTTCGCTGACGGACAATTGGAGGCATGACCGCACAATCCATCGAGGACCTGCTGCGTGAGCTCACGCCGCAGGTCCTCGGCGCGCTGGTACGCCGGTACGGCCAGTTCGAAGGGTGCGAGGACGCCGTGCAGGAGGCCGTCCTCGCCGCCACCGTGCAGTGGCGGGCCGAGGGGGTGCCGGGCAGCCCGCGCGGCTGGCTGACGACCGTCGCGTCCCGGCGGCTCATCGACCAGATGCGCAGTGACCACGCGCGCCGCGAGCGGGAGTCGGCGACGGCCGCCGAGGTGGTGCCCGAGGACGTGCCGGACACCGACGACACGCTCATCCTGCTGTTCCTGTGCTGCCATCCGACGCTGACCGCGGCCTCCCAGACCGCACTGACGCTGCGGGCGGTCGGCGGCCTGACCACCGCCGAGATCGCCCGCGCGTTCCTGGTGCCGGAGGCCACGATGGCGGCCAGGATCAGCCGGGCCAAGCAGCGCATCAAGGCGTCCGGCAGCTCGTTCGCCCTGCCGGACGGCGCGGAGCGCGAGGAGCGGCTGCGCGTCGTCCTGCACGTGCTCTACCTGATCTTCAACGAGGGCTACACCGCCTCATCGGGCAGCGAGCTGCACCGCGCCGACCTCGCGCACGAGGCGATCCGGCTGGCCAGGATGGTGCACGCGCAACTGCCCGAGGACGGCGAGGTGACCGGGCTGCTCGCGCTGATGCTGCTGACCGACGCCCGCAGGGAGACCCGGACGACGGCGGCCGGGGACCTGGTGCCGCTGGACGAGCAGGACCGTGCCCGGTGGGACCGCGGGCTGATCGACGAGGGCATCGCGCTGGTCAAGGCGTCGCTGGCCGGCCCGGAGCTGGGGCCGTACCAGCTGCAGGCGGCCATCGCCGCCACGCACGCCGACGCGGCCACGGCCGAGGCGACCGACTGGCCGCAGGTGCACGCGCTCTACCTGATCCTGGAACGGATCGCGCCCAACCCGATGGTCACCCTCAACCGGGCCGTCGCGCTCGCCGAGACCGAGGGCCCGAAGGCAGGGCTGGCCCTGCTGTCCACCTTGGACGGTGACGAGCGGATGGCCGGGCATCACCGGCTGCTGTCGGTACGGGCGCATCTGCTGGAGAAGGCCGGCGACCCGGCCGGGGCGTACGAGCTCTACCGCCGGGCCGCGAGGTCCACCGCCAGCATCGCCGAGCAGCGCTACCTGGAGTCCCGGGCCGCCGCCGTGGCCTTGTCGAAGGCGCCGGGACGAGAGGCCAGGGACAGCGCTCACCGCGTCACCAGGCCACGGGGCCGAGGCGATCGATGAAGATCCCGGTCGGCCCGTCGGCGCCGATCGTCGCGAGCCGGACGATCGAGTCGGTGCCCTCGGTGACCGTCAGCTCGCCGGTGTGATGGTTCATGTCGGTGGCGGCGAACTTGCGGTTGGCGACCTCTCCGGGGGTGGCGACGTTGAACTTGATCCCCGGGAGCGCCTGGGCGTACCGGACGGTGATCATGTTCAGCGCCGCTTTCGAGGAGCTGTAGGCGAGCTCGTGCATCTTCGAGACGGGCTGGTCCGGGTCGGTCACGACCGCGAAGGAGCCGCCGCCGCTGGACACCATCACCACCCGCGGCTGGTCCGCCGCCTGCAGCAGGGGGAGGAACGCGTGCGTGACCCTGATCGGGCCGTACACGTTGGTGTCGTAGACGGCGTGGAGGTCGCCGGCCGTCGCCTCCGCGGGCGCGACGATGGTCCCCGGCGCGCCGGCGTTGTTGATCAGCACGTCCAGCCGGTCGGTGTGCTTGCTGACGAGCCGTACGGCGTCGGCCACCGACTCCTCCGAGGTCACGTCCAGCGGGACGAGGATCACGTTCGCGCCACCGTCGGCCAGCTTGCCGGCGGCCGCCCGTCCCCGGCCTTCGTCACGCGAGCCGAGGAAGATCGTCCAGCCCAGCTCGCCGAGCCGCCTGGCCGCCTCGAAGCCGAGTCCCTTGTTGCCTCCGGTGATCAGCACCGAGGTCTGTTCCGTGTTCGTCATGCCCCCTGAGACGAGGTGCCCGGCCCTGTTGTGACATGAGGTGACCGACCTCACCATCCGGACCGGGTGGGAGCTGCGCTAGCCTTCGGGACGTCGGGGCACGAAGGACGGGTTGAGATGGCGCGAGAGACAGAATTCGAAGAACTGCGACCGCTGTTGTTCTCGATCTCCTACCGGATGCTGGGCAGCGTGACCGAGGCCGAGGACGCCGTACAGGAGACCTGGCTGCGCTACGCGGCGACCTCGACGGAGCCGCAGTCCACCAAGGCGTTCCTCTCGGCGACGGTCACCAGGATCTCGATCGACGTGCTGCGCTCCGCCCGGGTCCGCCGTGAGGCGTACGTCGGGCCGTGGTTCCCCGAGCCGCTGCTCACCGACCCCTACCAGGACCCCGAACGCGCCGCGGAGCTGTCCGACTCGGTGTCGATGGCGGCGCTGCTGCTGCTGGAGCGGCTCAGCCCGCTCGAACGCGCCGTCTTCGTGCTCCGGGAGGTGTTCAGGTTCGAGTTCGCGGAGGTCGCCTCCGCGGTGGGCCGCTCGGAGGCGGCCTGCCGCCAGCTCGCCTCACGGGCCCGCCACCACATGCAGGACGGCCGTCAGCGGTTCGAGACCGACCGGACGAAGCGGGCCGAGCTCGCCGAGCGATTCTTCGACGCGCTCAAGGGAGGGGACGTCGACGGGCTGCGCGACCTCCTGGCCGCCGACGCTCAGCTGGTCAACGACGGCGCCGGCAAGATCGGTGGTACGAGCCCCATCTTCGGCGTCGACCGGATCGTCCGGGTGCTGATGATCGCCGTGACGCCGTTCGCCCAGATCGGCGTCATAGTGGAGCCGCGCGAGGTGAACGGCCGGCCGGGCGCGATCATCCGCGACCGCGACGGCAAGGTCGTCTCCGTCTGGACGCTCGACATCCTCGACGGACGCGTCCAGTCCATCCGCTCGGTGGTCAACCCCGACAAGCTCGGGCACCTGGGTCCCGTCGCGGACGCGCACGCGATCATCCGTGAGAAGAACCAGCTTCGCCGCCGGCAGACCTGACCCGTTGTTATGATCAACTTCCTGATCGGAGGGAGTGGCGCCGGGACATGCGGGTGACCATGACGAGCGTTCCGAAGCGGACCGACCACCCGAACGAGGACTTCACCGGCGCCCTGCCCGCGGCCGCGGTGCTGATCGACGGCGCCGGCATCCCCGGCAGCGAATCGACCTGCCGCCACGGCGTCGCCTGGTACGCCGCCCGCCTGGGAGGCGGCCTGCTCGGCCTCTTGGCATCCGTGGGGGACCGCGGCCTTCCCGCCCTGCTGGCCGAGGCCATCGAGCAGGTGACGGACGCGCACCGGGACACCTGTGACGTCGCCGACCCCATCAGCCCGTCGGCGACCGTGGCCGTCCTGCGCCTGTCCGGCGGCCTCGCCGAGTACCTGGTGCTCGGGGACTCGGTCCTCGTGCTCGACAGGGCGGACGGTACGCCGCTCGTCGTCTCCGATCCCCGGGAGGTGATCATCAGCCGGTCGTACGAGCCCGCGCTGGCGGCCGCCGCCCGAGGCGGCGACGAGTACCAGCGGATTCTGCGGGACCTGCGCGCCAACCGGAATCAGCCGGGTGGCTTCTGGCTGGCCAAGGACGACCCGGGGGCGGCGGACGAGGCGATCACCGGAAGCTGCCCGATCGCCGAGCTGACCGGCGCCGTCCTGCTCAGCAACGGGGCGAGCCGCATCGAGGACCGCTTCGGGCTCGCCGGCTGGCCGGAGGTCATGGCCGTGCTGGCGTCGAGCGGGCCCGGTGAGATCATCCGTCGCGTCCGGCAGGCGGAGGCGCGCGACGGGGTCGCGGCGGACGACGCGACGATCGCGTACTGCACCGACCTCGGCGCGGCCTGACCGCCGGCGGCGCGCCCGTCCGGGGGCGCCGTATTACGGGGGCGCGGGAGATGATCGAGCTGCTGTCCGGGCCGTTCTCCGGGCGCATCAGGGAATGCGCGAGCGACGACTGCCCGCTGGTGTTCGTCGACACGTCCCGTCCCGGCGCCCGGCGCTGGTGCGCGATGGAGCGCTGCGGCAACCGCCACAAGCTCCGGGCTCTCCGCGCCCGGCGGGCCACCGACGCGTGATCGCCGTGCTCTCGTTCAGCTCGTGACGCCCAGCCTGTGGCGCACCTTGGCGAGCAGGCCCTGCGGGAGCGGCGCGTAGCCGTACAGAGGAAGGTAGGACTGGCCGGCGTCGCCGGCCGTGTAGTTCAGGAAGGCCCGCACCAGCGGGTCGGAGTTCCTGGAGCAGGCGATCTCGTACGTGACCAGCACGATGGGGTAGACGCCCTTTCCCTTGGTCAGATAGTCGAACGCCACCACCAGGTCATCGTCGCCCCCGACGCTCCTGGCGCCTTCCATCGCCTTGGTGGCGCTGTCGGGCGAGGGCGCCACGAACTGGCCGGCGGCGTTGCGCACCTTGGCGGTGAGCAGGTGGGAGTTGCTGGCGAAGCCGTACTCCACGTACCCGATGGAACCCGGGGTGTACTTGACGGCGTGGGTGATCCCCACGGAGCCGGTCACACCCTCCCCGGCGCCGGTCCAGGTGGTGGACGGCGCGTGCGGCCAGTGGCCCGCCGCCTTCAGGTAGGAGGTGACGTTGTGGGTCGTGCCCGAGTTGTCGGAGCGGTGGAAGAGGCTGATCTCGGTGTGCGGCAGGAGCCCGCCGCGGTTGTCGGCGGCGATCTTCGGATCGTCCCACCGGTTGATCCGCCCGCTGAAGATGCCGGCCACGGTGACGGGGGAGAGCTTCAGATCCGGCACGGTGGGCAGGTTGTAGACCAGCGCGATCGGACCCACCACCATGGGCAGATGCACCGCCCGGTTGCCGCAGCGCTTGTCGGCGAGCGCCCGTTCGTCCGATCGCATCGGCACGTCCGAGCCGGCGAACGCGGTCTTGCCGTCGATGAAGTCGCGAATGCCGGCCCCCGATCCGTTGGCCTCGTAATCGATCCGCAGACCGGGGTGAATCCGGTGGAACTCGGCACGCCAGGCGTCCATGGCGCCCTTCTGCGCGCTCGACCCCGAACCGGAGATCGACGCGGAGATCGGCGGGCTCTCGCTCACGTCCTCACGCGTCAGCAGCACGGCACTGCCGAAGCCGATGACGCAGGCGGCCAAGGTGAGAGCAACGACCAAAGCCGCCGTCCATGTCACTCTTGCCACCCGCCAAGCCTATGAAGCGATCATTCAGCGGAAGTTCACCATCCGTCAAACTCCTGGCCCGTGTCCTCAGCCCCTGGGCCCGTAGAGCGTGCCGGCGATGTGCCAGACGATGAGGACGACGAGCCACAGGAGGGCGCGCCTGGTCGGTGGCGGGCCACCGCGGATCAAGGAGACACCCAGGGGGACGAACGCGACGCAGAGGCCGGCCGCGGCGATGATCGACTGCGGTTCGGTGCCCTTGAGCGTCCCGAGCGCGAGCGCCGACATCAGGCCGAGCGCGATCGAGCGGCCCAGCCCCAGGGCGCCGGAGCGGTAGGCGCCGACGGCCAGCACGACCCAGCCGAGGAACGCCGGTCCCGAGAGCGTCCTGAACGGGTGCCAGCGCGTGTCCCGCCAGGCCAGGTAGTAGTCGTCGATCCCGTCGATCATCGCTTGCAGGCCGAAGCTGTCGGTCAGGTGAAAGGCCAGGTGATCGGTGCCGAACTGGAAGGTCCGGGTGAACAGGCCGACGATCACCAGGCAACCGCCCCACAGCGCCCACATCGGGCTGGTGGCGGCGATCCGTTGCGCCAGCGCCATGACCGCCGGCCACAGCAGGACGATCCCGGTGGCGAAGCAGGCGTAGGCGGCGGTGATGAGGGTTGGGTGACGGGTGTAGGCGGCGAGCTGATCAGGGAAGAAGTAGTGGAACGGCGAGCGCAGGAGGATCCCGGCCATGAGCAGGGCCGGGCCGCCGATCAGCGCGACGGCGCTCACCCAGCGTCCGGGAAACGGCGGTTGCCGGCCCAGGTTGGCCGCTGCGTTGCCGGCGCGCCGGTCCGCTTCGGCCTGTCGCCAGCGTGTGATTCGCCCGCGAAGCTCAATGGTCATCTGGTCCTGCCCATCCTGTCGGTGTCGGTGTCGGTGTCGGTGTCGGTGTCGGCGCTGGCGCCGGCGTCGGCGCGTCCCGGCGCGGAACGCCGGGTGCATCAGCATGGTGATGGGCAGCGCGGCGGAGGCGCGTCTGGCTCAGGCCGCATCTTCGACCGGCGAGCCGTACGACCTGGGGTGGATGCGATATCCGACCGTGGTCAGATGCCGGACGACCGGCGAGGCGATAACTTCTCCGTCATGGAGTGGGCTGGGTGGCGGCGCGGCGGCAAAGACGTCGCGGACGCGGTGACGGCGGTCTCCGTGACGCTGATCGTCGGCTACGCCATCGTCGATCCGCCGGGACCGACGTCGTGGTGGCCCGCCTGGTCGGCCTGGCCGATAGCGGTCGTCGTGAGCTTTCCCGTCGCGGTCCGGCGGCGCCGGCCGCAGGCGGGCCGTGGCGGTGTCCCCGATCCGATTTCACCCTGGCCGGCCCGTCGATCAGCGCCGGCGATGGCAACGACATCCTCGACCGAGCCACGCTCGACCGGATCCGCGCGGACTGCCTGGCCGGGGCCGATCCCGGCCAGGCGCCCCAGTCACCCGCGTACGGTGACCTGCGCGGGCTGCCGCCGCTCCTGCTCGCGGCGGGGGCGCGGGAGCTCCTGCTCGACGACGCGCGACGGCTCGCCGGGCTCGCGTCGGCCGCGGGCGTGAGCTGCCGGCTCGACGTCTACGACGGCATGCCGCACGCCTTCCACGCGACCACGCTCCCCGCCGCGGCGACCTTGTTCCGCCGCGTCGCGGAGTGGACCGGCGCCGAGTCGGTGACCCCCGCCTGACCCACCCGGGTCGGTGACCCCCGCCTGACCCACCCGGGTCGGTGACCCCGGGCTGATCTACGCAGGTCGGTGACCCCGGGCTGATCCACGCGGGTCGGTGAACCCCGTGCTGACCCACCGGGTCCGTGACTCTCGGGCTGGCCCACCGGGTCCGTGACCCCTCGGGCTGGCCCACGCGGGTCGGTGGCCCCGGGCGGACCCACGGGGTCGGTGGCCCCCGGGCTGACCGACCCGGGTCTGTGACCCCCGGCTGGCCCACCCGGCCGATCGGCTCAGTGGCGGACGCGGTAGCGGATGTGGGTGGCCTCCGGCGTGTCGATCACTCGGACGATCTCCAGCTCGATCCGCGACGGCAAGGCGTCGAACAGCCGGCGGCCACGACCGAGCAGCACCGGGACCTGATGGATCTGCACCTCGTCCAGCAGCCCGGCCTCGAGCGCCCGCTGCGCCGTGTAAGCGCCGTGCACCAGCACCTCCCGCCCCCCGGCGGCGGCCTTCGCCTGGGCCATCGCGCTGGCGATCCCGTCGGTCACGTACGTCACCAGCGGATGATCCGCGACGGACGGGCCGGGCGGCCGGTGACTGAGCACGAAGGTCGGGACACCGTGATGACCCCCGCCCCAGTGGCCGGCCTGCTCCGCGGTCCGCCGCCCCGCGAGGACGGCGCCGGTCGCGTTGTACTCCTCGTTCAGCCGGCCGGCCACCCCGTCCGTACGGTGGGCCTCTTTGTCCGGGGTGAGGCCCCATTCGTGCAGCCGGATGAAGCCGTCGCCGCCGGGATTGCCCGGTTCGTCGTTCGGACCCGCGATGTACCCGTCGAGTGACATCGACATGTAGAGCACTGATCCAGACATCGAACCCCCTTGATCCGAACTCCGGGCTTCGGCAGGCAATCTAGTGGTCATGAGGGGGCATGACCAGCCGCCAGGAGGCTCGCAGGTCGCTGCTTCATTCCGGCTTCATCGCCGCTCCGGGCCAAGGGATCGGACGTCGGGGAAAGCTCCTAACCGGGCAGCCGCCAGGCGGACGTCCAGAGGCGGGCGCCCGCGCGGCGGTCGAGGCGGCGCAGGAAGGACAGGACGCCCGAGGCCCCCGTGCTCCAGGTGAACCCCGCCTTGTCGAGGTCGTTGCCCGGGAACACGGGGGCCTCGGGCGCGCCGCCGCTGCGCAGCAGCATGAGCTCGACGATCTCCTCGGCGCCGCGCCAATAGGCGTCGTCACCGGTCACCATGGCCAGGTCGATCAGCGACTCGCCGATGCCCGCCAGCCCGCAACACTGCGACACCACCCACGCCTGGGGCGCGATGGCCAGGCACGCCCGTCCGCCGCGCTCGGCCAGCTCCAGATAGCGGTCGTCGCCGTACGCCTGGGCCGCGTGCGCCAGCGCGCCCGCGATGCCCGACATGCCCTGGCACCAGGAGGCGCCCATCGGCCTGGCGCTCGGCCCGGCCAGCTCGCCGAGCAGTGCCTCGGCCGTCACCGCCAGCTCCGCGAACTGCTCTCGCGCCGCCTCGCCCGCCGCCTGATCGCCGGTGACCTCGTGATAGGAGAGCAGGAAGTCGGTGCAGCCGGCCGCGCCGTGCGCGTAGGCGGCGTCCACGGCCACGCCGGTGTCCGGCTGGGCCGGGGCCACGGCGTCCTCGGACTCGGTGACCTCTCCCGCGATCAGCAGCCTGGCGCACTCGGTGGCCACGGCGAGGTGGCCGGAGCCGGGCTCGATCGCCGCGAGCGCCAGATGGCCGGCGCCGATCCCGGCCACGCCGTGCGCCTGGTCGGCGCGCTGATCGCCGTTCAGGAGGATGGGTGTCGGGGGCTCCAGCTCTGGTACGGCGGTCAGGCGGGCGGCGGTCAGGAACAGCGCCGTGCCGGTACGCCCGAAGTAGAGCGCGGGCGGCAGCGCGGCGGGCGGCATGACGCTCGCCGTCCACCGGGCCAGATCGGCGGCCACGGTCTTGGCCTCCGGGTGGTGCAGCAGCTCCATCCCGATTCCGGCCGAGCCGCCGTAGACGTTCGTGACGGGCGGGCTCGACCTGCGGGCATCGGCGGGGCCGTCCATGAGGCTCTCGGCGAAGCGGGCGCACTCGCGCGTGGTACGCGTCAGCACCTGTGACAGCAGGTCCCCGGTGAAGCGGACGGCCGGAACGGGCCGTACGTCAGCAGGCCCGCCGCCCAGGCGGCCGGATCTGAGGTCGGCGGCGGCTTCCGTGCGCCGCGCCGGGTCGAGGCTCATGAGCCGCGGCAGCAGACCCACGACGCCCGTCGTGACGCCGGGGAACATGCGTTCCAGGCACGCCAGCGTACGTTCGGCGTTCGTGGCGTTGTCCGGGTCGATCATGATCGGGTTCATGCCTGCGCAGGCGAAGAAGAGGGTCGCGCCCAGGGAGAAGTAGTCGTCCGCCGGCTCTGAGTCGCGGCCCGTCCGCTGGTCGGGCACGCTGTAGCCGCGGGTCCAGCCGGGCAGTTGCAGGCTGTCGTACCTGCTGTTGCCGAAGTCGATCAGCGTGCAGCGGCCGTCGTCGCCGAGCACCACGTTCTTCGGTGAGAGGTCCCTGATCACGACGCCGCGGGCGTGCACCGCGTCGAGCACCGCCAGCAGGTTCGCGGCCAGGGCGCCCAGGTCGCGCTCGCCGCCGCCGTCACGGAACAGGCCCTGCTCGCCGACGTACCGGTTGAGGTCGAGGCTGCCCGCGTCGGTCATGACCAGGAACTCGTCCGCGCCATGCCTGAAGTGGTCGATCGGCGCGGGCACGCCCGCCACGCCGCGCAGGGCCTTGAGCACGCGAAGCTCGTTGCGCAGATACATGCGCAGGTCCCAGCCCTCGGTGTTCTCCCCGACGTAGGCGCGGGCCTCCTTGACGATCACACGGCGGCCGGTGGGGCCGGTGGCGCGGTAGACGTTGCCGCGCGGGCCGCGCACGACGCCGGAGGTGAGGCGGTAGCGGTTGCCGATCAGCCGCGCGGGCTGCTCGCCGTCCCCGGCCGGGCCCTCTTCTGATGGCTGCTCCGATGGGCGGAACGGGTCGGTGGCCCAGGGTGGGCAGGAGAACTCGGGACCTGCGGCGCCGGGCAGCGCCGCACCGTCCGGGCCCATGATCACGAGCTCGAAATCACCGTTGTCGTCCACCCGGTATCGAGGGGCGAAGGGCGCGTACCGGTAGTAGACGGGCGCGTCCTGCCGTACCCGACGGTCGCTGGCGATGCGCGGCGCGGGCATGTCCGTGAGGGCGTCGGCGAGGGCGTGCCCGAGCGCGACGACCGCGTCCTGCGCGGGATAGGCCGTGATGGCCTTGCCGACCGCACCCGCGTCGAGGTCGCCGGAGTTGAGCTCCCTGAGCATCTCGGGGGAGCGCACCACCTTGAAGTCGCAGCCGGCGGCGAGCAGGACGGGCAGCGCGCGGTCGAGCGTTTCGCCGAGGGTGCCGGGACGTGCGGAAACGTGAATTTTCCAGCCTTGCACCGGAATATCGGCGAGCGGCGCGTGCACGCTTACCCATGTGTCGTCGGCGTAGATTTCCCTGCCATTCATATCGGCAAATCGGGTAAGGATGCCGGTCACATTCACGGCGGCGGTCGCGTCCATGTCTCCACTCCGGTAACCCGTGCGAAACAAGGGCGGCACAATAGCACGTGACGCCCTTTTCAGGTCATGGCGAAGCGGCGGTTTCGCAGCCGCGAAACCGCACGCCCCTTATTGCCGGATTACACGATGGAAGGGCAGCAGGGGAAGCTGCTGCACACCGTGCGCTTGCAGGTGTTGACGCAGGCCTGCGGGCCGTGCAGCAGCGCGGTCAGCTCACCTTCGAAGTCGACCTCGAAGTCTTCGAAGTCGAGTACGCCCGCATCGCGGGGCTCCAGGGCCAGAACGGACATGGGGGGCTCCTTTCCGTGGCCGCGGGTGGGCGGCCATCGTCGATCCCGGGCCAGAGACGGCACTTGGTAGACGCCGTTACCCAAGCCCTGACCGTGACTCAGATTCGTGGTCACAGCCAAACGGACGCATTATGTGCATATATCAAGATGCCTGTCTATAACCGATCTGTAGCCCGTCCGGCACAGACCGGAATGCGCTTGCCTGACCTTTACACGGCCGCAGGGGTGATCTAGCTTGTCATAGTGATTTGTCGCCTAACGCCCATCGCATGACGTTTTGGGGAAGGTTGCGGCGCCGGGCCCCCGCTCCGCCGGTGGACAAGGCGGGCCTGGTGGCGCAGTACTGGGAGAGCCATGACGAGGAGCTCCTGACCGCGAGTCTGCGCAAGATCGCCCGCCGGCTGCCCGCCCTGGTGACCGCCGCGCTGCGGCTGGCCTGGCAGGCGAGCGCGCCCGACACGGTCGTCGCCCTGGCGGGCAACGTCCTGGCCGGCGTGTTCACGATCTACGGGCTGATGGCGACCTCGGACGTGCTGGGCTCGCTGTTCGCCGCGGGGCCGACCCCCGATCGGGTACGCGGTGCGCTGCCCGCCCTGGCGCTGGTGGCCGTGGCGGCCGGGCTGCGTGGCGCGCTGCTCGCCGCGGCGGGCTGGGCGCAGGCCAGGCTCAAGCCGCAGGTCGAGAGGCTGGCGGAGACGCGGCTGTTCGAGCTGACGACGCGGGTGGAGCTGGCGGCGTTCGACGACGACGACTTCCACAACGCGATGCGCCGGGCCCGCGACAGCGGCGTGCCGGACACGGCGAACGTGGTCGAGGCGACGATCTCCGCGCTGACGGGCCTGGTCGGCGTGCTGTCCGCGACGGTGGCGCTGGGGGTGCTCCACCCGGTTCTCATGCCGCTGCTGCTGATCACCGCCGTGCCCGCGGGCTGGGCGGCCGTACGCGCCGCCCGCCTCGGCTACCAGGCCTTCTACCGGCTGTCGGCGGCGCGGCGGCGCAAGTTCATGCTCTCCGATCTGATGGCCGAGCGCCTGCCGGCCGCCGAGGTGCGCGCGTTCGCGCTGCGTGACTTCCTGCTCGGTGAGTACGCCAAGGTCGCCGACCTCGAACAGGACGTCCAGCTCGACGTCGCGCGCCGCCGTACCGGCGTCAAAGCCACCGGTGACCTGCTGACCGGCGGCGCCACGCTCGCCGTGTACGGCGCGCTCGCCGCGCTCCTGGCCGCCGGCGTGATCCCGCTGGCCGTGGCGGGCACCGCCGTACTCGCGATCAGGACCGGGCAGTCCTCGCTCGCGGGCCTGATCCAGACGCTCAACCGCCTCTATGAGGCCGGGCTGTACTTCGGCGACTACCTGGCCTTCCGCGAGCTGGCCGGGACCCGGATCCCGCCGGACCCGGGCACCGAGCCGGCCGGGCTCGGCCGGCTCGCCGCCGACCGGATCACCTTCACCTACCCGGGCGCGGGACATCCCGCGCTGCGCGAGGTCAGCGTCACGGCCGGCCGGGGCGAGGTGATCGCGCTGGTCGGCGAGAACGGCTCGGGGAAGACCACGCTGGCCAAGGTGCTGGCCGGTCTGTACCGGCCGCAGTCGGGGACGATCCGCTGGGACGGCCATGACCTGTCCGACGTCGACCTGCGGCGGCTCGTCTCGGTGATCGCCCAGGACCACACCCGCTGGCCGCTCACCGTACGCGAGAACATCCTCATGGGAGGCCCGCTCGACGAGGAGCGCCTGGCGGACGCCGCCGCCGCGGCCGGCGCCGACGAGGTGGTCTCCGCGCTCCCCCTCGGGTACGACTCCCTCCTCGACCGGCGCTTCCGCGGCGGCCACGACCTGTCGGGCGGGCAGTGGCAGCGCATCGCGGTGGCGCGCGGGTTCTACCGCGACGCCGAGCTGGTGATCTTCGACGAGCCCACCTCGGCCCTCGACGCGCGGGCCGAGCACACCCTGTTCGAGCGCATCCGCAAGCACGCCGAAGGGCGGGCGATCGTGCTGATCACCCACCGCCTGGCCAGCGTCCGGTACGCCGACCGCATCTACGTCCTGGACCGGGGCCGCGTCGCCGAGCAGGGCACGCACGCCGAGCTCATGGCCCGCGACGGCGTCTACGCCGAGCTGTACGGCCTGCAGGCGGCCGCCTACCGGCTCGACGAGGCGCTTCCCCGCGAGCCGGTCACATGATCGAGCCGGCGTCGGCCGTTTCCGGGTCCGCGTACCTGGCGTTGATCGCGGTGCTGCTGTACGCCGTGGTGGGCAAGGCACGTGACGTCCGGGCCTTCGCCGCCGCCATCGGGGGCTACCGCCTGCTCCCCGGCCGCCTCACCGTGCCGGCCGCGTACCTCGTGATCGCGGCGGAGGTCGCCGCGGCCGGGCTGCTCGCCGCTCCGCCGGCCCGCCGGTGGGGCGCGGTGCTCGCCGGGCTGCTGTTCGCCGCGTTCCTCACCGGGATGGCGTCGGTGCTCAGCCGCGGCCTGCGCGTCGCCTGCGGCTGCTTCGGCGGCGACGCCGACGCGGTCAGCCCGCGCACGCTGCTGCGCACCGGGCTGCTGCTGGTCCTGGCGGTGCTCGCCGCCGTCGCGGGCGGAACCGGGTTCAGTCCGGCGCACCTGCTGTTCGCGCCGTTACTCCTGGCGGCGGCCCTGCTGCCGCCGGCGCTCATCCGCTCATCCGCCCCGCCCGCGCCGGGCCCGCGGCCCGGCGACCGCTTCGTCCTGTCGGCTCCGCCCGCCGGCCACCCGGTCCTGTACGCGCTGATCTCGCCGTCCTGCGGCTTGTGCTCGGCGATGCTGCCCGCCTTCGCCGCCGCCGCGAGCCGCATGGACGTCGTCCTGGTCGGCGCCGCGAGCGAGGAGGAAGTCCGCGCCTACCTCGACGGACATGGTGTGGACCTGCCGCTGGTCATCGACCCCGGCGTCTTCGAGGCCAACGACATCCCGTGGCCGCCGTACGCGGTGCTGACCGGCCGGGACGGAGTCGTCCTCGCGGCGGGCGGCGCGGCCGATCCCGTACGGCTGACCGAGCTGATCGACCTGGCCACAGACCGCATCACGGGATAGACCCGGCCGCCGGCGCTGCCGCGACGAGCAGCGGCCGGATGCCGGCGGCCATCGCCCGCCGGATCGGCCCCGGGGCGAGCTTCATCTTCGGGACCGACCTGCTGGTCGACGGCGGCGTCATCGCCTCGGCTCAGGCGTCGAGGTCTCCGTTGAGGTAGCGCCCTGGCGAGGTGCCGACCGTCCGGCGGAACGCGGCGAGGAAGGCGCTCGGGGTCGCGTACCCCACGGCGTGCGCGGCCTGCGACACCGGCCGGCCTTCGGCGAGG
The DNA here is from genome assembly GCF_039539705.1 of Nonomuraea rosea. Taxonomy (NCBI): domain Bacteria; kingdom Bacillati; phylum Actinomycetota; class Actinomycetes; order Streptosporangiales; family Streptosporangiaceae; genus Nonomuraea; species Nonomuraea rosea. The sequence goes on along the minus strand of NZ_BAABDQ010000024.1, from coordinate 23,881 downwards.
AGCGGCAGTGCGGCCCGCAACCGCATGTGGGTGCGCCAGCGGTCGAAGCTCATCCCCGTGTCACGGACGAACAACCGGGTCAGGGTACGCCGGCTCACCCCGGCGGACCGCGCGTGGGCCTCCAGGCTCCGGGAGTCCGAGGGGTCGGCGAGCAAGGCGTCGGCCACGGCGCGCACGCGTTCGTCCACCGGAAGCGGAACGTCGATCGGCAGCGCGGGCAACGGCCGCAACAGGTCCAGCACCACCGCCTCGGCCCGCAGCCGCGCGTCGTCGGCGAGCTCCTCACGGGCGAGGTAGCCGAAGAGCTGGGCGAGGAGCCCGTCTACGCCGACCGCGGTGGGCTCCGCCCAGTCCAGGGCGCACCGCTCCGGGTCGAAGTAGAGACCGCACAGCACGGCGTCGCGGGTCGCGCCCGTCCGGTGGACGACTCCCGCCGGCAACCACAGCGCCCGAGCGGGCGGCAGGACCCAGTACGAGTCGCCGACGGCGACGCTGAGCACACCGCTCCGCGTCCACGCCAGCTGGTGGTGCGTGTGGCTGTGCGGGGAGATCCACTGCCCTGACGCCAGCGGGAAGCGCCCGACCACGATCACTCCTGGCCCGGCCGGGACCGCGGTGTCGCCGGCTTCGATCACGCGTGTCCTCATGACGACATTGTCTGGCCTCATCGCGGATTGTGGCCACCTTCGTCGGCGAATAGCGTCGTCGGGGTGCTGATCTATCCCTTTCGCTGGATGAACAGGCAGTCCTCGTCGGCGGGACGCCGGTCGTGACGCCGGTGCCCGGCCTGGTCGCCGGTCGCCGCCGGGCGGCGCTGGTCGTGCTGTGCTTCGTACAGTTCATGCTGATCCTGGACGACACCGTGGTGAGCGTCGCCCTGCCCAGTCTCCGCGAGGACCTGGGCTTCGGCGGCCCGGGGCCGGCCTGGGTCGTCAACGCGTACTTCCTGGCGTTCGGCGGGCTGTTGCTGCCGGCCGGCCGCGCGGCCGACCTGCTGGGCCGGCGCCGCGTCTTCCTCGCCGGGGTGGCGCTGTTCGGCCTGGCGAGTCTGGCCTGCGGGCTCGCCCAGCAGCCCTGGCAGCTCGTGGCGGGGCGGTTCGTCCAGGGCGCGGGCGCGGCCATGGCCGGCCCCGCCGCGCTGTCGCTGATCACCCTGTTGTTCCCCGGCACCGGGGAACGCGCCCGAGCACTGGGGATCTGGGGCGCCGTCGCCGCGCTGGGCGGCACCACGGGCCTGCTGATCTCCGGTGTGCTGACCGGCCTCGTCTCCTGGCGCTGGATCTTCCTGATCAACCTGCCCGTGGCGGCGGTGGCCCTCGCGCTGGTGCCTCGCCTGGTGGCCGAGAGCCGGGCCGCCCGCCGGGCGCGCCTGAACCTGCCCGGCGCCCTGCTGGGCACCGCCGCCGTGGTGTCCCTGGTCTACGGCCTGCTGCAGGCCGGCGCATCGGGCTGGGCGGACGCGGCCGTCATCGGTCCCCTTGTCCTGGCCGCCGTGCTGGCCGCCGGGTTCGTCCTGGCGGAGTCGCGGGCGGCCGAGCCGCTGGTGCCGATGTCGTTCCTGGCCGATCGGACGCGTGCCGTCGCCAACGGGGCGACCCTGCTGTTCTCCGTGGCCATGTACGCGATGGCGTTCCTGCTGATGATCCACCTGCAGACCGTGCTCGGGTACGGCCCGCTCCAGGCCGGCCTCGCCTACCTGCCCTACGGCGCCGGAATCCTGCTGGGCATGCGGCTGTCCGCCCGCATGATGACGAGGATCGGAGTGCGCTGGACGCTGGTCCTGTCATTCCTGATCAGCTCGGCCGGGCTGCTGCTGCTGTCCGGCGTGGCGGCGGGTGACTCGTACGGGTTGGGCGTGCTGCCCGGCATGCTCGTCACGAGCCTGGGATGCGGGCTGACCCTGCCGGTCCTGGCGGTGGCCGCGCTCACGGGCGCCACCGGGGAGGACGCCGGTCTCGGCTCGGCCTTGTTCAGCTCCGTGCAGCAGATCGGCGGGGCGGTGGGGGTGGCGGCGCTGGTCACCGTGGCGGCGGGCGCCCTTCGTACGGCGCAGGAGGGCTTCTCGCTCGCGCTGACCGTCGCCGCCGCGCTCGTCGTCCTCGGCGCCGTCCTCATCGCCGCCCTGCTCCGGACCGGTCGCCCGGCCGCCGCGTCCGATTCCGCCGCTCACCGGACTCCAGCACGTCAGGGATGATCGCTCAGGGCCGCGGTCACGTCTCTCGCCGGGGCCCTTGCCGGCTTGAGTGCGGACAGGGCCGGGAACGTCGCCAGGAGCGCGGCGGTCAGCGCGGCGATGCCGAGGAACGCCTTCTGCACGCCGGTGGCGTCGGCGAGCAGGCCGAAGTAGGCCGGGCCGACGAGATAGCCGAGGTAGGCGACCGTGGAGATGGCGGACGTGGCCCGTCCCCGTGACCGGTCGGGGACCGGCCGGAGCCCGTAGGACAGCAAGGTGGGAAAGAGCACCGACGTGCCCGCGGCGGCGATGATGACGCCTGCCAGCGCGAGCGGCAGCGTCGGTGCGAACGCCGTGAAGAGGCCGCCGGCCGTGGCGATCACACTGCCGCCGGCCAGCGTGGCGATCGGGTGGCGCAACGTGATCGTGGCGACGACGACACGGGACAGGGCGGCCGTCGTGGCGAACGCCGCCGGCGCCAGGGCGGCCAGCGGCGGCGCGGCCGCGAACGCGTCGGTCAGCAGGACGGCGCTCCAGGACTGGTAGGCGTTCTCCGACGCGAACGCCAGCGCGCCGATCCCTCCGATCACGAGCAGCGCGATCCGCCACGACCCGAGACCGGCCCGCGCCTGCGCGACCCGGCCCCCGGACGCGACGGCGTCGTCGGCGAGTGCCGAGCGTGTGGCGGGGGCTGAGCGCGTGGGGGCAACGCTGGCGGGGGTCGAGCGCGTGGCGGCGTCGCCGACGGGGGCCGATCGTGTGGCGGCGACGACGGCCACGCCGAGTGCCACGGTGACCACGGCGCTCGCGGCGAAGTTCACCAGCACGCTGCCGGCCATCGCGGCGAGCGCGCCGGCGCCCAGGCTGGAGAGCGCGACCGTGGCGGAGAACGCCGCATGCGAACGGGCCACGACCGGGCGCCCGGTCCGCTGCTCGACCGTCGCCGCCAGCGTGTTGATCGCCACATCAGCGGCTCCGGAACCGGCCCCCGTCAAGAGCGCGCCGGCGCACAACGCGGCATGGCTCACCGACACGACGGAGAGCACGAGGCCGGTGATGCCCAGCAGCGCGAGCAGCACTCCGGCGACACGCAGCCCGAGCGCGTCGACGAGCCGTCCGGTCAGCAGCATGGCGGGCAGGGCTCCGGCGGCCACGAAGAGCAGCGCGACGCCGAACTCCGCATCGCTCACGCCGGCTTGGTCTCGCAGCAGGGGGAGCGTGGCGCCCCACACGCCCCAGAAGGCGCCGAATCCGGCGAAGCCAAGGAACGGCGCCGCCCGGAACATCGAAGTTGACATATGTGTAACGCTACACAAATAAGATGGCCCCGTGCCGACCAACCGCAGACGCGTGACGCTGAAGGACGTGGCGGCTCGTGCCGGGGTGTCACCCATGACCGCCTCCTACGCCTTCACCCGCCCGGCCCGGGTCGCGCCCGCCACCCGCGACCGCGTGCTCAGGGCGGCCGACGAGCTGGGGTATCACCCCGACGCCGTCGGCCGGGCGCTGAAATCCGGCCGTACACAGCAACTCGGGGTGGTCTTCTGCGAGCACCTGGCGTACGCCTTCGACGACCCCCAGGCGGCGCAGTTCCTGGCCGGGGTCGCGGAGGTCTGCGTCGAGGAAGGCCGGGGCCTCACCTTCATCCCGACCCGGGGCGACGCCGACGATGCCGACCGGGTGCTGTCCGCGGCCGTCGACGGCTTCGTGCTGTGGACCACCGCCGAGGACGATCCGGTGCTGGCGGGGGTCGCCGGCGACCCCCGCCCCGCCGTCATCCAGGGCGGTCCCGCACGGCAGGGGATCGCGTGCGTCACCCAGGACGACTGCGGGGCCGCCCATGCGGTCGCCGCCCAGGGGCTCCGCGACGGCCGGACGCCCGTGGTGATCTCGTTCCCGCTCGATCGCGATCGTGAGCGCATGATGACGACCGGCGCGAACCTGCCGCCACACGCACCGTTCCCCGTCACCGACGCCCGCCTGCGCGGCTACCGCGCCGCCATCGAGCAGGCCGGGCTCAGCTGGACGAGCACGCCGATCGCGGTCGTGGCCCGCAACACGCAAGGAGACGGCTTCTCGGCGGCGCGCGAGCTCGCCCCCCAGCTCACCCCCGACGCACTGATCATCGCCATGAGCGACGAACTCGCCACCGGGGCCCACCAGGCCCTCCGGGAGACGCACCCGGCGGCCGCCTACCTCGGCTGGGACGCGTCACCGGCGGGCCTTCGGCTCGGCATCACGTCCGTCACGAACCCGCTGCGAGACCAGGGCCGCCGCTGCGCCCTCCTGGCCCTCAAGCCCGACCAGCCGAACGACGAAGAGATCCCGTGGACCATCGCCTCCGGGCCGGAGCCCGGCTGACCTGCGGTCTCGCGGCCTGCGATGCCCGCCCGATCTCTGCGCGGAGGCCGGTGCCGGCGACTGGGGTGGCCCGCTCGGCCCCTGCGGCGACACCGGCTCCTGCCGCGACCTCCGCCTTCTGTCTCGACCTGACGACCTTCCAGGTCGGCGTCCTGGTCTGGCGCAATGACGTGGTGACAGAGGTCAAGAAGCGGTCGCCGGACCTGAAGGGCCTGCGGCAGCGGGCCGTCATGATCGAGTACATCGGCGCGAAGATGCGGAAGAGCGCATCGGCGAGCAGCTCCGCGCGGTGCGCAAGGCCGTCGCCGCCTCGGCCAAGGCGTTACGGCCGGGACGGAAGGCCCGTGACGTCATCGCGCCCCTGTACGGCAAGCGCGGCAGCCTTCGACGCCGTGGACGCGTACGAGGGCTGTCCGAAAACCTCCTGAACGCCGCTACGGTCAGGCCGTGGCCCGCAGGTTCTCGTGCGCCCATTCCTCGAAAGTCGTGAGCGGAAGGCCGAGGGCCCGCGCGAACTCAGGGCGGGCGGGCTGACCGGTCACGTTGATGAATTCGTGCGAAGTGATGCCCGGCCCGGGCATTCCCGCGGCGACCGCCTCCTCCGTGGTCATGTCGGGCGCGGTCAGCTCCGTGCCCAGAGCGCGGGAGAGCACGTCGGCGATGTCGGTCATCGACAGGTAGTCGCCGGCCAACTCCAGCTCGACCTCGTGGAACCGCTCAGGCGCGGCGAAGGCCGCGGCGGCCGCCGTGCCGATGTCCCTGACCGCGATGAGAGAGAGCCGGGTGCCGGGCTTGAGCACGGTCGCGATGCCACCCTCGACGCCGCGGGGGAGCAGATATGCCACGGACGGGAGGAAGTTCTCCATGAAGAATCCCGGCTTGATGATCGTCCAGTGGGTGAAGCCCGCCTCGCGTACCCGGTCCTGAGCGCCGGTCTTGGCGGCGTAGACGGGCTCCATCGGCGCCCAGCGGCCTTCTGCCCAGCCAGGAGCTTCGACGTGCCGCCCCGCTCCGGAGACGGAGGTGTGCACGAACTGCGGCACGCCCGCGGCCAGCGCGCCCTCGACCAGGTTGACGGCCTGGGTCAGCTCGCCTTCGAAGTCGAAAGCGGTTCCCTTCATCCCGGGCATCTGCACCGAGAAGACGGCCCGGGCTCCCTCCGCGGCCCTGGTCACGGAGCCGCGATCGTGGAGGTCGCCGGTGACCAGCTCGGCGCCGAGCGCCTCGACTGCCTTCGCCCGGTCGGTTGCCGGGTCGCGGACCAGCGCCCGGACGGGGACGCCGGCCGCGAGCAGGGCGCGGGCGGTGGCTCCTCCCTGCTGTCCAGTGGCGCCGGTGACCAGGACAGGTGCGGAATCGGTGGACATGAGGCCTCCTGTAGTGCGCGGACATTAAACGGCGGACCCCGCCGTTTCTGATTTGGTACGATACGGCGGACCCCGCCACTTAGCAAACGGAGGTGACGCGATGTCCGTCCAGCGTGCGGACGCCCGGCGCAACTACGTACGCCTGCTCGCCGTGGCCGAGGAGGCGGTCGCCACGTACGGCGCCGACGCGTCCCTGGAGCAGATCGCCCGCACCGCGGGCGTCGGATCCGCCACCGTGCGCCGGCACTTTCCCAGCCGCCGCGCCCTGCTGGAGGCGGTCTTCCGCGAACGGGTCGAGACCCTGTGCGCCCACGCCCGCGACCTGACCGGCAGGGCCGACACCCGGGCCGCGCTGCTGGAGTGGCTGCGCGCCGTCACCGCGGACGCCGCGACCATCCGGGGGCTGGCCATGGCGCTGATCCGCGAGCAGGCGGCCGAGCCCGGCGCGGCGTCCGAGGCCTGCTGCTCGGCGCAGCTCACCGAGGCGGGCGACCCGCTGGCGCGCCGCGCCGCGGACGACGGCGCGCTCGCGCCGGGCGTGAGCATCGCTGACCTGCTCACGCTCATCACCGGCATCGCCCTGGCCACGGAGCACCACCCGGACCCCGCCGCCGAGGCGGACCGGCTGCTCGGCCTGGCCGTAGCCGGAGTCAGCCCCCAGGGGTGAGCGCAGAGATCAGAGAAAGGCGACCACGATGAGCACGAATTACGCGACGGACTCCTGGCTCACGCCGAGCGCCCGGCCCCGGTCCTCCCCGATCCACGGCACCGGCCTGGTCGCCGTCGAACAGATCCGCCAGGGCGAGGTCGTCATGCGGATCGGCGGGCAGGTCATCACCGACGAGACCCTGGCCCGGCTCGTGCCGCCCTACAGCAGCCTCACCGTCGAGGAAGGGCGGCACCTGCTCCTCGACCCCGCCCACCCGGTGCGCTACGGCAACCACTCCTGCGACCCCAGCCTCTGGCACGACGACGCCACCACCGTGGTCGCCCGGCACGACCTCGGCCCAGGTCAGGAGCTGACCATCGACTACGCCACCCACACCGGCGTCGAATCCTGGTCGATGGCCTGCCACTGCGGCAGCCCGCTCTGCCGCCGCACCGTGACCGGCGGCGACTGGCGGCTGCCCCCTCTCCAGGCCGTGTACGGCGTCCACTGGAGCCCGCCCCTGCTCCGGCGGATCGAGAATCAGGAGTAGCTCTCACCCGGTGCTGTCGGCCAGCGCCACCCGCGCCCCGAGGTGCAGCCCGCCGCTGGCGTCCAGTACCTGCCCGGTCACCCAGCGGGCATCGTCGGAGGCGACGAGGGCCACCACGTCGGCCACGTCCTCGGCCCGGCCGACCCGCCCCAGCGCCGCCTGCCCGGCGAGGAACGCCGCCGCCTCAGGGGGGAACAGCGCCGCGTTCGCCTCGGTCATGGTCGCGCCCGGTGCGACGACGTTCACGGTGATGCCGCGCTCGCCCAGAGCCAGGGCGAGGGTGCGGCTCATGGTCTCCACCGCGCCCTTGGTCATGGCGAACGAGGTCTGCGCGGGGTTGGCGATCCGGGTGACGGCCGAGGAGAGGCTGATGATGCGTCCGCCGTCGGCCAGCAGCGGGAGTGCGCGCTGGATGACGAAGTAGGGCGCCCTGACGTTCACCGCGAAGAGCCGGTCGAACTCCGCGGCCGTGTCGGTCTCGATCGGACCGGCCGGGGCGGCCGCGGCGTTGTTGACCAGGATGTCCAGGCGCCGCCCCGCCAGGACGGCCTCCAGCTCGGCGAACAACGCGTCGGCGGCCCCCGCGAGCTCCAGGTCCGCGCCGATCGGGAAGGCGCGCCCGCCGGCCCGTTCGATCCGCTCGACCGTCTCCTGCGCCGCCGCCGCGTCTCTCCCGTAGTGGACGGCGACCAGGGCCCCGTCGGCGGCGAGCCGTTCTGCGATCGCCCGCCCGATGCCGCGTGAGGCTCCGGTCACCAGAGCGGTCTTGTCTGTCAGTCTCATTGCGTACCCCGCAAACTTGTTAACGACTACCAACGTGATAGGTTGTATCAGGTGGTGGAGGAACAGACAAGCCTGCGCGAACGGCGCAGGGCAGAGACCCGGCGCACACTGCAGGCGCACGCCATTCGCTTGTTCATGGCGCGGGGCTACGACGCGACCACGATCAACGACGTCGCCCAGGCGGCCGGGATGTCGGTGATGACGCTGTACCGGCACTTCGCGACCAAAGAGGACCTGGTGCTCTACGACGAGTACGACCGGGAGACCGCGGCGGCCCTCGCGGCGCAGCGGCAGGACGAGCCGCTCCGTCGGCGGATCGCCCAGGCGCTGGTGCGGACCGCCACCACGGCCGTCGAGTCCGACCGGGACCTCCTGCTCGCGCGCCTGCGCCTGATGATCTCCACGCCCGCCCTGCAAGCCCGCCACCTGGACAGCCAGTACGCCACCGAGATCGCCATCGTCGGCACCCTCTGCGCCGGCGCCACCGACTCCGACCTGGAATTCCGGGTCCGCAGCACGGCCGCCGCATGCCTGGCCGCCACCCATGTCGCCCTGCTCCGCTGGGCCGAGGACGACGGCCTGCCGGACCTGCCCACCCTCATGCGCCAGGCTCTGACCTCGGCCTTCGACACCGCATTCTGAACGCGCCGGGGTCAGAACTTCGTCGTCGCATCGACCCTGGCAACCGCACGGATCTGCCGCTCGGTCATGCCCTGTACATGCTGCAGGTTCGCGCCCCGCAGATCCGCGCCGATGACGACGAGGCCGGTGGCGGCCTGGATTCCGGTCGTCACCCCCGATGCGGCCGCCCTGCAAGGGCGTTGCTGATCGGCCCCGCTGCACGGCGCCTGTCCGGCGAACGCAGGCCGCTCACCGCCGCCGAGCGCGCCCGGATGACCGCCACCGAGCGGACGGAGGCGCTCAACGCCGCACGTCACACCCTGTGCGGGACGACCTGGAAGGGCCGATGCCCGGCCGGGCGCCCGCCGCCTGAGGCGCACCGGATCAGGAAGCCGGGCGAGAAGCACGCGGCCGCACCACTACCCCCCGGTCCGCCGCTCCTGATCGACGCCGGCTCAGGCCGTGACGTAGAGGTTCATGCCGGCGTAGTCGAAGGTGACGGCGCGGGACCTGAGGAACTCGTGGGTGAAGTTGCCGACCGTCTCGAACCCGAACAGGTCGAGCCACGGCCAGGCGCCCGCGACGCCCGGGACGTTCCGGCCGGTCGCCCGCCCCAGGCTGATCCGGGCCGGGGCGATCGCGTAGGACGTCATCCCGCCGGAGTCCTGCGGATGGTCGTAGTCGATCTCGACGCCGGCCCGTTCGGCGTTCGCCACCGTCATCATGATGCCCAGGCCCATGCCGCCGGTGTCGACCGACGCCACGCGCGGCCCGTAGTCGTTGACGCTGCCCAGCGTGCAGGGCACGTGGTCGCCGGCCAGCCACAGCGGCAGCCGGCCAGAGCCTCCCTGAGCGGCCTGGGCCCTCCGCGCCTGCGCGGCGGTCTTGCGCCGCAGGACGAGCGCCTGGCCGGCGTAGTCCATGGTGGCGATGAAGTGGTAGAGCAGCGTGGTGCCGATGACCCCGGCCGGCTGGGTGCCGTCCGGCAGGTCGGGCATGCGCAGGCTGTACCAGTCCACGGGGACGGTGCCCAGCGTGATGCCGCCCAGCCCGAACGATCGCATACGCCGTGGTAGGTGGTGAGGGTCTGCCCGGCGGGATGGGTGGTGCTGGTGGACACCGCGCGCAGACCTGCCCGCTCGGCCGTCGCGGTGGACAGGGCCAGGGTGGCGCCGGTGTCGATGAGGAACGTCTGGGGCTCGCCGCCGTTCACCGAGGCCCGGACGCAGGGCAGGGGATCGACGGTGACGAAGGGGAGCCGGGCCTCCTGCGCGCCCTGCAGCCGGTACGGGGCGCCGGTCACGCTCGCGTACAGGTCGGCGTACGCGGCGTCGGTCTCCTTGCCCGTACCCCGCAGCAGCGGCACCGCGGGCGGCAGGTCGTCCTGGCGGATGTGGCACTCGGCGAGCTGCCGCTTGGCGAAGGCGTCCCCGGGGGCCAGCCTGATGGCCTCGGTCAGAAAACGCCTGGCCGGCTCGAACCGGTTGGCCAGCAACGCGATCCGCCCTCGCTGCGTCAGCGCGTGCGCATCGGCCGGGTTCTCGCGCAACAGGCGCGCGAAGGCCCGGTCGGCCTGGGCGAACCTGCCTGCCTTGAAGAGCTGGTCGGGGTCGCCGGGGGATGGGACGGCCGCCGCGGCGTCGTCCGGCAGCAGCGCGAGCATCGCGGAGCCGGCCGTCAGGCCCGCCCGCGCCAGGAGATTTCGTCGACTCATGGGCACACCGGCCATCGAAGCCGGAACCGTGTTTCCCCGGCGTTTCCGCCTGCACGGTCGTCCCTTACGCACGGCGCTCTCCTCATGAGGAGCGGTCAGGCGGCGATCTCGGCGGTGCGGTTGCCCAACCGTGGCTTCGCGGTCCGGACTTTCTCCGACCGGCGCTGGCAGGAGGTCGCCGAGGCACGCCGCGCGCTGCTGGAGGGCTGCGGCAACCCTGTGCCGCTGGACACCTTCGACCGGCTGTGGACGGCCGGCGAACTGGCCCGCCGCTGGCCGGCCCACCGTGCCCCCGGCCGCGACGGCGTCGCGGAACACCGCCGCCCGGAGGAGGCGGCCCTGGCCAGCGACGCCGCCGCTGCCCGGCGCGGCTCAGAGGTCCGGATCGACGAACGGAGTGGCGTCGGCCCGGGCGCCGGTGATCGATTCGACGATGTCGGCCGCCAGGTCGTACACGGGACGATTGCGGTTCTGTGAGGCCCGCCGCAGCAGCTCGAAGCCTTCGTGGGCGGTGCACCGCTGCTGGCCCATGATGATGCCCAAGGCCTGGTGGATGATCTCGCGGCTGGCCAGCGCGGTGCGCAGCTGTTCGGTCAGCTGGGCTTGGCGGGCCGCGCGCAGCACCGCCTGCAGCAGCAGCCCGGTGTGCTCGGCGGTCACTTTGATCGCCTGCCGGGTCGGCCGGGTGAAGGCGGTCTGGCTGATGCTGGGGGAGTACAGGTTCAGCGCCGCGACGGTCTGGCCGTCGGCGTTCAGGGGGTGGGAGTAGATGCTGCGTACGCCGTGCGTGAGCATCTGGGCGGTATAGGTGCCCCAGCGGTGTTCGGTGACGATGTCCCGGACCATGGTGATCTGGCCGGTGTTGATGGCGGTCACGCAGGGGCCGCCCTGTTCGTCGAGGTCGTACTGGATCTCGTCGATCATCAGCGCGTGCGCGTCGGAGGAGGCCACGGTCATGATCTGGCCGGCCCAGCGCAGGGTCACTCCGGCCATCGGCGCGTGCGGGGTGATGCGGCCGGCGATGACGGCCAGTTCGCTCAGGGCCTGCCGGATGTCGCTGGTGGCCAGCAGCACCTCGGTCAGCTCACGCAGATCGGGAGCGACGATCTCGGGCGGTTCGGCTTGCTTGTCAGGTCCGGACATGAGGCGGCGACTCCACGGGGCAGCCGCGAAACGGCCTGCCCCGGATGAAAGCGGTGATGGTGCAGGTGAGCGGTGCGTGCGCGCCCTTGGGGGGCTGCGGCGCCGGCTTCCTGACGCTGCCACCTCGACGAAGAAGGATGCCGGCGTCCGGCCTGCCGCCTTCTCCCGGCCACATCGGCCGTGTCGTCCTCTCCCGTGCGCCGGACGGAGATTCATCGCCAACCCTACACGGTTGCCGCTCAAGCCCCGAGTGACCGCATTAGGCTGATTCCCGGACGACCCGGACGGAGGCGGCCGACGCCGATGAACGACACTGACCCGCACATCCACGTCGAGCAGAAGGTGATGCAGGCCGGTGCCGCGTACCGCAACCTGATCGTGTCGTCGTTGGGGCGCGCGCCTGACGCGCCGAGCGTCGTCACCACCGGCTGCGGGCTCCAGGTCCCCTACGCGATGACCTCGCCGCACCCGGAAAGCGTCACCTGCCTCGCCTGCCGCGAACACGCTCACCAGGCGCACCTGCGCTACGCCGAGCAGGTGGAGCGCCTGAGCGCGATGCCCGGCGCGCCCGTCACCGCCGGCCAGGCGGCCGAGGCCGCGCAATGGGCCAGGGACCGCGCGCAGAAGTTCGCCGGCTGACGCGCCCCGTCAGCGCGCCCTCTTCCGCCACGCGGTGACGCGCCTGTCAGCGCGGGCCTTCCGCGCGCGGCAGGGTGAGGGTCAGGACGGCTCCGCCGCCGGGCGCGCCGGCCGCGGTGAGGGTGCCGCCGTGCAGGCGCGCGTTCTCGGCCGCGATGGCCAGGCCCAGACCGCTGCCTTCGGTACGCGTACGGGCGGCGTCCGCCTTGGTGAAGCGGTCGAAGACATGGGGCAGCAGGCCGGCGGGGATGCCGGGCCCGTCGTCGGAGACCGTGATGACGATCTCGCCGGCCTCGGCCCGGACCTGGATGAGCACCGACGCCGCCGGGCCGCCGTGCCGCAGCGCGTTGCCCACGAGGTTGGCGAGGACGACGTCCACGCGGCGCGGGTCGAGCCGGGCGCGCAGCCCCGGGGGAACCTCGGTGCGGACCCGGTCGTGCCAGTGCCGCAGCGCCAGGGTCTTGGCGATGAGCTCGCCCAGGTCGACCTCGTCGAGATGCAGCACGGCGGCGCCCGCGTCGAAGCGGGACACCTCGATCAGATCCTCCACCAGGCGGGTGAGCTTGCGGGTCTCGTCGGAGACCAGGTGCAGCGCCTCGGCGGTGAGCGGGGCGAGGCGGCCGGAGCCGGCGTCGGCGTCGAGGACCTCGGTCACGGCGGACATGGCCGCCAGCGGCGTACGCAACTCGTGGGACACGTCGGCGGCGAACCGGCGCGCCCGCGCCTCCATGGCACGCAGCGCGGCCGCGTCGGACTGCAGCGTGGCCGCCATGGTGTTGAAGGTGCGGCCCAGGTCGGCGAGCTCGTCGTCGCCCGTGACGCGGACCCGGGTGTCCAGACTGCCACCGGCCACCTGCTCGGCGGCCGCCCGCAGCCGCCGTACCGGTCGCAGCAGTCTGCGCGCGGCCAGCAGCGCCGGGACGATGGAGGCCAGGGCGACCGGCAGGGCCCCGGCGCGGGCGGCGGCCGCCAGCGTGTCCACGTCCTGCTGCTGGGAGGCCAGGGAGAAGGAGGCGTACACGACGAGCGGCGCGGGGTCGTGCGGGCGCGCGGCGGCGGTGACGGGGAGGGCCACGGCCAGCCAGGGCGTCCGGTCGCGGTGGAAGCGCTGGGCCAGCGCGGTGGTCGCCGAGACCGCTCGGGCGCGCAGCGGCGCGGGCAGCAGCGGCGCCTGCGCGCCGGCGGTGACGAGCGGGCCGCCGCGATAGGACAGCGCGGTGCGCCAGCCGCGCGGGCCCGCCGCACGGTCCAGCTGCAGCGCCAGCGTACGCAGGTCCGCCGCGGCCGGGTCGGCGGGCAGGTCGGGCGCCCGGGAGACGAGGTGGACGCGCAGCTCCTGCAGGGCGTCGGCCTGGACGCGCTCCACGATCGCGGTGCGGCCCTGGCGGAAGGTGAACGTGGCGGCGGTCAGCGCGCTGAGCACCGAGACCAGGAGGAACACCAGAACCAGCTGCGCCCGCAGGCCACGGGGGAGAGGCGGGCGGATCACAGCGGCCCGAACCGGTAGCCGAAGCCGCGCACGGTCTGGACGTAGCGGGGAGTGCGGGGATCGTCCTCGATCTTGGCCCGCAGCCGCATCACGCACGCGTCGACCAGCCGGTAGTCGCCGTGGAAGGCGTGCTCCCACACCTGCTCCAGGAGTTGCTGGCGGCTGAAGGTCTGCTCGGGCGCGGCGGTCAGGAACAGCAGCAGCTTCAGCTCCGTCGGCGCCAGCGCGAGCTCCGCGCCGTGCTTGAGCACCCGCAGGGCGACCCGGTCGATGAGCAGGTCGCCGTGCGTCGTGCGGGCCAGATCGGGGGAGGCGGGCTGGGTGGTACGGCGCAGCACGGCGCGCATCCGGGCTTCGATGACCTCGCTGCTGGCCGGCTTGATCACGTAGTCGTCGGCCCCGGCCTCCAGGCCCACGACGACGTCCACGTCATCGTCGCGCGCGGACAGGATCACGATGGGCACCTGGCTGAACGCGCGGATGCGGCGGCATGTCTCCAGGCCGCTCATGCCGGGCAGCATCAGGTCGAGCAGCACGACGTCGGGCGCGCTCGCGATGAGCTCGGCCAGCCCGTCCTCGCCGGTCGCGACGAGCAGGGTTTCGTGGCCCCGGTGGCGCAGGCCGAGGCTCACGCCCCGGCGCACGGCGGGGTCGTCCTCGATGACGAGCACGCGGGTCACGAGAATCCTCCCTTTTCTGCCGGGGTCGCCGACCCGCTCTCGTCGCATCTGACCGGCCAGGGCTCACCGGTCATTCCGGGCTCGAACACCTCGATGACGGGGGCGCGGCCGGCGCCTGGGGCGGCGGCGGCCGTACACACCAGCTGGCTCACCGCCACCGGCGGCAGGTCGCGCACGAGCCACGGCAGACGCAGCTCCACCCGGCCCTCGGCGGTCCTGGCCCGGATCGGCCGGGTGGCCGGGGGCAGCCGCGTGTTCAGCCCCCGGGCGCGCTCGGCCGCCGTGGGGCCGGCCAGCAGCGCGGCCATGGCCTGCTGCAGCCGATCGCCGGAAGCCGCCGGCCTGGACACCGGCCAGGTGCCCTCGGGCGTGACGAAGTAGACCCGCAGCAGGCTGCCGCTGCTCTGCGTCAGGCCGCCCTGGACCGGCTGACCGGCGGGACGCGCATCGGTGTCGGTGATCCCGCAGCCCGCCAGCGTCGCCGCCGCGACCAGGACGGCCGTCACGCGGCACAGCGCTCCCGGCGTGTGTTCGCTCTCGCTCTTCGGCATGATCTCCCCGGCTACGGCTGCGTTCCTCGGCATGATCTCCCCCGGGCTACGGCTGGTTGAGCCTGCTCACGTCGACCGTCCCGGCGCCGGGCTCCGGCCGCGGTATCGCCGCCCACAGCCCCGCCGCCAGCACCCCCGCGGCGGCCAGCGCCGCCCATCCGCGGCGCCCGGCGGCCCACCGGGCGCGCAGTCGTACCGGATCCTCGACGGTGACCTTCGAGATTATCGCAGCCAGGAGCGACAGCCCGATCGCGGCGATCGTCCAGGCCCAGCCGCCGCCCCCGGCCTCCGGCCGGGGCAGCAGCAGATAGACCGGCCAGTGCCACAGATACAGGCTGTAGGACAGCTCGCCCAGCCGGCGCGGTACGGCGCTGCCGGCCACCCGGCCGACCAGGCCGTCCGGCGTACGGGCCAGCAGCGCGATCAGCACGGCGCAGCCCAGCGAATGCGCGAACATCCCGCCCTGGAACAGGCCGGGCGCCTGCTCCCCGCCGGTCAGCACCCATGAGGCCGACAGCCCGCACAGCAGCAGGACGCAGATCACGTCCACGGCCGTGCGCGGCAGGCCGGCCACGGCGTCGCGGACGGGCGACGTGGCCGCGGCCGCGCCGAGCAGCAGCGAGAAGGCCCTGGTGTCGGTGCCTTCGTAGGCGCGGGTGGTGTCCACGGCCGCCCCGAGCTTGATCATGAGCAGGAGCGAGACGAGCGCACCGGCCACCGCCACGAACGCGACCCGCCGCTGCCCGCCCGGCCCTCTCCCGGCCAGCGCCACCACCGGGGGCCAGGCCAGGTAGAACTGCCATTCGACGCCGATGCTCCACAGATGGGCGAACAGGCGGGTGTCCGAGGCGTTCCAGTAGCCGATCCGCTCGCCGATGTAGTGCCAGTTCACGCTCTGGGCGGCCACCCACGGCGCGTCCTGGAGGGCGGACGCCAGCAGGCCCGGCCTCGCGAACGCCCAGGCCAGCAGGAGCGTCGACGTGACCATGACGGTCAGCGCGGGCAGGAGCCGGCGGGCCCGGCGCCCCCAGAAGGCCACCAGGTCGAGGCGGCCGTCCCTGCCGAGCTCCGCCAGCAGCAGGCCGGTGATCAGAAAGCCGGACAGGACGAAGAACAGGTCGACGCCCAGGAACCCGCCGCCCAGCCGCCCGGCGTGGAACAGCAGGACCGCGGCGACGGCGAGCCCGCGCAGCCCGTCGAGCGCGCCGATGTGCGCGCGGCGCGGGGCTGGGCCCATCAGCCGCAGCCGAGTTTGACGAAACGCTCGTCGCCCGTCCACGGCCCGGTGGCCCAGACTTCGGGCGCGGCCGGGGTGAAGCCGGCCAGCTCGCCGAGCCGCTTGGCGAACCAGGTGGCGAAGGCCGCCGACCCTTGCTGGCAGGAGTGGATGCCGTCCTTGGCGCGCTGCGCCTTGCCGGCGGCGTAGTCGCCGCCCCACAGCTCGGAGGCGTCCAGATAGCGAACGTGCGCGGCTCCGGCCGCCTTGGCGGCCATCGCGGGGGCGCTCCTGATCGCGTTCTCGTGCGGCTTGAAGAATTCGTCGATCTTGAACGGCGGGGCGGACACCAGCACCAGCTCGGCCCCGGCGTCCCCGGCCGCCTTGGAGAGCTTCCGGTACGCCGACAGCTGCTGGCGGGCGGTGCCCCAGTCGTAGGTGGTGATCTGGTAGGCGATCACCGTCGGCCGGAAGGAGGCGAGGCTCTCCTTCAGCGTCTTCCAGGTGTCGGCGGCCGCCATGGCCGTCACCTCATGGTCACCGGCGACGACGTTGCCGCCGCCGTCGGACGTGACGTTCTTGAACGCCGCACCGCCGGCCTTCAGCGCCGCTTCCAGGGCCGGGGCCTGCGCGCCCGCGATGGAGTCGCCCATCCATAACACCCTGACGCCGGTCGCGGCCTGCCCGGTGGGGGAGGAAGAGGCGGTGGACGCGCCGCAACCCGCGAGCGCGGCGGCCACGACCAGGATCGCTCCGGTACGGCGGCCGGTGGACTTGGGGAGAAACGAGGTCGGCTGCATGGCCATCAGGCAATCAGACGAATCCACAGGTCAGCCGCGTTGTCATCGTTTCATCACACGATGGGGGACCGGCCGTCACGAAGGGCGGCTCGTCAGGGTTGTGACGCACTCTTCAGGGCGAACGGGCTTGCACGGACAGATACGCGTGGGCGTGGAGGCGGCCGGGGGAGCCGGGGTCGGGGAGGACGCGTATGCGGGCATAGCGGGCCTCGGGATCCGGGTGGCCGGGGAGGTGGCGGATCAGCAGGCGGCCGACCCCGGTGAGGAGGCCGTCCAGGGTCGCCTCCGCGATCAGGTGGTTGACGTGGACGAGGTAGTCCTCCAGGGGCAGGGCGCCGACCGGGACGTCGAGGTGGGCGTCGGGACCCTCGGCGGCCAGACGGGCCTCCTGGGTGAACGGGGCGGTGAGGCCGCGCGGGCCCCGGAACGGGTGCAGCAACCGGCGCAGTCCCTCCCGGGTCGTCAGCGGTGCGGGGCCGTACCAGGCGATGGAGCCGTCGGCGGACACGTGGTCGAAGGGATGGCGGTCGGTGAGGTTGCCCGGGTCGCCGGCGAGGAAGATCGTCTTGGTGAAGGCGGCGTACCAGGGCGCGCGCCCGGACTCCGGGATGCTCCGGGCGAAGGCGTGCGCGGAGGCGGCGAAGGCCGCGGGGTCGAACGCGCGCAGGACCGCGATCACGCCGACGTCCTGCGCCGAGTCCGGGCGAGCGGGGAAAGGGAGGGGCAGGGGCCGAGGCGGAGGCAGGGGCTGGGAGCGGCGGACGCGGGCGATTCGCGCGTCGAGGTGCGCGCGCAACGTCTCCTGTCCGTGCGACGTCCCCTGTCCGTGCGACGTCCCCTGTCCGTGCGACGTGCCCCGTTCGCTCGACGTGCCCCGTTCGCGCGACGTCTCCTGTTCGGGGACCGGGGACATGGGGTCTGTCACAGTGTGGCCAGCTGGGCGACTTGGGTGGCGATGTCCTGGGCGGGACGGTCGTCCACCTGGATGCGGTGCACCCGTACCGATGAGAACGCCTTGAGCGACTCCTCGTAACCGTCCCGGATCAGGGGGAGCAGGTCGGGGCGCTCGTGCGGCTCCGGGTGGCGCTCGCGTGCCCGCACCCGGCGGGCGGCCTCGGCGACGTCGATGTCGAGCAGGATCGCCACGTCGGGCGGTGACACCGCGAAACGGGCGGAGAGCTCGGCCACCAGCGCCTCCGGAGGCAGCGTCAGCAGGCCGGCCAGCTCCGCCCCGAGCGTGTCCAGCCGTGGCGTGCGCCCGCCCGGCCGCCGGGAGAGGGCCGCGCACCAGGCACGGGCGGCCTGGACGGCGGCGGCCGGCTCCTTCGCGAGCTGATCGCGCAGGACAGCGCCGCGGCCGGGAACGGTCACCCGGTCGATCGCGGAGCGGTAGAGCGGCAGGTAGGTGAGCGTGTCGATCAGGGGATGCCGCTCGGTGATGATCGCCGCGGCAGGCCCCCGCACGAAGAACCGCTCCACCACCCCGTACGTGCACATCTGCAGGTAGAGGACGGCGAGTTTCAGATCGGGGCTGCCCAGGCGGTCGGCGCCCGCCGACAGCGTGTCGAGGTGCCGGGACAGCTCCCGCAGGGGGCCGCCGGGGTTCTCGTGCGGGCGCAGGCACGACAGCACAACAACCGGGGCATTGCGGGCGAGCAGCCGGGCGCAGGTGCTCTTGCCCGACCCGTCGATGCCGAGCAGCGCCACCCGTACGGGCTCAGTGCGCATCGGGCTCTCCTGCCACGGCGTCCTCGATGGCGATCAGCCGCAGCGTCGTGGCCAGGACGCGGCTCAGGAACGGCAGCTCGCGCTGCCCGTGCACCATGACGTACAGCAGCAGCCGGGTCACGGCGAAGTCCCACAGCGCCAGCCGGTAGCCCTCACGCCACGCCTCGGGCCCGTCCGCCTTACCGACGGCTTCCCGGTGCAGGTCGAGGAGGGCGGCGACGCGCGCCGCGCCGACATCCGGCGGCAGCACGAACGCCAGCAGCTCCGCCAGATCCCGCTGCGGGACGTGCAGCGTCGCCAGCTCCCAGTCGTAGGCCACCAGGCTCAGGTCGGCCGAGCGCAGCGCGATGTTGCGCGGGTTGAAGTCGTTGTGCACCAGCGTGCGCGGCATCGACTCCAGCCGCCGCCACCACTGCGGGATCTCGGCGACGATCCGGCGCAGCCGGGCCGCCGCGGCGGCGTCCAGCAGCTCCGGATGCTCGGACGCGCCGTGCTCCAGCAACGCCGCCCACAGCTCCCGCATGGCCGTCATCCGCTCGGCGCTCTGCACCGGGTCCAGCCAGGCGCGCAGCTCGTCGTCGCGGCCGAGGAAGGCCGCGTGCACGGGCGCGATGCCGCGTATGGCCGCGGCCAGGTCCTCCGGCCGCCAGCGTTCCGGGGTGTCGGCGCTGTCCTTGAGCAGCACGTCAGGGCCGAGGCGTTCCATGGCGATGACGTACGCCTCGCGCCCGGCGTCCTCGTGCACCCCATACGTGCGGGGCAGCACCGCGCGCAACGCCGGTTCCGCGGTGCGGTAGACGGACAGCTCACGGGTGTGCAGGGCCTTGAAGCCGGTCCACTCGCGCCAGTGCGGGTAGAGGTCGGCGACCCGGCCGCCGCAGAGCGAGGCGAGTTTCGCCGCCTCGATGATCACCTCCTGGTCGAGCGGCTTGACCTTGAGCACCAGGTCGGTGTGCCCATGGTCGCCGTTGCCGCCGTCGCCGTCCCGCCGCCAGGCCACGCGGGCCGGGAAGATCCCCGTGGTCTTGCGGCGGTCGCCGCGGGCGGCGAGTTCGGTGATGAGGCTGGACCCTGACGCGTCCTCGATCCAGGCGACGTCGGTGACCTCCAGGCCGGGCGCGTCCAGGGCGCGGGCCAGCATCGGCCGGAGCAAGGGGGCGCCGAGGTCGTCGCGGCTGAGCCAGTTCACCCGCCTGCCGCGGCCGAGCCGTTCGTGCGCGTCGGCGAACTGCCCACCGGCGACGGCCGCCATCGTGGACAGGTTGAGCGCGAGCGCGAACCCGCAGATGATCTCCGCGAAGCGGGCCGCGTGGCCCTCGCCGCCGCAGCCGAGCACCTCCAGGTAGTCGCGCTGCCGCGCCAGCCTGGTGCCGCCGCCGACCACGCCCGTGACCAGGCTCGGCAGGACCAGCGTGGCCCGTAGCTCGCCCTCGGACACGTCCACCGCGAACAGTCCGGTGCCGGACTCGTACACGCTGGCGATGTCCTGCCCGGTCGCGACGAAGATGGCCGCGATGACGTTGGCCGCGTCGATGTCGTGGCCCGCCATGCCGGCCTGCTGCCCGGCCAGCACGCAGTGCCGGTACAGCCGGTCCACGGCCTCCGGCGTGCTCTTCAGCACGCGGCGCACCGTCGTACGGTCCAGCACGCATTCGGCCACGACCCGGGTGCCGCGGCCGGAGATCATGTTCAGATGGGTGAACTTCTTGTCGCCGCTCAGGTTCGCCTCGATCGCGAACCAGACCGGCGCGAGCCCGGGCATGGTGGCGAGCTGATCGTTGATCCACTGGCAGGCCCGCCAGGTCGCGGCGGTGGTCATGTTCTGGCCGCTGGCGTCGGCGGTCTCGTACACGAAGCGCACATGGACGGCCCTGCCGAGCTGAACGGGGTCGATCAGGGTCAGCCGTGAGTGGGCCGACACCTCCGCCACCCGGCGTTCGAGCTCGTCCTTGCGCGTCACGATCCAGCGGGCGAACTCGCCCGCCGCGCTCAGCCCGGCGAACTCGAACACCGGCGCCCGCGTCATGCACTGGGAGATGACCTGGCTGGTCACCCCGCCCGCCAGGGTGATCGCCTTGGCGCCGCGCGCGACCGAGGCCACCAGGGCGCCCTCGGTGGTGGCCAGCGGCGCCGTCACCATGCCTTCGACGTTGCGGCCGGTGAACAGCAGCGGCCCGGCCAGGCCGACCGGGATCTCGACCGCGCCGACGAAGTTCTCCACGTTGCCGGGCAGTGAGCAGGGGTCGATCGTGGACTGCTCCAGGGAGCGCAGCGGGGCGCTCGTGGTCTTCCTCAGCCAGGCGAGGAGGTCTCGTCTGGCGCGCTCGGTGTACTGGCCGCGGCCTGGCAGGCTGGGGTAAGGCAGCTTCCGCAGCAGGTCGGTCGAGGGCTCGACGATCTCAGACAACGCTCGCCTCCCGTCCACCCGTGCCCGTGCCCGTGCCGGGGAGCTCGCTCGCTCCCGAGCCGGCCAGCACGCGTGCCCATGCGGCGGGATCGTCGCGGAACACCCGGTCCTTGACCCGGGTGGGCCGTTCGCCCTCCTCCACCCGGCGCCGCCATTCCGCCCAGAACGCCTCCACCGCCACCGCGTGCACCACCGGCTCGGCCAGGGCGCCCGACCGGCGCGCGGACGCGTACCCGGGCGCCTCATGGCACAGCCCCTCGTCGAGCGCGGCGCGGAACGCCCGCGTCTCCGGCTCCGAGGGCGGAGCCGGGAACGCCACGGCCGCCTCATGTCCGGGTGCGCCGTCCGGCAGGGCCCGGTACATCACGTTGCGGACGGCCAGGCCCGTCGTCCCGGACGCCGCCGTCACCGCCCGCAGCACGTGCGACTCGCGGACCCGCTCGCCCGCCGCGGAGACCAGGCCGGCGCGGCACGAATACTCCACCAGCGGCGTCGCGCCCGCGAACCCGAGCACCTTCACGATGTCGCGCACCGCGCACCGGTACAGGCCGCCGACGTGCGAGACCACCACGTGGTACTCCTGACCCTCACTCAGCTCGTGCGGCTCCAGGGTGTCGCTCCACGGCTCGATGGGCTCGTCGGCCGGGATGAACTCGTAGAGGCAGCCGCTCACCATCAGCGCCCCGCCGGTGGCACGGCCGGGCACCGGGACGGCCAGCGGCCCCTCCGATGAGCCGATCGGAGCGGGGCGGATGCTCAGGCCGGCGCCGTAGTCGTCGCGCAGCGCCGGCAGGTAGAGCCGGGACACGTAGGTGTTCCAGGTCAGGAGGAGCTCCAGCCGCGGCCAGACGTCGGCGGGGCGCAGCGTGCCGTGGCGGGTGGCCGCGCGCTCCAGCTCCGCCGCGCGCTCCGGGGCCGGTGACCGCAGCGCCCTGCCGCCCACCGTCCCGTCCCTGATCTCCTGGACCAGGCGGGGCCACCAGAGGCCGAGCTGGTGAGGCAGCGCGGCGGCGATCGCCGGGTTGATGGCGATGACCCCCCGTACGTCGTGTTCGGCGGCCAGCCTGAGCCGCAGGTAGGCGCGTTCCCATGGCCCGGCGCCGGCCAGTTCGTCCGGCAGGCGGCTCCATGGCGCGCGGTTGCCGAGGCCGACGGCGAGCTCCTCGCCCGCCTTGGCGAAGTCGAGCTGGCTCGGGCCGATGTGCGGCCGGCCCCCGCTCGTCCGGCCCGTCGGTGAATGCGGGTCCTGCCACAGGTTGAGCACGGCGTCGTCGCGGGAGAGCAGGGTGGGATGGTGCCGTACGAGCTGCGCGAAGCCCGCGAAGTAGAACGGCAGGAAACAGCGGCGCAGGAACCCGGAGGTCACCGGGATGCTCTTCTCCCCGCCCGTCGTGCCGCTGCTGGCGAAGAACGCCGAGGGCTCCTCACTCGTCAGCACCCGCTGCTCGCCGGCGTGCACGCGCTCCAGCCACGGCCGGAACTCCTCGTGCCCGCGGATCGGTATCGCCCGCCGGTAGCCGGCGGCGTCACGCACCCCGGCCAGGCCGTGCTCGCGCCCGAACGCGGTCTCCCCGTTCGTGGCGAGAACCTCGGCGAGCACCGCGGCCTGGGCGGCGCGGGGGTCGTCCAGCGAGGCGAGAGCCTGGTCGCTCTCGTGCAGGACCCGCCGCCGGTACGCCTCGGCGCGCTCGGCGGGGGAGGCGAAGGATCGGTCGGTGGTCATGGCCCTCCTGGTCGTCGGATTCTGGTCGGCCCGCGTCACAGGTAGACCTGGTCGAGCAGGGCCGCCGGGGCTCGCCGCGCGAACAGGAAGTCGGTGAGGCGGTAGGGGTCGGTCCAGCCCGCGGGCGTGGCGAACCCGCGCAGGAACGCGGGCAGGTCACACCCCTCGCCCGCCTCGCGCACCATCCGGCCGGCCCGCGACAGCGCACGGTGCAGCAGGTCCAGGCGGAACGGCTCGGAGGAGGTGCGTTTGAGCATCCCGATGAAGAACAGGCGCATCCCGAGCCGGTAGGCGGCCTGGTCGAACTCCCGCAGGCACAGCTCGGCGAGCCGGCCGATGGAGTGGCCGTCCCAGCCGCCGTGCCTGCTGGAGCGCACGGCGCCGCCGATCGGTACGCGCCCCAGCGGCAGCCTGTGGGGACGCGCCCCCATCACGCCCAGCACCCGGGCGAGCAGCGCGTAGTCGTGGGCCAGGTCGTCGTCGTAGACGAGCAGCACCTCGTCCCCGCCGGCCAGGCGGGGGAGCAGGTCCCGCAGGATGACCAGGAGGTAGTTGGCGTGCCCGTCGGCGCCGATCACCGTGCGCAGCGGCATCCCCCACCGGGTGCCGTCCAGATAGGCCGGGCCGCCGTGGCGGCGGTGGTCCACGCACAGATGACGCCGCGCCAGCAGCTCCACGGTCTCGTCGATCGAGGCCGCCGCGGGCCGGTCGGCGGTCAGGCCGGGGTCGTGCACGCCGAGCAGGTCGAGCTGCCGTTTCCAGTCGCGGGTCGTCGCCTGGGTGGACGGGTGCACCCAGCCCTCCTGCTCGACGCGCTCGGTGTAGTGGCGCAGCCGGTCCATGGGGCGGGCGTCGCCCGAGGCATGGAAGCGTACGTAGAGGCGGCCGAGCTCGTCGGTGGGCAGGGCGTCGTGGTCGAGGTCCGCGTGGTGGCGGTCGAGGTAGTCCCAGAACTGGATCGTCTGCCCCGTCAGGTTGGCGGCACGGGGGTTCCAGTAATACTCCAGGTCGCGGACCGGCCGGGTGGCCCGGTAGAGCGTGTCCATCCACAGGAAGCCCTTGATGTGGGTGGGCAGCAGGGGCTTGGTGGCGGTGATGGTGACCGGGGCGAGCAGGAGCCGCCCGGAGGGACCGCGTGCGTTCGGCGTCACGGACGCTCCTCTCGTACCCGATCGCCGGTGCCCGGCACCGCCGCCGATGCTGCGCGGCCTGGGCTGGCGGCTAACACTGCCGCCAGCCCAGGCCGCGCAGCGCCTTGCGCAGCGCCGCGGCCAGACGCGGCCAGGC
>NZ_BAABDQ010000023.1:0-222553 GCF_039539705.1 Nonomuraea rosea | reverse complement strand
TGCGCACCATGGGCCGTGACGGCGAGGCGGCGCAGCGGCACCGGCTGGCGCTGGCGATCGCCGCCGAGACCGGCGACGAGGACGAGCGCGGCCGTGCCGCCGCCGCGCTCGAAAGCCTCGGCTGAGGCCCGCGCGGCCGGCAAGGTGGCGCCGCACCCTGAGGCGGTCGCCCGGCCGTGCCCTTCACGGGGAGGAGCACGGCTCCATCCGAAGGAGGATGTGCCTAGTGCAGGGGCGCTGTCAGAGTCGGAAGCAGGCGGCCGCTGGGCCGCCCCGATCCGGAAGGACCCCAGCAGTGTCATCGAGACACACCAGGGTGGTGCGGGGTTCGGCGCTGATCGCGGGCCTCGCGCTCGCGGGCGGGCTCACCGCGACCGCTCCCGCCGTGGCGGCGGAGCAGGCCAAGCTCACCGCGCCGGCCCTCACCGGCCAGTACGACGTCGGCACCACCGACCTCCACCTCGTCGACCCGTCCCGCCCCGATCCGTGGAAACCGGAACGGCGCCGGGAACTCATGGTCACCGTCACCTACCCCGCGGACCGGTTAGCCGGGGGCCCGCGGGCACCGTGGCTCACACCCGGCATGAGCACCGTCATCGACCAGGCGCTGGCGGGCGAGGACTACCTCGATCTCCCGCCTGGCTCCATCGACTGGGCATCGGCGAAGCGAAGGGCCGAGACCGGCGTCCCCGTGGCGCACGGCGCGCCGAAGCCGGTCGCGCTCTTCTCGCCCGCCTTCGGCAGCCCGCGAGAGACGTACACGGCGATCGTCGACGATCTGGCGAGCCACGGCTACGTGGTCGTCTCGCTCTCGCACACCTACGAGAGCGTGGCGGTCGAGTTTCCCGGCGGGCGGCTCGAACTCGCGGTGTCCGGGGACGAAGGCTCCGATTTCGAGAAGAAGGCGCTCGACGCCCGGGTGGCCGACAGCCGGTTCGTCCTCGACCAGCTCACGAAGATCACCCGGGGCGAGAACCCCGACGCGGGGAAGCGGCCGCTCCCGCGCGGGCTCGGCCGGTCGCTCGACCTGTCCCGGGTCGGCGCGTACGGGCACTCCTACGGCGGGTTCACCGCGGGCGAGACGATGGTCCACGATCGCCGTGTCGACGCCGGGATCAACCTGGACGGCGCGCTGGCGACCGCCGTCGGCTATCCCCCGGGAAGTCCTTACGTGCCGGGCGAAGTCGCGAAACGCGGCCTGGACCGGCCGTTCCTCCTGATGGGCGCCGAGGGCGTCGACGAGAACGGGAAACGGCTCGAGCACACGCACCGGCATCCCGAATTCGACCGCAGCTGGGCGGACTTCTGGGCCGGCCAGCGCGGCTGGAAGCGGGACCTGCTCCTGCGCGGCGGCAGCACCCACATGGCCTACAGCGATCTGCAGATCATCGTGCCGCAGCTCGGCGCACGCGTGGCGCCGGAGAAGCGTGCGGCGCTCATCGGCACCATCGACCCCCGTCGTTCGCTGGCCGCGCAACGGGACTACATCGGCGCGTTCTTCGATCTGCACCTTCGCGGACGGGACCGGCACCTGTTCGACGGCGAATCACCGCGGCACCCGAACATCGACTTCATCGACTAAGGGCTGAAGGGGACTTTCCCCGCGGTCCAGCGGCGATCCCCGCGTTGGACAGCTGCGCGCCGACCAGGGCCAGCACCTCTGCCTCACGCTTGGACACAGCCCCTGGGTACGCGACAGCCACGGCCGCATCATGCCCCGGCTGGGAGGCGTGCGTGATCCTTTGAGTGGTGGAATAGGTGTTCGCCCCGGATGTCCACACGGTCCCGCTTCGCAATGATGACCGCACCAGCGAGAACGCCGGAGAATGGAGCACCATCATGGGACGAGTCGTGCTGTCCGTCTTCACCACCGTCGACGGTGTCATCGAGAACCCGCATGAGTGGACCTTCCAGTTCGTCAGCCCGGACGCCATGGCCGTCGGCCTCGGCCAGATCCGTGCCGCCGACGCGCTGCTGCTCGGCCGGGTCACCTACGACGGCTTCGCCGCGGCCTGGCCGAGCATGACCGACGAGGCCGGCTACGCCGACCGGATGAACTCCCTGCCCAAGTACGTCGTCACGACGACCCTGGACAAGGGCGACTGGAACAACACCACCGTCATCACTGAAAACCCTGCCCAGCGGATCGCACAGCTCAAGAAGGAGATCGAGGGCGACATCCTGATCTTCGGCAGCGCCGCCCTCGTCCGATGGCTGCTGCGCGAGCAGCTCCTCGACGAGCTGCGCCTGGTCACCTACCCGGTCGTCGCCGGCAAGGGCGCGCGCCTGTTCGACGAGTCGGTGGACACCACGGTCCTGCGCCTGACCGGCTCCCAGGCCTTCACCTCGGGAGTCGTGGCTCTCACCTACGAACCGACCGGCGAAGGGATCATGGATCCCGCGGCGGCGCGGCGCGCAGCGACGGAGAACGCCGAGGGATGAGGCCTCAGCCGCGGTGGTGGCGATGACAGCGATCGGCGCCCCGGCTCTCTGTGCCGTCTGTGGTAAGGCGGTCATCGCGACCTTCATGAACCGACATTTGGGAGAAACAGCATGAACGACGAAGTCGCCCAGTACATCAGCGACACCGCACCATGGCAGCAGACGGTCTGCGAGAAGTTGCGCGCGATGATCCACGAAACGGTTCCCGCCGTCGAAGAGCGGCTTCAATACGGCAAGCCGCACTTCCTCAAGAACGGGCAGCACGCGGCCGTCATAGCGGTCGCCCGGGGCAAGGTCTCCTTCATGGTGTTCAACGCCACGGGCATCCCCGCGGTCAAGGGCTTCATCCGAGCGATGGGCAAGGGGGAGCGCAAGTGCGCCGACATCGAAGAAGGGCAGGAGGTTGACTACAAGGCACTTGCCGAGATCCTGGAGAAGACCGCGATCGCCCTGTAGGGTGCCCGGCCGGGCACCGACCCGCATTCACCCGCCAAAGACGCCACTCGAGTCGGCAAAGCTTCGACATGTCGGGATTGGCGGCAGGTAGGGGGAGGAATGATGCCCTCTGCCTTATTGGCCCGCGCGATGGGGGAGCGGAAATGAACGACCTTGATCTGGGCGTCCACTCCGAGGTCGGGACGCTGCGCAAGGTGATCGTGCATCGGCCGGAGCTCAGCCTGAAACGGCTCACCCCCGCCAACAACGACGGGCTGCTGTTCGATGACATCCTCTGGGTCGAGCAGGCGCAGAAGGAGCACGACGCGTTCGTGGCGGTGATGCGCGAGCGCGGCGTCGAGGTCTTCTATCACCAGAAACTGCTGGCCGAGGCGCTGGACGCCGGGTTCGAGGCCAAGCAGCACGCCCTGGAGCAGGCCGTCACCCATCTGACCGTGGGCCCGTCACTGGTCGACGCCGTCCGGGAGACGCTGTCCGGGTGGAGCGGCGAGAAGCTCGCCACCCACCTGATCGGCGGCCTGACCAAGGAGGAGTTCGGCATCGCGGAATTGGACACCCGCTCGCTGGTCGCGGCGTCAGGGGATCCCCGGGCGTTCCTGCTGCCGCCGCTGCCGAACTCGCTCTATCAGCGCGACCCGTCTGCGTGGCTGTACGGCGGAGTGTCGCTCAACCCGATGTTCTGGCACGCCCGCCTGCTGGAGACCATGAACCAGTCCACGATCTACCACCACCACCCGATGTTCGCCCATGAGGACTTCTCGTTCTGGTACCCGTTCGCGGGCGACGACGAGCGTTTCAACGAGGAGTCCTACGGCAACGCGGCCATGGAGGGCGGCGACATGATGCCCATCGGCCACGGCACGGTGGCCATCGGCATGAGCGAGCGCACCAACCCCCGCACGATCGAGCACATCGCGCTGTCACTGTTCGCTTCCGGCGCGGCCGAGCGGCTGATCGCGGTCAACGTCCCGAAGAGCCGCTCCTACATGCACCTCGACACCGTCTTCACCTTCCTGGACGTGGACAAGGCCACGGCTTACCCGCCGTTCCTGGACGCCGCCGCCAGCTACTCGCTGCGGCCGGGCGACAAGGAGGGCACGCTGGAGGTGCACCGCGACCGCAGCTTCGTCGGCGCTCTGGAGGAGGCGCTCGGCCTGACCGCGCTGGACGTCATCCCGACCGGCGGCGACGACTTCCAGATGGCTCGCGAGCAGTGGGACTCGGGCAACAACTTCTTCGCTCTCTCGCCCGGCGTGGTGATCGGCTACCACAAGAACCAGTTCACCAACCGCAAGCTGCGTGAGCACGGCGTGGAGGTCCTCGAGATCGAAGGCTTCGAGCTGGGCAAGGGCCGGGGCGGCGCGCACTGCATGACCTGCCCCATCGAGCGCGACGGCGTTTGACCGAGCAGGCCGACCGCGCCATCAGCCTGTCGCTGCGTGTCGGCGAGCTGCTGCCGGCCAGCGGCGAGGCGACCGAGAACGTCACGGGCGCGATGCGGACGATCCTGCGGGCGTATGGCCTGCGCCAGGTCGAGACGGACGTGAACCTGTCCACGATCACGCTGTCGCACGTCCCCGACGGTGAACCGACGGGACGCGGTCTATCCCGGGTGGCTGGTGGTCGCCGGGCTGTCGCCCGGCGCGGGGGTCGCGCTGCTGCCCGGCTCGGCGCTCTATCGGGCATGCTCAAGCTCAGCCTCGGCGACCTGCCGGCCGGGATGCGCAACCTGGTGGAGGCGCTGTCGATCGCCTCGGGCATCGGCACGGGCGTCATCCTGGGCGCGGAGGCGCTGCGCGCGGTCCGAAGGCGCGACGTGTCCCGCCGGATCAGGCCCGCCTCTCGCCGTACCCGCGGATACTAACTTGCACAAACAGCCCGTTTTCCTGGAGAAAGGCCCGGGTACCCGATCCGCGACATCAGCTGCGGACCGGGGGAAACGCATGATCACCACCTGCCGGGCGTCCCGATGACCAGCCACCCGGCTCTCGTCCTGTTCCTGGCGCTGTTCGGCCTCTACAGCCCGGTCGCCGCGCTCGCCTCCTACCTGCCCATCGTGCGGACCTTCGATGGGGCGCAGATCATCCGGCTGTCCCTTGGCCTGGCCCTCAACGTCGCCGTGTTCGTCCTGGTCGCGCTCTGGGTCGGTGAGCCGCTGCTGAAGCTGCTGGGCATCAGCACAGCCGCGCTCACCGCCACCGGAGGCATCGCCCTCGCCTTCGCCGCCATCCCGCTGATGCTCGGCAAGGCCGGGGCCGTCGAGGAGCTGAACAAACCGGCTGACCAGGCCCCCGAGCCGCCGGCGAACGTCCAGTCGGTGCTATTCACGCCGGTGACCTTCCCGCTCACGGTGGGCGGTACCACCTTCGCCTTCTGCGTCGCGGCCGCCGCGGAAGCCGACGGCCCCAGGGACAAGCTCTTCCTGTCGATCGCCACGCTGGTCTTCGCCGCCGTCACCGGCATCACCATGTACGCCGCCGGCCACGTCCAGCGCCGCATCTCCTTCAAGGGCGCCATGCTCCTCGACCGGGTGGCCGGCATCCTGCTCACCGCCATCGCCGTCATCCTGCTCGCCAACGGCTTCACCGACCTGGTCGCCGACCGCCTCGACCGCTGACCGGCGCACGCTCGTCCGACCAGGAGCAGCGCCGCCGCTTCATGCGCTCAGGGTTTCCAGCCTGTCGTCCACAACCAGGTCTCCAGCCGCATCAGTCCCGGGTGCTCCGCCCGCAGCGCGGAGAGGTCGGACAACTCGGAGGGATGCTCGTCGAAGAACGTGAACATCTGGGCCAGCTGGCCGCTGCATCGGAAGCTCTGGTCGTACGGCGAGGTTGACCACCAGCTCGCCGTCGATGAGCGCCGGGCGATTGTAGGTGGCGAAATTCTCCATGAAAGAAACCGGACGCAGGATGGTCGCCGGAAGCTTGAGCGCGTGAATGTGCTCTTCGATCCGCGACTTGCTCTCGTAGCAGGGGATTCCGGAATGGGCGCCGGCGCCATTGAGCGAGCTGTGCACGAGACGACCCGCGATTCGTGATGCTGCTGGCAGAGCTGACCGACGCCAGCCCGGAATTCCGGGAGTGGTGGGCGGAGTACCCCATCCGCGACTTCAGACCCGCGACCGTCAAGATCGATCACCCCCAGATCGGTCGGCTCGACCTGGAGATGTTTCAACTTCGCCTGGTCGAGCACCGGGACCTGCTGATGGTACCCGCGAGCCAAGATGATCTACAGCGTGTCACCTCGTTGCTGGGCCGCCCGTGACATGAGATCCATCTCTGCCTTAGCGCTCGACGAGGCGGCCGCTATTGGACGTTCGTGCCGTCGCGCGCCTCAATGGCCGCGGCCATGAAGTCCTGGAAATGCGCGAACCGCTGCTGATCCATCTTCAGCGACACCCCGTTGATGATCCGGTCCTGGTACCTGGTGCCGATCGTGACCTTGAAGCCGTCACCGTGCGGTTTCGCGTCCACTCCGAGGAACGCCACGTGGTACCTCTTGGCATCCGTCAGGCAATGGAAGATTTCGAAGGTCCTGCCGTCTTGCACCAGGATGTACTCACCGATCGCGAACTCCGCTGCCATGGCTTCCCGTTCATGCCGCTTGATGCGCCTGGTGTCAGGGTCATCCTAGGGGCACCCGTCATAAACCTGCGGACCGCGGATGGTGCGGGTGCCGATCGCCGGCCAACGCGCTCACTCGTCACGGCCCTCTGCCCGAGCGCTCATTACGCGTGCTGAGCGCGGGCCTGGCGGAGGCGCTGTCCGCGGTGCATCGCGCGGGTGTCGTCCACCGCGACCTCAAACCGGCCAACGTCCTGCTGGCAGACGACGGCCCGCGCGTCATCGACTTCGGCATCGCCCGCGCCCTCGACGGCACCGCCTCCACCAGGACAGGCGCCGCGATCGGCACGCCGGGGTTCATGGCGCCCGAGCAGATCAGCGGCTTCGCCGTCACACCGGCCGCCGACATCTTCGCCTTCGGCGCGGTGCTGTGCTACGCGGCAGGCGGGCGACCCTTCGGCGAGGGGCACCCGGTCGCCCTGATGCACCGCGTGCTCAACAACGAGCCCGACCTGAGCGCACTGCCGGGTGGGTTACGCGACCTCGTGCACGGCTGCCTGCACAAGCACCCAGGCCGACGTCCTAGCTGGTCAGGTCAGACCCGCGTCGTGGGCGAGGATCGCGATCTGGGTGCGGTTGTCCATGCCGAGCTTGGTGAGGATGCTGGAGACGTGCGCCTTCACGGTCGTGATGCCCATGGCCAGGTCCGCGGCGATGTCGGCGTTCGTCCGGCCGCGCGCGATCGCCAGGGCCACCTCGTGCTCGCGTGGGGTGAGGGCGGCCAGCGCGGCGCGGGCCCGCTCATAGGCGCCGGCCTGCGCGACGGTGCGCTCCATCAATCGCCGGGTGATGCGCGGCGACAGGATCGGATCGCCCGCGGCGACCCGGGTGACCGCCTCCACGATCCGCGGCGGCGGGGTGTCCTTCAGCAGGAATCCGGCAGCGCCCGCGCGGAGGGCGTGCAGGACGTTCTCGTCGGTGTCGAACGTGGTCAGCACGATCACCTCGGGCGGGCGGGCACGGGCGCGCAGCCGGCGGGTGGCGGTGATGCCGTCCACACGCGGCATCCGCAGGTCCATCAGGACGACGTCGGGGGCGTGGGCGTCGGTGGCCGTGATCGCCTCCTGGCCGTCGGCCGCCTCGCCGACGACCGTGATGCCGGCGGCACCGTCCAGCATCATGGACAGCCCCGCGCGGACCAGGGCATCGTCGTCGACCAGTAATACGCGGATCACGCGGGCCATGGTAGCCGGGCCTGCAGCCGGAACTCTCCTTCAGCGTTGTGGTGATCCAGTTGCCCGCCGGCCAGCCGTACCCGCTCGGTGAGCCCGACCAGGCCGAGGCCGCTGCCGGGCGCGAGTGGGGCGGTGCCCGCCGGGGCCAGCGGGTTGCGGATGTCGATCAGCAGGGGCGTGCCGGGAGCGCCGCGCAGCAGCACCTCCACCGGCCGGCCGGGGGCGTGTTTGCGGGCGTTGGTGAGCCCTTCCTGGACGACGCGGTAGGCGGTCCGGGACGCGGCCTGCGGAAAGGCGCCGTCGTCGGTGACTTCCTCGTGGAGGCGTACCTCCTGGCCGGCCTCCCGTGCGTCCGCGATCAGGCCGGGCAGGTCGGCCAGCGCCGGCAGGGGTTCCAGCTCGTCCAGGTGGTCGTCCTGCTCGTGCAGCAGGCTGATCACCTGGCGGAGCTCCTCCAGCGCCTGGTGGACCCCGGTGCGGATCACCCCGGCGGCCCGGGCGAGCTTCTCGGGGGAGGAGTCCGGGCGGTATTCCAGTGCCCCGGCGTGGGTGGCCACCAGGGACAGGCGGTGGGCCAGCACGTCGTGCATCTCCCTGGCGAGCCGGCGGCGTTCGGCCATGCGGGCCTCGGCGACCCGCCTGCCCTGCTCGGCTTCGGCGCGGTGGGCACGTTCATGCAGGGAGAAGAGCAGGGCGCGGCGGGAGCGGGCCAGCGCGCCCCAGCCGATCAGCGCGCCGTAGGAGGCGCAGATCAGCAGTAACCACCATTGCTGGGAGATGCCGGAGCTCGGCCGCCACAGCCCTTGGACCACGTGGGCCGCGACGCCCGCGGCCGCCACCGCCGCCGCGACGGGGAAGCGCCTGCGCTGGGCCACCTGCAGCGCCCCCATCGTCGCCGCCGGAGTGGCCACGGGGGACAGGGTGGCCAGGAGGGTGGCGGCCAGTGCTCCCGAGGTCGGCCACCGCAGCTGGGCGAGCGCCGCGACCAGGCTCACCGCCGCGACGACGACGTCCAGCCCCCACGTGGGCCCGCCGGCCAGGCCCCACAGCGTTAAGGCGGTCAGGCCGCCCATCCCGAGGACCACGCCGGCCACCGCGATCGGGTACGAGGGTCGGGTCTTGCTCACCTGGTCAGGGTAATCGCCGGTTCGCAGGCGCCATCACCTACCAAAGGAGGACCCGTACCCCACCGGAGGAGAACACCGGGTGACCGCGCGCCCGATGCGGCGGACCGGGCGAGCGGGCGAAGCTGACCGGCATGAACACCTCAGCCCAGCGAATCCTGCTCACCGTCGTCGGCGCCCCCGCGGCCGCTCTGGCCGTCTGGGCCCTGGCCGTGCCGATCGCCGGAAACACTCTGACCGTGCGCATGGGCGCCGGCACGCAGCCGGTCGAACCGGGATCGGTCCTGGTGGTGAGCCTGCTGGTCGGGCTGGCGGGCTGGGCGCTGCTTGCCATTCTGGAGCGGTTCGCGTCCCGGCCCGGCCGGATCTGGACGATCGTCGCCCTGGCCGTACTCGTCCTGTCCCTGCTCGGGCCGCTCGGCAGCGCCGTCGGCATCGCCACGACGCTGGTGCTGGTCCTGATGCACCTGGCCGTCGGCACCGTCCTCGTCCTGGGGCTGGCACGGCGATGAACCCGCCCGAGCCCGCTCATCGCCATTCGCACCCGCGCGCAGGAGACATGACATGACCGTCCTCGTCAGAGCGATCGAGGCCGCCCGCCGCTACGGTGACGTGCTCGCGCTCGACCGCGTCTCGCTCGACATCAGCGCGGGCGAGCTGGTCGGGCTGCTCGGCCCGAACGGCGCCGGCAAGTCCACCCTCATCAACCTCTTCGCAGGGCTGCGCCGGCCGACGTCGGGCACGGTGGAGCTGTTCGGCGGCTCGCCACTGGACCCCGCCCTGCGGCGCGGCATCGGCGTGACCCCCCAGGAGACCGGGCTGCCGGAGTCGCTGCGTGTCGGAGAGATCGTCGACTTCGTCTCCGCGCACTTCCCCGAGCGCTACGGTACGGCGGAGCTGCTGGCCAGGTTCGGCCTCGGCGACCTGGTCAGGCGGCAGGTCGGGGGACTGTCCGGCGGGCAGCGGCGGCGGCTGGCGGTGGCGCTGGCGTTCGCGGGCCGGCCGCGGCTGGTGTTCCTCGACGAGCCCACCACCGGGCTGGACGTGGAGGCCAGGCGAACCCTGTGGGAAGGGATCAGGAGCTTCCACGCCGACGGCGGCACCGTGGTGCTGACCAGCCACTACCTGGAGGAGATCGAGGCGCTGGCGCGACGGGTGGTGGTGATCGGCCGGGGCCGGGTGCTGGCTGACGGCACCGTGCGGGCCGTGCGCGACATGGTGGGCATGCGGCGGGTCTCCTTCGCGGCGCCGGCCGTACCGGATCTGCCCGGGATTCTGCGGAGCTCGATCGAGGACGGCCGGGTGCACCTGGTCACCACCGATTCCGACCTGCTGGTCACCGAGCTGGTACGCGCCGGGACGGCCTTCGCCGACCTTGAGGTGCGGCCGGCCTCGCTGGAAGAGGCCTTCATCACCATCACCTCCAAGGAGGAGGCACGTGCCTGATCTCATCCTCACCCACACCCGCTACCAGTTCCTGCAGCAGC
Organism: Nonomuraea rosea; assembly: GCF_039539705.1. NCBI lineage: Bacteria > Bacillati > Actinomycetota > Actinomycetes > Streptosporangiales > Streptosporangiaceae > Nonomuraea > Nonomuraea rosea. The sequence continues at coordinate 212,246 of NZ_BAABDQ010000023.1, read as the reverse complement.
TCCGCGTCCCGATCGCGCTGGTGGCGAGCGCGTTCTTCCCCGCGGCCGCGATGCTGGCGTTCGTGGTGCCCTTCAGCGGCGCCGATCCGGCGAGCGCCACGTCGGCGACGGCCGGGATGATGCTGTTCGGCGCCATGTCGGCGGCGCTGATCGGGCTGAGCATCAGCGTGGCACAGGACCGCGAGCAGCCCTGGGACCCCTACCTGCGTACGCTGCCCGCAGGCCCGCTGCCCCGCTTCGCCGGCCGCATCCTGACCACGATGGCCGGCATGCTGCTGTCGGTGGTGCCGGTCCTGCTCATCTCGGCCTTCCTCACCGCCGCCGCCATCTCCCCGCTCCGCCTGGCGCTGGGCATCGGCGCGCTGTTGCTGGGCTCGGTGCCGTTCATGCTGATGGGTCTGTTCATCGGGTACGCGGTGTCGTCCAAGGCGGCGATCGCGGTGTCGCAGGTGGCGTACTTCCCGATCGCGGCGCTGGGCGGGCTGCTGGTACCGCTGGAGGTCATGCCGGGTTTCGTGCAGTCCCTGGCGCCGTTCGTGCCCAGCCGGGGCGCGATCGAACTCATGTGGGCCGCGGTGGCGGGCCGCACCCCCTCTCCCGTCTCCCTGGCCGCCTTCGCCGCCTGGACCGTTCTCGCCGCGGCCGCCGCCACCTGGGCCTACCGCCGGGACGAGGGCCGCCGTTTCTCGTGATCCGTTTCCCGGCAGTTACGTCCGGGACGGTCGATGCCGCCGTCATCGCGACGACGAGTGAGGCTGCGGACCTCGCACTCGGCCTGAACGGGCCCTTTTGTTGTCCAAAAAGATGACTTAAGGTCGAAATTGTGATCCAAAAGTGAAGGAGGTGCATCATGCGACGCTATTTCCGGATCTTGGTAGGACGGCTGGGTCGTGCCCGGGCCAACGGCGTCTATGCCCACGTGGAGTGCAGTAACGACTGACGTCCCCTGGGGCGGCCGCGCGCCGCCCCACCACGCTCCCCCGAGGTGGGTATGACCGAGACCGGAATCCCAGGCCCTCGCGGACAGTGGCTGGTCGGCCAGCTTCCCGCCTACGAGCGCGACCGCATGTCCTGGCTGCGTACCAACCAGGCGGACTACGGCGACATCATCCGCCTGGCTCCCCACGCCGTCGTCGTCCTCGACCCCGATGCCGCCCAGCAGATCTTCACGCAGACCAACGACACGTACATGCTCGACAACGCGATCGTGGTCAGCCGCCGGGCGCGAGCCGCGCAGGAGGCCCGCCTCCCCGTCGTGATGCGCCGCCGCCGGCTGGCCAGCCGCGCGATGGTCAACCATCTCACGCAGGAGCACATCGACCGCCAGGTGGCCACGCTGAGCGACCAGCTCCGCGCCCACGCGGGCCGTTCCACCGACCTGTTCACCACCACCACCGCGATCTGCGGCACGGCCACGGCCTGGTTCTGCTTCGGCGGCGGCACCCGGGACTCCCGCGTCACCGAGATCGCGGACGCCTCCCTCTCCGCCTTCTACGGAATCCTGAAGATCCTGGAGATCGGCGAAGTCCGCGTCCGCTGGCTCCCGCGCCCGGCCGCCAAGAAGGCCATCCAGGAAAACGAGGCCCTGCGCGCCCTGATCAAGGAGGAGATCGCCGGCCGCCGCGCCGCCACCCCGCCGCCCCACCCACGCGACCTGCTCGACGAGCTGCTCCGCATCAGCGACAACGACGCCGACGTCGCGGCGGCGGCGCGCCTGGTGGTCTTCACCGCGCCCGGCGTCCCCGGCGCCGCCTCCTCCTGGCTCACCCTCCGGCTGGCCGAGCGCCCGGAACTCGCAGCGGAGATCGCCGGCGAGGCGGCCGGACCCCTCTCGATCGGCCAGGCCGTCGGCGCGCGCGCCCTCCCGCTCGCCGACGCCTTCCTGCGCGAGGTGCTGCGCCTCCATCCGCCCCAGTGGATGCTCAGCCGTACGGCGTTGCGTCCCACTCAGCTGGGGCCCTACCTCCTGGACACCGGCCAGCAGGTGATGGTCTGCACCTACCTCATCCACCGCGATCCCCGCTGGTGGGACGACCCGGAGTCGTTCTCACCGCAACGCTGGCACCAGGCGCCCAAACGCGGCCGCTACCTCCCGTTTGGCGCGGGCCCGCGCGGCTGTCCCGGCTCCCCGCTGGCCAAGATCCAGCTCATGGCGCTGACGTCGCTGCTGGCGCGCGACTACCGTCTCCAGGTACGGCACGGCGACCCGGAGTTCGGCGGGCTGCTCAAGCCGGCGGGCGCGCTGACCCTCATGGAACCGGCTGAAGATCGGTCGTTCGGCTGAGCCGCCACGGACACGCGGCCGAGTGCGGGTCATCGGTGGATGACGCCGGGATCGGGGTCGAGGTTGATGGAGTCCAGATTGACGTTGCCGTTGTCGGTGGTGCCCATGGCGTTGGCGTAGCGGAGGCCCAGGTCGCCGGGGCGCTCGCCCACGGTCAAAGTACGCCAGGGCGTGGCTGGGGCGTCCTGTGAGATCCACGCCGAGCCCTGACGCGCCGACGAGAGCCTTGCCATGACCGTTCACGCTGTAGGTGAGGCGGCCGTCCACAGTGGTGATCGCGACCCGCAGATTCCCGTCCGGCGACCTCACGACCTGAGCACCCGCCCCGGCGACCTCGGCCGGCGCGCCGGGGGTGGGCTCCTCGGCCTGGGCGGGGACTGCCATGATCCCTCCCGAGAGGATGAAGGCAGTCGTCAACGAGAGCAGTACCGTCCGTCTTCTCCGCGCCACGTCCGCTCGCCACTTCTTTTCGGGGGTGACGGAGGGCACTCCGCAGGATGTTTCCGTGACGGTAGGTGTCCGAAAAGGAGCACGTCAACGCTCTTGAGACTGGTGAAGTTTCTTATTCGGACAGGTGCCCCCGGTCGAAGAAGCTGGCAGACCGGAGGTCATGCCTGGGCTCCTCCTCGATGGACTACCCGGTAGCGCAGATGTGTGGCGTCGCTGCCTTCGAGCCTGCGCACAAGCTCCAGCTCGACGGGATCGAGTCCCGTGGCCTCGAACAGCCGACGGCCCCCTCCCAGCAGCACGGGGACGAGGTGCAGCTCGAGTTCGTCGAGCTGGCCGGCCGCCAGCAGCGCCTGCGCGGCACCCGCGCCGTGCACCAGCACCGCACGGTCTTGCGCGGCTTCCCGGGCTTCGGCGGCACACGCGTTGACGTCGGTGTAGAACTTCGCGCTGCCAGGTGGCACGTCACCCGCCTCGACGTGGTGGGTCAGCACGTGGATCGGCACGCCGTCATGATGATCGCCCTGCCACCTGCCCGCCAGCTCGAACGTGCGGCGCCCCGAGATCACGGCGCCGGTGGCCAGAGCCTCGCGGTACACCTGCCCATCGACCCCGGCGGACATCCGCTCGTCAAGCCAGTTGAACAACCGCCCGCCCCCGCGTCCCAGCTCCTGGCCCTTGCGGTCGTCCGGTCCGGCGATGAAGCCGTCGACGGACATGGCCATGTACAGACGGATCGGCGCGTCACCCATCGGAGTCATCCTTCCTAGGCGGCAGATCGGCCGCGGTCATGCCGTCGGCGTGGCCAGGAGGCCACTGGACGAGCTCGATCCTGCGGCCGTCCGGGTCGGCGACGAACGCCGTCTTCAGACCGTCCGCACTTTCGTGACCAGGGCCGGCAGGCTCGATCCCCTGTGAGGCGAGGGCCTCCAGCGTGTCCGCCATCGACTCGACCTTGACGACGAGATGGCTCACATCGGTGCCGCGTACGACCGGCTTGGCGTCGTGAACGAGCTCGACGGTCACGAACTCGTCGTCAGGCAGCTTGAGCATGGTGAGATGCCCGATCGGCGTCTCGGGCACGCACCCGACGACCTCGTAACCGATGGCCTCATAGAACGCCAGCGAATCCTTGCGGTCGGTCACCCGCAGCCCTATGTGCAACGTCCGCATCGTGGTTCCTCCATTCCGTGCGACCAGCCTCCCGCGCCCGCGTTTTCGCGGGTATCCCACATTTCTGGGGGTCCGGCTACGCTGAACCATGGTCTACGGCCAGGCGATGTCCGAAAGGGTCCGCGACGATATCGGGCGGCTGGTTCACCGCGGGATGCCGGTGGAGGCCTACTGGCGCGCGGTGAGCGATGCCCTGGATGCTGCGGTGCCGTCCGAGGGTTCCTGCTTGATGACCATGGACCCGGCGACCATGCTGCCGACCGCGGAGTTCGTCGAGAACGGGCTGCCCGCAGATTCGATCAGTCGGCTCGTCGAGATCGAGTTACGCGAACCGGACTACACCAAGTGGGTCGACATGGCGCGCGCGGGCACGGCGGCGGCGAGCCTGAGCCACGTGACCGCAGGCGACCTCGACCTCAGCCGCCGTCAGCGAGAGGTCCGGCGTCCTGGGGGCTATTCCGACGAGCTTCGGGTCGTCCTGTCCAGCAGCACCGGTACATGGGGCGCTCTCACCGTGTTCCGCGAGACGGACAGCCCGTACTTCTCGTCGTCTGAGGTACGGCTCCTCTCATCGCTGACCGGGTTGATCTCGGACGGGCTGCGCCGGGCTCTGCTGCTGGATGACGCATGCGCCGACCGCCCTGACACCGGAATGCTCGTGCTGGACCCCGACGACGGTGTCGACCTTGCCAATCGGGAGGCCGAGCAGTGGGTCGACGAACTCGGAGTCGGCGAACGAGCCGGCACCAGGCTGCCGCTCGTGATCCGCTCCGTCGCCAGCCAGGCGCGTGCCATCGCCGCCGGGGAACGGATCGCCGACGTCGGGCTGGCTCGGGCGCGCGTGCGAACCCGGACGGGCCGTTGGGTGATCGTCCGCGGGTCGTTGCTGGGTGAAGGTCCGCTGGCGCCGGTCGCGGTGTTGCTCGAAGCGGCCCGTCCTGCCGAGATGGCACCGTTGCTGGCTGACATGTACGGACTCACCCAGCGAGAGAGACGGGTCACCGAACTCGTCGCCCAAGGACTACCGACCAGACAGATCGCCAACCAGCTGCACCTGGCGGCTTACACCGTTCAGGACCACCTGAAGTCGATCTTCGCCAAGTCCGGCACCGGATCCCGGGGCGACCTGGTCGCCCGCCTGTTCTTCGACCAGCGCGCCACATCCCTGACCGCCCCATCGGCAACCCCGGACGATTAGCGCGGCTTTGACGGTCGCGTACCGGAACCTACGGATCAAAGGATCACTGGAACCGTTTGACCACCCCGTCCGCCAGAGCGTCCGCGGCGGTGGCCAGATGCACTCCCGCGGTGTCCAGCCGGCCCAGCAGCAGAGTCGCCTTCAGTGTGTCGGCGGTCAGCGGGCGGGCGAGCAGCGCGGAGACCGCGTACTGGTACGCCGTTCGCAGGCCCTGCTTCTTGGCGTGCAGGGCGTGTTCGGCGGCCTGCCGGGGCTCGCGGGACAGGAGCCGGACCGCATCGCCGAGTTCGCCGACGCCTCGGGCCAGCGCGGCGAGTATGGGGCGGAACATGTCCGCATCGCCGAGTGCGAACAGGTCCGCCTCGCGGATGAAGTCGCGTACCGCGTCGAGCACGTCGTCGACGGACCGGGACAACCGGAACAGGTCCTCCCGGTCGATGGGCGAGCTGACGCTGCGGCGCAACTGGGCGACGAGCAAGCCGCGCCGCGTGTCCCCCTCGTGCTCTATCTCGCCGATGCGGCTCCGGGCGATGTCCGGGGGCAGCTCACCGTCGGCGAGCGCGGTCGCCAGCGCCACGCCGTCCGCGGCCGCGGAGAGCTGATCGAGGATCAGTCCGGCGAACACCTGGTCGTTGCGTCCGGAGAGCTCCCGGAACAAGTGGTTGAGACGGGTCGCAATCATCGGATCGCCTCCAGGGCCAGGCAACTCACAGCGGCGACCGCGAACGTCGTCGGCAGGGTCAGCAGCCAGGCGCGGCTGAGCCGTACCACTCCTCGCCAGCGCACCCGCCGGGCTCCTCCGGAGAGTCCGGTGCCCACCATGGCGCCGGAAAGGGACTGGGTCATGCTGACCGGAGCCCCGAGCGCGGCGGTGCCGAGGACGACGCCGGCGCTGGACAGCTCGGTGACCACCACCGCGTCCGGACGGCCGCTGGTCAGCTGGCCGGCGAGCGCCGCGGCCAGGCGGGGCAGGCCGATCATGCCTCCCACCAGGAAACAGCCGGTTACGGTGGCCAGTGCCAGTGGTGATACGGCCGGCGCGTTCGTGCTGCCGCTCTGCACGGCGGCCCAGACCGCCAGCATCTTCTGGCCGTCGTTCGCGCCGTAGGCCAGGCAGGTCGCGGCGAGTGCCCCGGCATGCAGCCGGCGCAGCCGCCGGCCAGCCCCCTCCGGCGCGGGCAGCGCCCCGACCATTTTGGTCACGGCCAGCGCGGCGAGGGCTCCGGCCACCGGCGACACGGCGGCGACCAGCAGGACGAGCCCGATGGCCGGCCAGTTCACCGGTGTCCGAGCGCCGACGCCCGCACCGGCGATGCCGCCGATCAGGGCCAGGGTCAGGCTCGTCGGCAGGCCACGCGCGGACAGTGCCGCGGTCACCAGGATCGCGCCGCCGACTCCGGCGGCGACGGCGATACCGGCGTCGGCACCGTCGAAGGCGACCAGGCGCCGGCCGAGGGTCGCGGCCACCGCCGTGCCGAGGACCACCGGGGCGGTGGCGACCGCGGCGGCGAGCAGGACCAGGCCGGTGATCGGCCGGAACCCGTGGATCCGCAGGCCGATCCCGACCAGGGCGCCGGCGTCGTTGAAACCGGTGAAGGCGGCGAAGAGAGCGGCCAGCGCGAGTCCCTGCCAGCTGATGTCTGCCATGGGCACCTCCTTCCCGGGTCGTGTTCCGCCCGCTCAGCCGGTCCGGGTGGCCGGCGGCGAGCTCAGCCGGTCCGGGCGGCCAGGAACGAGATCAGCCGATCAACGGTGACGGTCTCCAGCGGAACCACCACGGCACCGTGACCGTCGGCCAGCGCCTCGCCATCCTCGGGCACGGCCACGACCAGACAGCCCGCGCCCAGCGCCGCCGCGATGCCCGGTGGGGAATCCTCCAGCGCCACACAGTTGCGCGGATCGACGCCCAGCCGTCCGGTCGCCGTCAGGTACGCCTCCGGATGGGGCTTCGGGCAGGTCACCTCGTCCCCGCAGACCACGGTGTCGAACATGCCGGGATCGAGCTGGGTCAGCACCTCGTCGACCAGGGTGCGGTGGCTTGAGGTCACCAGCGCCGTGGGGATCCCCGACCGGCGTACGGATTCCACCACGGCCTCGGCAGTCGGCCGCCACGGCACCCCGAGGGCGAACATCTGCCGGGTACGCTCCAGCAGCCAGGCGGCCGACTCCTCGACGTCGGCCTCGACGCCCAGGTCACCCTGGATGATCCGGGCGGTGTCCCGCAGATTCCCGCCGACCACCCGGCGGCGGGTCTCGCTCGACAGCGTGCCGCCGAGCATCTCGGCGAGACCGGCGAGACTGACGTCCCAGAGGGGTTCGCTGTCGAACAGCGTGCCGTCCATGTCGAACAGCACCGCTTCCAGCGGACCGGCGCCCGGGGCAGCTGTGTTCGTCGTCACTGGAGGGCCTCGGCGAGCCAGCGCCGCACCGTACGGGGATCGTCGCTGGTCGTGCCGTCCACGCCGAGTTCGAGCCAGCGCCGCAGATCGTCCTCGTCGCGGGTGGGCCAGCCATGCACCGGGAAGCCCTCGTCGTGCAGCTGCCGGACGATCTCGGCCGTCAGCCCTTCCCCGCCGCTGTGGATGCGGCAGGACCCCGTTTCCTTGATCAACTTCCGGTAGCCGCCCGGGTGGGCCTCGGCGTCGGTCCAGCTGGGCACGATGATGCCCCGTGGAATCTCCGGCAGCTTCTCGGCTACGGTGATCATCGCCTCGACCGAGAAGCCGGTCAGGATCGTCCGCTCCGCATAGCCGGGATGCTGGGGGAAGAAGCCGGTCAGGCCGTCGATGGCGGCCAGATCCTTGATCTCCAGCTGGATCAGCCGCGTCGTCGCCTGATACATCTGCTCCAGCGTGGGCACCCGCTCGCCCTCGCCCACATCGACCGAGCTGATCGTCGACCAGGTCAGCTCCGCGACCGGGCCCAGCCCCTTGCCGGCCGGCTCGGCCGCGACCCGGTCGAGGGTCGCGTCGTGCAGCATGAAGAGCTGCCCGTCGGAGCTGATTCGTACGTCGGTTTCCATCTCATCGACGCCGGCTTCTTCTGCCACACGGAAGGACGCAATGGTGTTCTCGGGTGCTTCGGCCATGGCGCCGCGGTGTCCGACGACGGCAAATGCCATGATTTTCCTTTCTCGATAAACTTCTACTGGTCAATGAAATTTCGGGCCGGCGGCACGAGAGGTCCCAGGGTCAGGACGTCACCATCCGCCGATACTTCGGCAGCACGCGCTGGATGCCCGGGGCGAGAGTTCGGGCCGCTTCATGCAGTGCCTCGCGCGGGTCGGCGTCGGAGGCGTACACCTTCTGCAGTGCGATCAGCACCTCGGCGATCGTCTCGTTCACGTACCGGCGCATCGCATCCGGCTGGCGGGCACGGCTCAGCTGATCTTGGGCGACCTGGTACGCGGGGGTCTTGGCGTTGCGCTCCTTGATCTTCGAGGAGTTGAGGGAGCTGGTGGTCACCGGGAGATAGCCGGTGTTGAGGCTCCACTCGGGCGCGCCCGTCTCGGCGAGGTACTTGACCACTTCCCAGGTCGCCTGTTTGCGGGCCTTGGTCGCGTTGCGCATGATCGCCAGTCCACTGCCTCCGGTCGGTACGCCGGGCCCGTCCTGCTCGGGCAGGAAGGCGGCGCCGAACTCGAACTTGGCCGCCTTGAGCAGCGAGGTGAGCGCACCGGTGGAGTTGCAGATGGTCGCCGTCACGCCTGCCACGAAATCGGCGTTGATGTCGCCGGCCAGGTAGCCCATCTGGTCGTCGTGGATGAACGCCCGATCGAACTCCAGGGCGGCGACGGTCTGCTCGGAGTCCAGCCTCGACGTCATGCCATCGGAGTAACCGCCGCTGAAGGCCCAGGTCGCGCCCTGGAAGTACCAGTCGTCCGTGCTGCTGTAGCCGCGCATCTTGACCGGTGAGCCGCGGTATCTGAAGCCCTTGAGCTGACGGCCCCATTCCCGCAGCTCGGTGAACGTCCTCGGTCCGCGATCGGGCAGCCCGGCGCCGGCGAAGATCTCCTTGTTGTAGTAGAAGAGCGGTGTCGAACGAGCCCAGGGCAGCCAGTAGACCTGATCTCGAATGGTGCCCTCGGCCAGGAACCTCGGGTGGAACGCGCCGGGGCCGAAGCCGGAGTCGAAGTAGCCGTTCAGCGGTTCCAGCGTCTCGGCGAGGAAGTAGCGGTTCCAGTTCACGTCGCTGAGCGTGACGATGTCGGGAACCTGCGACACGGCGAAGCTGGCGGCCAGCTTGGAGTCGAGCGGGGAGTATCCGGGAAACACCTGGATCTCGCAGAAGATGTCCTGCTGTGAGCCGTTGAACCCGTCGATGACCGACTGCAGGATCTTGGCGTTGGCGGAGGTGAACGCGCTCCACAGCACGACCCGCTCGCGGCGGGCGAACTGCGGCGGCACCTCCCCGCTCACCTGGGCGTAGTCGCCTTCTGAGCGGCCGACGCAGCCGGTCAGCGCCAGGCTGGCCGCGGCCGCGGTGGCACCGGTCAGGAGTCGGCGGCGGCTGAGACTGGTCCCGGTCACACTGGTTCCTTTCTGATCGACCCGGATCGCAGGTGCGGGGTAATCACCGGCGGACCACGCCGCCGGCCAGGCCGGCGACGATGTAGCGCTGTGCCAGCAGGAAGACGATCGCCATCGGCAGGATGACGAACAGGGTTCCGGCCATCAGGGCGCCCCAGTCGTTGATGCCTTCGTTCTCCTTGAGATAGAGCAACCCGATCGGCAGCGTTCGCATGTTGACCGAGTTGGTGGCGATCAGCGGCCACACGAAGCCGTTCCACTCGTCGATCACGGCGATCAGTCCGACGGTGATGATCGCCGGCCGGGACATCGGCACGATGAACGAGACGATTGTGCGCAGGTGCCCGGCGCCGTCCAGTTGCGCCGCCTCCAGCACCTCCCGCGGAATCGACCGGAAGAACTGGTAGAGCAGGAAGGTGCCGAACGCCGACGCCACGCCCGGCAGGATCAGGCCCGCATAGGTGTTCACCAGATCCAGATGGCCGATGGTGATGTAGTTCACCAGCAGGGTCACGTGCCCCGGCACCATCAGCGCGCCGATCATGAAGATGAACAGCCAGCGCTTGCCCGGGAACGGCAGGAAGGCGAAGGCGTACGCGGTGGAGATCGCCAGCACCACCTTGAGCACCGTCCCGATCGCGGCCACCACGACCGAGTTGATCAGGAACTGGCCGAACGGGGCCACCGTCCAGGCGTTGACGAAGTTCTCCAGGGTCAGCGATCCCGGGATCAGCCGCAGCGGCCAGCTGTTGATGTCGGCGTCGGTCTTGAACGCCGTACTGACGAAGAGGTAGAGCGGGATCAGGAAGACCAGGGCCGCGACCACCAGGGCGACCACGCTCCACCAGCGCGTACGCCGAGGGCCGGACGAATGGTGCGGGGTGACCTCGGGTGTCACCGCATTCGGCATGACCGTCATCAGTAGTGCACCCGCCGCTCGACGAATCGGAACTGCAACACGGTGATCACCATCAGCACCACGAACATGATCATGGAAGCCGCGCTCGAGACGCCGACGTTGCTCCGGTTGAACGCCTCGTCGTAGATGAACCAGCTCAACGTGGTGGTGGAGCCGGCGGGCCCACCCTTGGTCATCATGGCGATCACGTCGAAGGACTGGAAGGCGGAGATCGTCTGGGTGATCACCAGGAAGAAGGTGGTCGGGGAGAGGAGCGGGAAGATCACCCGCCGGAACTGCGTCCACCGGCCGGCGCCGTCGATGCTGGCCGCTTCCAGCACCTCGGCCGGAATCTGCTGGATGCCCACCAGGTAGACGATCGCGACGAAGCCGAGACCCTTCCAGATGGAGACGATGATCAATGCCCACAGCGCCCAGGAGCTGTCGGTCGTCCAGGACGGCGAGTCCGCTCCGAACGCGTTGAACAGCAGCCGGCTGAGGCCGAGATTGGGATCGAAGATCAGCAGCCAGATGGTCGCGATCGCCGCCCCGGACAGGACGTGCGGGGAGAAGGCGAGCGTCTGCACCGCGGTGGTGCCCCGGATGCGCTGCGAGAACAGCAGCGCCAGCGCCAGGCCGAGCACCAAGGTCACGACAACGACGACGACCACCCACACCAGCGTGCGGAACAGGACCTCGGAGAAGGACCAGCTGCTGAACAGAGCCTCGTAGTTGAGCAGGCCGGCCCAGTCGGCGCTCGGCGAGATGAAGTCCCAGGTGGTGAAGCTCAGGTAGATGTTCTCGATGATCGGCCAGTAGGAGAACACGGCGATCAACGCCAGGTTGGGTAGCGCGAACGCGGCGAACAGCAGGTACCCGCGCCGTCGCCGGCGTATCGCGCCGATTGACCGTTCGGAGGCCGTTCCCCCGGCATTGGCCGGCCGGCGGGCGCCGATCGACAGAGCTGATCTCGAACCGAGATCGCTTGCTCCACTGCTCACGGGCTACCACCCATCCGCATCGACGATGAACGCTGGTGACTTTACTGGTGGTCCTGCGCTCAACTCTGGTCAGAAGATGGCAAATCTGTGATTATTGCGCGAACGTTTCAACCATATGTGCAAGGGCGTAAACCAGATGTCCAGCTCATTTCAGGGCCGCGCCTTCGACCGTCAGCAGCGGATCCTCAGCTACGTCCGCAACGAAGGCCGTGCGGTCGTCTCCGAGATCGCCGACCTGTTCGCGATCTCGCCCGTGACGCTGCGCCGGGATCTGCGTGCGCTTGAGTCACAGCGGCTGATCGTCCGGTCGTACGGCGCCTTCTACCCCACTGACATCGGCCGCTACGAGACGCCGGTGGAAAACCGGCACAAAGCCCGGACCGAGGAGCGGCTGGCCATCGCCGAAGCCGCGGTCGCCCTGATGGCCGACGTCGGCACGGTGCTTCTCGACGAGGGTGCGCTGCCGGAGGATCTGGTCGGGCCGATGCGCAGGCTGCAGCGGATGACCGTGGTGACCCGATCTCTGACCGTTGCTGCTGAACTCGGACGTCAGACTGATCACGATGTGATCATTGTCGGCGGCCGGCTGCGGCCGGCGACCATGGGAACGGTCGACCGGTGGGCGACGGCGATGCTCGCGGAGCTGAATGTCGACCTGGCGTTCATGGGCGCCAACGGGGTGTCGATCGACCGCGGGCTGACGACTCCCGACCCGTCCGTGGCGCAGGCCAAGACGGCGGCGATGCTGGCGGCCCGCCAGTCCGTGCTGTTGTGCGAGCACACCCGGTTCGGGGTGATCAGCTTCGCCAAGTTCGCCGATGTCGGGCAGCTGGCCTGGGTCGTCACCGGCAAACAGCTGTCCCGATCGTCCGCGCAGCGCTACGGCGCGGCCGGCCCCCGAGTGCTCCGCGTCTGATCCTGCGGCGATCTTTGTGATCTGGCGCGCAGGGGCGTGGCGCCGGTGGTGTCCGGGCCGGACGGGACGATCACATCGGTCGCGCGGGATTCATCCGGCGGTCACGGCACTGATGACAGCGGCGGTGAGGCGCTGCCGCACCTCGATGGCGGGCCTGCCGCAGTCGATCGTCAGTTGTTCCCACACGGGGATCGAGGTCATCGCCCAGGCCAGGTCGGCGGCGGTGTCCGGGTCGAGCCCCGGCGGCAGGCGGCCGGCGGTCGCCGGTCGTTGCGCGGCGTGCCGGAAGCCCGTGCGAAGCTCGTCCATGCGGTCGTTCCAGGCGGTCATGGCGTCGGGGTCATCGCGGCGGGAGGCCAGCAGCGCCGAGGCCACGGGGTGGATCTTCGCCGCGTAGCGTAGCCATACGATCACGAACGCTTCCAGGGCCTTCACCGGGTCGTCCTTGCCGAGTGCCTGCTTGCAGTGGCGGCGGATGTCCTCCTGTTCGTCCATGTGGCGCACGACGGCCACGAAAAGGCTGGCCCGGGAGCTGAAGTGCAGATACACCGCTTGGCGGGAAACCCCGGCCGCGCGGGCACCTCTGCGGTCATGGCCGGCGACCGCGGCGCCTGGCTCTCCTGCTACGCCGACGATGCGGTGCTGTACGACCCGGTCGGTGGCTCACCCCTGGATGCCCAGGGGGCCGGCGTCCGGGGCCTGGACGGGCTCGACCGCTTCTGGCGGCAAGGCATCGCCCCCAACCAGGTACGTTTCGATGTCACCGCGGTGCACGCCGCGGGCGACGAGGCCGCCGTCGTCGCCACGGTCCCCATACGTTTCCCCAACGACGGCGTCTTCGTCTGCACGATCAACCACGACAATCAGGTCGTCTCGCTACGCGGGTACTGGGACGTGCAGCGCGTTCTGTCGGCACTCAGCGCCTGAGGCCCGTTCCTTCAGCCTCGGGCACCTGCGACGCTCGCGGCGTCTGGTGTCGATGCGGCATGCCGCCGGCCTCGAGCCTCGACCACACCGTGGGCGGTACGAGGTCCGACCGGATTCATCGCGTTCCTCCCTCATCGAGCGCGAAGGACGCGGAACCGCACGGCCCGGGTCACGACAGGGACATCGCTGTCCCCGTCATGACGTGCTCCGGCGCTCGCTCACGGGCGCTGGAGCCACAGGGCCGGCCGCGGGCTCAGCCGAGGTTCACGCGGGTCAGGGCGTTGACGCGCGTCGCCATGATGCTCACGTTGAACACCGAGATGTTCGAGGTCGTGGTCGCGTTGCACGACAACCGCACGGTCCCGGAGGTGCCCACGGTGCGCGCCGTGACCGCTGCCAGGCTGGCGAGCTGGCCGTTGGGGCCCAGCGAGGCGACCGTGCGGCTGTTGTTGGTGCTGCTCTCGCTGATGATCAGCAACGTGCAGGCCAGGCCGGACGCCACGGCCGTGTTGTTGCGGCCGGTGAGCGTGGCCTCGGCGGTCCAGCTTCCGGCCGGGACGGCGAAGTCGAAGAAGACGTTCGCGGCGCCCGTCGCCGTCCGGGTGGCGAACGTGTCGGCGATGATCACTTCGGGAGGCACCGCGGCGGACGCCGGGACAGCTAAGCCGATGCCGGCGAGCGTGGCAACCGCCGCGACCCAGATCGCCCGCCGGCCGCGTACCTTCTTGAGAATCGCAGCAGACATGCCGCATCACTCCTCACATCCGGGGCGGCGCTGTGCCGCCCGACAACGCTCCGATCGTGCCGTGCGGCGTTGCGCAACCGTCGCACCCGCATCCGCGCCAACACCGGGCCCACACATGCCCGGCGACGGGAGCGGCCCTGTGCCCTGCGCCGGGCGGCGGCATCGGACAGGGGTCTCCGTCGCGGGTGACTTCCTGGTGGTCGAGACGGTGCTGCTCAAACGGCTTTATGCGCTGGCCATCATTGAGTACGGCACGCGAAAAGTGCACCTGGCCGGAGCATGGACTGTGCAGCAGGCCCGCAACCTGGCGATGGATCTGGGGGAGCGCATCGCCAGACCGAGGATGAACGCCATCTGCGAGCGGATCATCGACCACGACAAGGTGAAGCGCTGAGTCGACGGGATTTTCAGGGTTTGACGGGTCATCGCCCGATACCGTCTGACAATGCGCGTTGATCGATCTGGGTTGCTGGTTCTCAGTACGTTGGCCGCGTTGTCCAGTGGGTGCAGCATCGTCGCGCCGGACCTGCCTGAGGAGGTTCGACCTGCGCCATCGTCCCCGAATCTGGGGCCGCTGGCAGGCAAGGTCGTGGTGCTCGACCCCGGGCACAACGGTGGGAACGCCTCACATCCCACCGAGATCAACCGGCAGGTCGACATCATCACTCAGAGCAAGGCCTGCAACGCCGTCGGCTTCGAGACCGCCTCCGGATACCAGGAGAACGCCTTCGCCTGGAGCGTCGCCCAACATCTCAAGCCACTCCTGGAAAAGATGGGCGCCGAGGTCGTGCTCACCCGGCCCGACGACGAAGGCGTCGGTCCGTGCGTCACCGAGCGGGCGGCCATCGGGAACGAGGTCAAGGCGGACGCGGTGGTGTCCATCCATGGCGACAGCGGAAAGCCGGGCGGGCACGGGTTCCACGTGGCCCTTCCCGGGTTGCTTCCCGGGCACAACGACGAGGTCGTCAGTCCGTCCCGCCGGCTCGGGCTGGCGATCCGCGACGCGTACCAGGCCGGCACCGGCATGCCGTACGCGAACTACAGAGGCGAGAACGGCCTGCGGTCCCGTACCGACCTGGGCGGGCTCAACCTGTCGAAGCGCCCGGTCGTGTTCATCGAGTGCGGCAACATGCGCAATGCCGGCGACGCGGCCAAGATGTCCGACGCCGGATTCCGCAAGCGCATCGCCGACTCGCTGGCGAACGGGATCGAGAACTTTTTCAGCGGTGACTGACCAAGTCCTGTCTCGGTGAGGCCGGGGTGCGCCGGAGTGGTCAGGTCAGGTCAGTCGGCTCGGCGGGCAAGGGTGAGATCGGCGGTGAAGGTCATGTCCACGCCGTCGCCCAGCAGCGCGGCCTCCTCCCGCAGCACCAGCTTCCGCAGGCCCGGGTCGGGGATCCGGTAGGCGGAGATGGTGCCGGCCAGATCCAGGTAGGGGCCGGCGTCGTACCACTCCGTCCAGGTGTAGGCGCGCAGGCCGGGGCCGGTGGCTGATGCGGGCCTCAACGCCCACGCCCCAGTTACGGAAGGACCGGGTTTGCTCCTGTTGTCGGCGGGGTTTGCTCAGGGTGCCACCCGCGTTGCCTTTGTTGACCTGGTGAAGGAGATGAATCCACGATCGTCCTCGGTCACCAGGGCGGTGTAGCTGAACGCATCATCGGCGATGTGACGCAGATCGACACCGACGAGGGCAAGTTGTATCTGGCCACGGTCGAGGATCTGTTCTCGCGCCGGCTGCTCGGCTACGCCATGTCCGAGCACCACGATGCCGCGCTGATGTGCGCCTCACTGCAGATGGCGGCGGCCACCCGCGGCGGCGACTCCACTCCGACCGCGGCTCGGAATACACCGCCGCCCGCCACCAGGGCCTGTGCCGGCGCCTGGGCGTGGTCCAGTCCATGGGCCGGGTCGGGTGCGCGCTCGACAAGCGGTGCGCGCGGCAGTGAAGCCACACCTGTTCCAGGCCGGCGCCCAGCAGCATCCCGCGCACCGTCCGCGTCTGCGCGATCAACCCCACCACAAGAGTCGCGAACGAGCGATGCTCCTCCGGCATCACCACGTCCGCCAGATCACGCTGAAGCGCGCCCACCCGTTTCTGGGCTGCGCACGGTCCGCGTCATGAGGCGCGCCCGCTCGGCGCGTCTCACCGAGGCTGAGCCCGGCACGCCCCGGTGGGGTCGGGGGATCGGTATCGGCTGATCAGCGTGCGAGGTGAGCCGCATCGGTGCATCGGTCGTGTGTGGTCTGGCGTCCGTTCCGTCTGAGGGGTTTGTGGGCGTTGGTCGCCCTCTCCAGCAGGGCTGTCTGGGCGGGTCGGGGGGTTGGAACGGGGGGTGGAACGCGATGGAACGCCTTTCTAGTAAGGCGGCTCTGCCTCGGGGGCATGCCATCGCGGAGCCGCTGAGGGTTCGTGCCGGCCGCCGGGGTGCGTGGTCGGCGCCGGCTCGTCCACTCCAAGGAGGATGCAGTGATCGACCGTGTCCAGCACCGGTCCGGCCGAGGCTCGTGGATCGAGTCCGCGGCCGGAGAGCGGGATGAGCGATGACGGGGGAGCTCGTCCCGGGGCCGCGGGACTTCCGGCTGATGGTGGCGCCGGAGCCATTCGATCCTGCGGCAGCGGAACCGTCCCGCCAAGAACCGTCCCGCCAAGTACCCGCCCGCCAAGAGCCGCCCCCCAGTGAGTCGTCCCGCCGGGAGCGGCTCGCCGCGGCAGGCGTGGCGCGGGCGACGGTCGTGCAGTTCGCGGCGTTGCTGAGCGAGCCCGACATCGCCCGCCTCAAGGCGTCGTACGGCCTGCGCCTGGACACGTTCATCCCCAACCTGGCCTACCTGGAACGCCTGGACACCGCGACCGCCGACCGCGTACGCGCGGACTTCCTGGTCAGGGCGGTCATCCCGTTCCCGCAGGCGTCGAAGCTGTCGCCCACGATCCCCGCCACGGGGCCGCTCGACCTGACGATGGTGCTGTTCGAGGACTCGGACCCCGTCGCCGTCACGGCGAGTCTGACCGCGCTCGGCGCGCGTGACATGGCGACGGCCGATGACCGGGAGAGCGGCGGGCGGCTGCGGTTGCACCTCACGCTCGACGACCCGTCCAGGGTCGCCCAGGCCGCGGCGATCGACGACGTCATCTGGATCGAGCCCGAGCCCGAGTTCACCCTCATGGACGCCGGCCCGGCGCGGACGATCCAGTCGGGCGACCCGTCCAGCGGCTCGATCTGGATCCACAACCTGCACGGCGAGGACCAGGTGATCGGGATGATCGACCAGGGTGGCGTCGACCTGGACCACTGCTTCTTCGCCGGCAACCCGCCGAACAAACCCGGTTCGGGCCATCGCAAGGTGGTCCGGGCGTTCAACGAAGGCGTCGTCGGCCTCCACTTCATGCAGATGGCCGGCATCATCGCCGGTGACCAGCTCGGGTTCTCCGGCAATCACCCGAACCGTGGCGGCGCGTGGGCCGCCAAGCTCGTCACCCGCAGCCTCGGGGACCTGAAGCGAGAGAAGATCAGTACGGGTTTCCTGGTCTTCAGCCTCGAGACCCTGCTGAATGCGTCGAGGGAGGAGGGCGCGAGCGTCCATAACCTGAGCTGGGGGATCGGCAGGGCGGCGGCCTACGACCTGCTGGCCCAGGACGCGGACAGGTTCAGCTTCGACCACGAGGACCAGTTGCTGGTCGCGGCCGGCCAGAACGTGGAGCAGGGGCCGGAGAACCTGCCGCCCGGGATCGCGTTCAACACGCTGTGCGTCGCGGCCACGAAAGCCTTCCCCGACCACATGTCGCGGGGCAACGGGGTGAACGGGCCGACGCCCGACGGCCGACGCAAGCCGGACCTCATGGCGGTCGGCTGCGGCATCACCACCTCGACGATCCCTAGGCCCGCTCCCAATGGCCCGTTCTGCGACGTGGAAACGATCGCGTGCGGTTGCAGCGCCGCGACGGCGAACACGTCGGCCGCGGCCGCGCTGGTGCGCCAGTACTTCCAGAGGGGCTTCTACCCGGCCGGCGAACCGCGGCAGGACAAGGTCATCAAGCAGCCGTCAGGAGCGCTGATCAAGGCGGTGCTGCTCAACTCGACCGTCCGCATGACCGATCACCCCGGCTACCCGAACGACATCACGGGATGGGGGATCATCCAGCTCGACCGGACGCTGTTCTTCAAGGACTTCAGCCCCCGCAGGCTGATCGTCAAGGACGTTTCGAAGAGCGCCGGCCTGCGGATGGGCGAGACGCGTACGTCCCAGTTCTTCGTCAACGGCGACACGGAGCCGCTGAAGATCACCCTGGTGTGGGTCAACCGGCCGCCGTCCGAGCAGAACCTGCCGCATCCCCGGGTGGACGCCATCAGGTTCGAGGTGGAGGACTCCCAAGGCAACTTCTACATGGGCAACGACCTCGACGGGATCAACGGAGTCTCGCGGAAGCTGGCGAAAGCCCCGGCCGGCCCGCCGGACGCGATCAACAACGTCCAGATGGTCATCGTGAATCAGCCCACTCCAGGGACCTGGAGGATCCGGCTGCGCCAGTCCGGGCACCAGGAGAAACAGCGCTACGCGCTCGTGGTCTCCGGTGACGTCGCCGTGGACGAGCTGTGACGGGCCCGCGTCCCGACTTCCGGCTGATGGTGGGGCCGGAGCCGGTCGATCCCGTGGAGCTCGTACAGGAGAGCGCGTTGGCCGGGCCGCAGGCGACGGTCGTGCAGTTCACGGCGTTGCTGAGCGGGCCGGACATCGTCCGGCTCAAGGCGGCGTACGGGCTGCGGCTGGACCGGTTCGTCCCCAATCTGGCCTATCTCGAACGGCTGGACGCGGCGACCGCCGACCGGGTGCGCGCGGATTTCCTGGTCCGGGCCGTGACCCCGTTCCCGCAGGCGGCCAAGCTCTCGCCCGACATCCCGGTGGCCGGGCCGCTCGCTCTGACGGCGGTGTTGTTCGACGACTCGGACGCCGCCGCCGTCACGGCGAGCCTGACGGCGATCGGCGCGCACGACGTCGCGGCGAGCGACGCCCGCGAGTTCGGCGGCAGGCTGCGCCTGGTCTTCGGGCTCGACGACGTGACCAAGGTCGCCCAGGTCGCGGCGCTGGAGGACGTCACGTGGCTCGAACCGGCGCCCGCGGTCGAGAACCAGGACGTGCCGTCCGCCCAGGTGATCCAGTCCGGCGACCCGGCCCGGGGCACCGTGTGGGATCGGCACCTGCACGGCGAGGACCAGGTGATCCAGATCATCGAAGAGGGCACGCTCGACCTCAACCACTGCTTCTTCGCCGACGCCGCCCCGAACAGGCCCGGCCCCGGCCATCGCAAGGTACGCGCGCTGTTCAAAAGGGCCGGCACCGCGCCCGACAACCACTTCATGAAGGTCGCGGGCATCGCCGCCGGCGACGAGATCGGCAACTCCGGCCAGCACCAGGACCGCGGCGGCGCCTGGGCAGCGAAGATCGTCGGCAACGACAGCGCCGCGCTGCGCGACCTGGGCCCGAATCACCGCAGCGTCCACCAGTTCCTGGAGGACGGGAGGGGCGTCGGCGCGACCATCCACAACTTCAGTTGGGTCAACGCCATCACCGTCCGCTACGAGTCCACCGCCCGGGACGTGGACGCGTTCTGTTTCGCCCGCGAGGAGCAGGTGGTGGTCGCCGGCGGGCCGAACACGCGGCCGAACGCGAAGAACCTGCCGCCCGGCATCGCGCTCAACGCGATCTGCGTCGCGGCGGCCAGGGCCCACCCCGGCCACATGACGCGGGGCAGCGGCGTGGACGGGCCGTCGTTCGACAGCCGCCGCAAGCCGGACCTGATGGCCGTCGGCTGCGGCATCAGGACCTCCGTCCTGCCGCCCGCGCCACCCCAGGGCGTGTACTGCGACACCGCCGTCCAGACGTGCGGCACCAGTTTCGCGACGCCGAACGCCGCGGCCGCGGCCGCCCTCGTACGCCAGTACTTCACCCAGGGCTTCTACCCGAACGGCAAGCCCGAGCAGGACAAGATCGTCAAGCAGCCGTCAGGCGCGCTGATCAAGGCGGTGCTGCTGAACGCGACCGTCGACATGACCGGCCACCCCGGCTACCCGAGCGGCGTCGAGGGCTGGGGGCTCATCCAGCTCGACCGGGCCCTGTTCTTCGAGAACGGCACGCGCAAACTGATCGTGCACGACGTCAGGAGCGCCGCCTCCATGGCGACGTCCGCGACCCGCTCGTACGGCTTCACCGTCGACAACGCGGGCGAGCAGCTGAAGATCACCCTCGTCTGGACGAGCAAGGCGATGACGGAGGTGGCGCCGTTCACCCCGGACCCCATCCGGTTCGAGGTGGCGGACCCCGCCGGGGGCTTCTACATGGGCAACGACTTCGACGTGCCCAACGGGGTCTCGCGGAAGCTGGCGGCGCCCCCGAAAGCGCCGCCCGACATCGCCAACAACGTCCAGATGGTCATCGTGAGCAACCCCGCTCCCGGCCCCTGGACGATCCGGCTGCGCCCCGTGCTCACGCGGGCGCCGCAGGGTTTCGCGCTGGTGATCACGGGAGGTGTGCGATGAGGAGTGAGCGACAGGACTTCCGGCTGCTGGTGGGGCCGGAGCCGTTCGATCCCACGCAGGTGGAGCCGGCCGCATTGGCCGGGCCGCAGGCGACGGTCGTGCAGTTCGCGGCGTTGCTGAGCGGGCCGGACATCGTCCGGCTCAAGGCGGCGTACGGGCTGCGGCTGGACCGGTTCGTCCCGAATCTGGCCTATCTCGAACGGCTGGACGCGGCGACCGCCGACCGGGTGCGCGCCGACTTCCTGGTCCGGGCCGTGGCCCCGCTGCCGCAGGCGGCCAAGCTCTCCCCGGACATCCCGGCGACCGGGCCGCTCGACCTGGTGGCGGTGCTGTTCGACGACTCAGACGCCGACGCCGTCACGGTCGCGCTGACGACGATCGGCGCGCACGACGTCGCCACGGTCGACGGCCGGGCCTTCGGCGGGCGGCTGCGCCTGCGTCTCACGCTGGCCGACGCGGCCAAGCTCGCCCAGGTCGCGGCGCTCGACGACGTCACGTGGCTCGAACCGGTGCCGACGATCGTCGACGCGGACGTGCCGTCCGCCCAGACGACCCAGTCCGGCGACCCGGCCAGGGGCACCGTCTGGGACCGGCGCCTGCACGGCGAGGACCAGGTGATCCAGGTCATCGAGCGGGGCACGCTCGACCTCAACCACTGCTTCTTCGCCGACGTCGCCCCGAACAGGCCCGGCCCCGGCCATCGCAAGATCCGCGAGCTGTTCAACCCGAGAGGGGCCACGCCCCGCGACCACTTCATGAAGGTCGCGGGCATCGCGGCCGGTAACGAGCTGGGCAACTCCGGCAACCACCAGGGCAGAGGCGGCGCCTGGGCCGCGAAGATCGTCGGCAACGACGCCGGCCTGATCCTCGCCCCGCCGGACAAGACGTCGCCTGACCCGATCCGCCGCCCGCGCAGCCTGCAGGAGCTGCTGGAGGAAGGGAGGGGCGCCGGGGCGACCGTCCACAACATCAGCTGGAGCACCAATATCCGTTACGACGTCGCCGCCCGGGACCTGGACGCGTTCTGCCTGGCCCGCGAGGAGCAGGTGGTGGTCGTCTCCGGCGAGAACACCGGGGTGAATCCGAAGAACGCCTCGCCCAGCGTCGCATTCAACGCGCTCTGCGTCGCGGCGGCCAAGGCCTTCCCCGACCAGATGTCGCGGGGCAGCGGCGTGGACGGGCCGTCGTTCGACGGCCGCCGCAAGCCGGAGCTGATGGCCGTCGGCTGCGGCATCAGGACCTCCGTCCTGCCGCCCACGCCGTCCACGGGCCTGTACTGCGACACCGAGGTCCAGACCCGATGCAGTACGAGCTTCGCGACGCCGAACGTCTCGGCCGCGGCCGCCCTCGTCCGCCAGTACTTCAACCAGGGCTTCTACCCCAAGGGCCGGCCGGTGGAGGGCAACCGCAACCCCAGCCCGTCAGGCGCGCTGATCAGGGCGGTGCTGCTGAACGCGACCGTCGACATGAGCGGTCATCCCGGCTACCCGACCGACACCGAGGGCTGGGGGCTCATCCAGCTTGACCGGACCCTGTCCTTCGAGAACGGCACCCGCTCGATGGTCGCGATCGACATCCCGCGACGAGCCGGTCTGCGCCTGGCCGAGACCCGTACCTACCGCTTCAACGTCCATGACGCGAGAGAGCCGTTGAAGATCACCTTCGTGTGGGTGAACCGGCCGCCGTCCGAGGGCCAGACCACCCCCACCGTGCAGACGATCAGGTTCGAGGTCGAGGACCCCGCCGGGAACCTCTACGCGGGCAACGACTTCGACGTGCCCAGCGGGTTCTCCCGGCAACGCAAGACCAGCCCGCCCGTTCCGCCGGACATCACCAACAACGTCCAGATGGTCGCCCTGCCGAGCCCCGTCATCGGTACGTGGATGATCCGGCTCCGCCCGTTCACGAATCTTGAAACCCAAGGTTACGCGCTGGTCATATCCGGCGGCGTGATCTAGACCGGAGGTATCCCGCGATGGCATTGTCCGTCGAATCCCTGATGCTTGAGGTGGGCAAGGCGTTCGCCCCTCTGGAGCAGCGGCTGCGCGGTGACGAGATCCCGTTGCTGTTCGCCGAGATCGGCCTGCCGGCGCCCGGCGTCGTGCTGGCCGCGCAACCCGTACGCGCTGCCGTGGAAGGCGCGGCCACGGCGCTGAGCGGACTGCCCCGCTCGCTGTCCGACCTGGCCGCGGCGATCGAGGCCGAGGACGCGGCCCGGATCGCGGAGAGCGTGGCCGCGATCAGCAGGCTGGTCACGACCGTGGCCGACGCGGCCGGCGTGGTGGCCGGCGCGATCCGGGCGGCCGCGGCGGCGGCCGGGCCGAACCGGGCCGAGGTGGAGGCGTTCGCCGGTGAGCTGCCGGAGCGGCTGTTCGGCTTCGCGCTGATCACCTACCTCCAGGACAGGAAGCCGATCATCGCGAACGTCCTGGAGCTGATCGGCGTCCTGGAGTCGACCCCGATCGCCGCGACCCCCGCGGCGCCCACGCACGTGCGCCGGGTGCTGCGCCTGGACCGGCTGAGCGGCTTCCTGCGCGACCCCGTCGGGACCCTGACCGAGCTCTACCGCTGGGGCGGCCCGGACTTCGACTGGGACCTGCTGCTCCAGCGCCTGTCGATCTTCCTGACCACGGTGTCGCACTTCGCCTTCCCGCAGCCGGGGCCGCCGCCGTTCCTGCGGGTCGCCGGCGTGGACATCGGCAGGACCGATGACCAGATCCCCGGCGTGGCGGCCACGTTGCGGCTCGACGCCAAGGACCATCTCGAGCTCATCGTGCCGGTCAACGACTCCGTGGCGCTGGTCGCGACGGCCGACGCGGCGATGGAGGCGGAGGCGGCCGTCGAGCTGCTGCCGCCCGCCGCCCTGCGGATCGTCCCGCCGACCGGAGAGGTGCGCGGCTCGGTGCGGTTCGGCGTCCAGGCGCCGCCTACCGCCGGCGGCCCGCCGCTGGTCATCCTCGGCACCGCGGGCGGTTCCCGCGTCGAGGCGCGCTCCCTGCGCATCACGGGCGGGGCGGACCTCGACTGGAACGCCGCCGAGCGCCGCGCCGAGGGCGAGCTGGTGCTGGAGGCCGCCGTCGAGGGCGGCAAGGTCGTGCTGAACCTGGCGGACGCGGACGGCTTCCTCGGGGCGATCCTGCCGTTCGGCTCCATCGAGCTCGACGCCGACCTGGGACTGTCCTGGTCGAGCGCGACCGGGCTGCGCTTCCGCGGCACGGGCGGGGTCGAGGCCGACATCCCCGTCGACCTCCAGGTCGGCCCGGCGGAGATCCGCTCGCTCCACCTCGGCCTGCGCCTGACCGACGATGCGGTCGCCCTGGAGGTGTCCGGCACGGTCGGCGCCCAGCTCGGCCCGATCGCGGCCGTGGCCGACCGGATGGGGGCGGTGATCAAACTGTCGCGCGAGAACGGCGCCCTCGATCTCGACGTCGGCTTCAAGCCGCCCACCGGGGTCGGGCTGAAGATCAGCGCGAACGGCGCGTCCGGCGGCGGGTTCCTGTCCTTCGACCCCGACCGTGGCGAGTACGCCGGCGCGCTGGAACTGGAGATCGTCGACCTCATCGCGGTCAAGGGCATCGGGCTCATCACCACCCGCCAGCCGGACGGCTCACCGGGCTTCTCGCTGCTCATCGTGCTCACCGCGGAGTTCCCCTCCGGCATCCAGCTCGGCGCCGGATTCACGCTGCTGGCCGTCGGCGGGCTCCTGGGACTCAACCGGAGGATGGACCTGCAGGCGCTCATGGAGGGCGTGCGGACCCGGGCGATCGAGTCGGTCGCGTTCCCGAAGGACGTGGTCGCGAACGCGCCGCGGATCCTGTCCGACCTCGGCCGGTTCTTCCCCGTCCAGCAGGGGACGTTCCTCATCGGCCCGATGGCCAAGATCGGATGGGGCACTCCGCCCCTCATCACCGCCTCGATCGGCCTGATCATCGAGGTGCCGGGCAACATCGCGATCCTCGGCGTCGTACGGGCCGCGCTGCCCTCTCCCGAGGACCCCCTGCTGCTCCTGCAGGCGCAGTTCCTCGGCGCGCTGGAGCGGGACAAGGGACGGCTGTGGTTCTTCGCCAAGCTCGTCGAGTCGCGCATCGTGGGGATGACCGTCGAGGGCGGGATGGGCCTGCTGGTGGCCTGGAGCGGCGACCGCGAGCTGATCGTGACCATCGGCGGCTTCCACCCGGGGTTCAACCCGCCGCCGCTGCCGTTCCCCACGCCGGGCCGGCTCGCGGTGGACCTGCTCAACCGGGGCAGGCAGCTCATCCGGGTGACCGGCTACTTCGCGCTCACCCCCAACACCGTGCAGTTCGGCGGCGGTGTCGAGGTGCGGCTGGGGTTCAGCTCGTTCGGGGTCGAGGGCCATCTCACCCTCGACGGGCTGATCAACCGCGACCCGTTCCGCTACAAGGCGCGCAGCTCGGGGCACGTCTCGCTCAAGGCGTTCGGCGTCGGCGTGTTCAGCATCAGCCTGGACCTCACGCTGGAGGGCCCGGCCCCGTGGCGGGTGCACGGGCGCGGCTCGATCGGCTTCCTGTTCTTCTCCATCTCCGCCGACTTCGACATCTCCTTCGGCGAGGAGCTGGCGCTGTTCGTGCCGCCGATTCTGGGGCTGCCGCTGCTGGTCTCGGAGATCGCCAAGAACGAGAGCTGGGAGACGCGGCTGCCGGGCGGCGGCGTCCGTACGCTGGTCTCCCTGCGCGGCCTCCCGGCGGGCGACGACCTGGTGCTGCACCCGCTCGGCACGCTCGTCGTCCGGCAGCGGGCGCTGCCGCTGGGCGTCCGGGTGGACCAGGTCGGCGGGCAGCCGATCACCGACGGGCGGCGCTTCAGCCTCACCACGCCGCAGAACGGCGGATTCGTCGAGAAGTCGGTCACCGGCGAGAAGTTCGCGATGGCCCAGTTCCAGAAGATGTCCGACGCGGCCAAGCTGTCGCGGCCCTCGTTCGAGACGCAGGACGCCGGGCTGGAACTCACCTCCGACCAGGGCAATCTGGCGACCGCCCGGGTGGTGCGCCGCGCGGTCCGGTTCGAACTGCACCTGATCGACAGCGCCGCCGGCGCCGCCGCGCAACCGGCCGGAGTCGCGCTCGCGGCCGTGGCCGGCGCGCCTGTGCAGCGCTTCCACAGCATCAGCGAGCCGGTGTTCGACGAACTGCTGCGCGGTTCGAGCACCAGTCGTTCGGGGCTCTCGGCCAGGCAGGCCCGGCAGCGGCAGCCGTTCCTGGCCGAGGACACCGTGCGGATCGACGAGCAGCGGTTCGTGGTCGCGTACGTGAAGAGCAACCGCCAGGCCTTCCCCCCGAGCCGGCCGGGCACGACCACGCGCCGGGTGCCCTCGACGTTCCGCAGCCGCGCGGTGGCCGAGGACGCGCTGGCGGGATTCGTGACGCTCGACCCCAATCTGGCCGGGCAACTGCACGTGATTCCGGCGGCCGAGGCGGCCGTCACGCCGGGCGTGCCCGGCACGTGGTCGCCCGCGGGCGTGCTTCCCGCACCGGTGTCCGAAGTGGATCTGGTGCCGTTGCAGAACGGCCGCGTCCTGATCGCCGGGGGCACCGGCCCCGACGGCTCGCCCGTACCGGTCACTCAGTTGTTCGACCCGGCGGGCGACTCGTGGGCCACCGGGCCCGCGCTCGGGGCCGCGCGCAGGCGGCACGCCACCACACGCCTGCAAGACGGCCGCGTGCTCGTCACCGGCGGGCAGGGGGGCGGGCCCGCACCGCTCGCGTCCGCCGAGCTCTTCGACCCGGCCGCCGGCCGGTGGACCCCGGCTGCCGGCCTGGCCGTCGCCCGCCACGGGCACTCGGCCACGGTGCTGGGCGACGGCCGGATTCTGGTGGCCGGCGGCAGCGGCGCGCGGGACGGGCAGGAGGACGGCGCGCTCGCGTCCGCCGAACTGTACGACCCGGCGACCGCCAGGTGGACCAGCACGGGAACGCTGAGCAGCGCCCGCACCGGCCATCAGGCGGTCCTGCTGGACGACGGCCGGGTCCTGGTCACCGGCGGCCTGCTGCCCACCGGCGCGGGCCGCGCCGAGCCGCTGTCCTACTGCGAGGTGTTCGACCCGGCCGGCGGGGAGTGGAGCACCACCGGCAGCCTCGGCACGGCGCGGGCCGGGCACCAGGCCGTCCTGCTCACCGACCACCGGGTGCTGGTGATCGGCGGCGACCCTGTCGTGGCCGCCGACGGCACGCTGGACCCGCACAGCCTCGCGAGCGCCGAGCTGTACGACCCGGTCGGCGAGGTCTGGAGCCCCGCGCGGCCGATGCCGGACGGCGGCCGCACCGGGCACCGCGCGATCCTGCTGCGCTCCGGCGAGGTGCTGGTGACCGGCGGCGCCGGCGCGCCCGGGCGGAGCGCGGGCTTCCGGTCCGTCATCTCCTACGACTCCAGGTCCGGGACCTGGCGCACGCTGGGCGGCCTGCTCCTGGGCCGTAGCGCCCACGCCGTCGCCGAACTGCCCGACGACCGGGTGCTGGCCGCCGCGGGCGTGGCCGGCACCGACCCCACAGGCACCGGCGAGGTGCTGATCCCATGACTGACGAAGGAATGACCATCATGCCCAACGCCATCGAGCCACCCACCGGAACCTGGACAACCGCAGGTGACCTGCCCACCGCGGCCGCCTGGCACGGCCAGCACGACGGGCCTGTGCTGCTCGCCGACGGCACCGTGCTGGTGGCCGGCGGCGCCGACGCGGCGGGCGGCTCGCTCGCCGACGCGGCCCTGTTCGGCAAGAGGCAGGGCACCGATCATGACACCTGGGACCGGGCCGACCCGATGGGCACGCCCCGGCGCCTGCACTCGCTCACCCGCCTGGCCGACGGCCGCGTCCTCGCCGTCGGCGGCCTGAACGGCGGCACCGAACAGGGCTCCGCCGAGCTGTACAACCCGGCGACGGGACACTGGACCCCGACCGGCGGCCTCAGCACCCCCCGCTGGGGACACAGCGCGACGCTGCTGGACGACGGCACCGTCCTGATCGCCGGCGGCAGCGCGTCGCGCCCCTCGGGGGGCACGGTCGCGCTGCGCTCGGCCGAGCGGTTCGACCCCGGCCAGGCGAAGTGGCGCTCCGCGGGCTCCATGAGCGACGCGCGCACCGCCCACACGGCCGTCCTGTTGCAGGGCGGAATCGTCCTGGTCGCGGGCGGCACCGCGCCGGTCGGCGCCCCCGACGACCCGGCGCTGGCGTTCTGCGAGCTGTACGACCAGGCACGCGACAAGTGGACGCCCACCGGCAGCCTGATCAGCGCTCGCAGGCACCACCGCGCGGTCCGGCTGTCGGACACCGGCGTGCTCATCACCGGCGGCACCGCGCCGGGCTCGCCGGGCACCGCGCCGTACGACCCGTTCAGCCGGCGCACGGCCGAAGTGTTCGACCTGGGCACCGGCAAGTGGACCGAGGTGACCGCGATGCCCTCAGGGCGCGCGCTGCACCGCGCCGTCCTGCTGCCCGGCGGCCAGGTCCTGGTGGCGGGCGGCTCGTCGGGCGACCGCGACGAGTCCGGCTTCCGCAGCGTGCTGGCCTACGACGGCACCGGTGACGCGTGGGCGTCCGTGCCGGGCCTGGTGACGGGCCGCTGGTCGTTCGCGGCCGTCGTGCTGGACGACGACAGGGTGCTGGTCGCCGGCGGCGTCGCCCGCTCCGGGCTGGCCGCCGCCGGCCCGGCCGCCGTCGAGCTGACCGCGACCTCCGAAGTGTTCGGGGAGACCGCGTGACCGCCAACGCCTACACCTTTCTGCCGTGGTTGCGTGCCGGGATCAACACCCGGATCACGGCGGACCCGGGCACGGCCGCGCGGGCCAGCGTCCAGATCCCGCTCAACGTCTCCGGCGAGGGGCTCGACGGCGGCACGATCACCCACGACGCCGGGCGTCCCGTGCAGTTGTTCGGGCCGGGCGACGTGGTCGGCGTGGACCCGCGCGCGATCTCGCGGACCGAGCCGCGGCCCGGCACCGCCAACGTGGAGCCGAACTTCCTCGCGCACATCGAGTTCATGGAGGAGGATTTCGCCTGGCGCTACAGCCCCGCGCCGTCCGGCCCGTCGACCGCGCGCCTCACCCCGTGGCTCGCCCTGGTGGTGCTGGCCGCCGGCACCGAGTTCGCCGACGCCCCCGGCACGGACCCGCTGCCCGCCATCGACATCATCGACCCGGTCCGTACGATGCCGCCCCCCGACCAGCTCGGCGCCTGGGCGCACGTCCACGTGAACGGCTCGCTCGCGGGCCCGGTGGTCACCGACAGCACGGCCGGCCCGCTGGCCGCCCTGGACACGGTGCTGACCGACGACCCGGACAGCGCCTGCTCGCGGCTGATCTGCCCGCGCCACCTGCGGCCCGAGACCGCGTACGAGGCGTTCCTGGTGCCGGCCTTCGAGACCGGGCGGCTGGCCGGACTCGGCTTCGACCCGGCCGGAGCGCCGGGCGCGCTGTACTCGAGCTGGGGCCCGCCCTACGCCAACCGCCCGGTCGGCAACCGCATGCCGTACTACCACCGCTGGGCGTTCCGCACCGGTACGGCCGGAGACTTCGAGTTCCTCGTCCGCCAGTTGCAGCCCCGCCGAGCCGACGCCCGGGTGGGCATACGCGAGATCGACGTGCACGCCGGCCCCGGCTTCGACCTGCCCGGCATCCCCGACCAGGGCGGCGTGCTGCCGCTCGGTGGCGCATTACGCGTGCCGGAGAGCGTCGATCCGAGGGAGAACTGGGACCACTTCGCCGACCCGCCGTCGCCGTCCCCGCTCTACCCGCATCCGTTCGAGCAGGAGCTGGCCCGCCTCATCAACCTGGCCGACGACTTCCAGCAGCCGGCGTCGGGACCGGACCCGTTCCTCACGCCGCCGCTGTACGGCCGGTGGCACGCGCGCACCTCGCGCCTGCTGTACGACCGGGACGGCACCCCGCTGTCCACGGAGGAGAACCACAACTGGGTGCACCGGCTGAACCTGGACCCGCGCTTCCGCGTCGCCGCCAACCTCGGCGCGCAGGTGGTGAAGGACCACGATGAGGAGCTGATGGCGGCCGCGTGGGCGCAGGTCGGCGACGTGCTGGCGGCCAACGGCCGGATCCGGGCCGCCCAGCTGGCCCGCGAGGTCGGCCACGCGCTCCAGACCCGCCACCTCGAACTGCCGGCGGGCACGGCGCTGACCGCGGCGGCCGCCGCGCCTTCGGGACGCGCGCTCACCCTCACCGCCCCCGCCCACTCCCGGGTCACCACCCCCGTCACCGCCGCGAACTCGCTGGTGGCCGGGCAGGACAGCGAGGTCGCCGTCGGGTTCCACGTGGCCGGAAGCCGGGTCGCCGCCGCGCCCGTCTCGCCCGCCATGCGGCGGATCATCCGCCCCGGCTCGCGGCTGATCCGCTCCCTGGACTTCGCGGAGGGCCCGCGGCCGGACGCCCTGCTGTTCCGCATGGACGACGCGGTCAACCCGGCCGTCGCCGTACCCGTCAAGATCACTCCCGGCGCGCTGGTCACCCCCGCCGACGTCAACGCCGTGCTCCACCCCGACCGGCCGCCCGGCACGGACCCGGTCGACGTCCTCGCGCACAGCCCCGACTTCGTGCTGCGCTCGCCCGGCGATCCGGTCACCCCGCACCCCGGCACCGCCGACAGCGCCGAGGCGACCCGGTTCAAGATCGCGCTACGCGAGCTGCACCAGGCGGTCGACACCGGGGTGGCGGTCGGTCAGACCCCGCCGCCGGTCCCGCTCGACCTGGGCACCACCACGACGGCCACGCTCACCGGGCTGCGCTCCGACACGACCGTGCCGCGCGCGCTGCTGGACGGCTCCGTCAGCCTCCCGGAGCGCCTGCGGCCGTTCGCGGAGGCGTTCACCGAGGCCATGGCGTACCCGGTGTTCGACACGCCGATGTTCCGGGGGCTGCTCGGCATCTCGCTCGACGCGTTCGTGCCGAACCTGAACCTGCTGCCGCAGAACACGTTGACGCTCCTGGACAACAACCACGAGTTCGTCGAGTCGTACATGGCCGGGCTCAACCACGAGATGGCCCGCGAGATGCTGTGGCGGGAGTTCCCGACCGACCAGCGCGGCACGCCGTTCCGCCAGTTCTGGGACCCCGTCACCGCCCTGCCGGAGCCCGGGGTGTCGCCCGCGGACCGCCGGGAGCGCGACTACGACATCCCGCCGATGCACCGCTGGCCGCTGACGGCCAGGCTCGGGGAGAACTCCAATCCGCACGACGGGATCGTCCTGGTCGTCAGGGGCGAACTGCTCAAGAAGTACCCGACCACCGCCATCTACGCGCACCGGGCCGAATGGCCGCCCGGCCCTGACGGCCTGCCCGACACGTCGCAGCAGCGCCGGCTGGTCACGATCACCGATCAGCCGACGACCGAGCAGATCCAGCTTCCCCGCTTCGAGGCCACCGTGGACCCGGACATCTACCTCATCGGGTTCGGCCTCACCGCCGACCAGGCGATCGGCGGTCCCGGCGACCCCGGCTGGTTCTTCGTGCTGAAGGAACGTCCGGGCGACCCCCGGTTCGGGCTGGACGACCGGGACCCCGGCGCGCCCGCCGGGCCCATCGAGGTCTGGAACGACCTGACCTGGAGCGACGCCGACCCCGCCGGACACGGGTTCCTCACGCTCGACCCCGCCGTCACCGTGCCGCTTGCCGGGCTGGACGGATCAGACGACGCGGGCAAGCTCGACCAGCACGACGAGGACGCGAACCTGCCGCTGTGGTCCAGCGGGCTGGGTTCGGCCGACCTCGCCTACATCCTCCTCCAGGTGCCCGTCATGGTCGCCGTTCACGCTCAGGAAATGGTGCCCCGATGACCGCGCTCAGTGACGCGTTCCCGGTTCTGCTCGCACCGGTGCGGGTCGAGACCCGGTTCACCGCCACCGAACTGCTGGTCCGGGTCTTCCCGGACGAGTGGGCCGTGGACAAGTTCGAGTCCAAGCCCACCGACGCCGAGATCACCGCGATCGACGCGTACTGGACGGCCCGCTGGGCGGCCGGCGGCCGGGCTGTGCGCCTCCAGGCCGCCTGGCAGGAGCTGGCCACCCGGATACCGCCGGGCCGCGCGGCGTGGCTGCTGCGCGGCCGTACCCCGGTCAACCCGGCCGAAGAGCCCACCGGGGCGGCCGACGACGCGGTGGTGCTGGTCATCCGGTCCGCCGCGGCTCCGGCCATCGGCAACCGGCAGCCGTCGATCGTCTATTGGAGCGCGGTGTGGCGGGCGCACGGCGACCGGCTGCGGTTGCGCCAGGCCGACGCCGCGCTGGTCGCCTCAGCCGGAGCCGCCAGGGCGAACATCATCCGCGCCAACCGGCCGTTCGGGCTGGAGGGCGCGCTGACGAGCCCGGCCGACAACGTGCTCGTCGCGTTCCTGGTGCTGAAGCCGCCGGACCCCGGTACGACGGCGGCGGACGCCTGGACGCAGGGCGCCAGGGCCGGCCTGCTGCCCGACCGGTTCCAGGTGGTCGGGTTCAACGGCACCCGCCAGGTGGTGTCGGTGACCGGCGCCACGGTGCCGGCCACACTCGCGGTGAGCCCGGACCCGGGCTCCGGCGACCAGATCTCCGTCAACGAGCAGACCGGCGTCCTGCACGTGCCGGACGCGCTGCGCTGGCTCGTCGACTTCGACCGGGCCGTGGCCGTCGGCATGGGCGTGCGGATCCCGCTCACCAACGAGATCCGCGGCGGGGTGGAACGCCTCGTCGTGCTGGGCCTGCGCGAGCAGGCGGCGCCCACGCAGACGGCCGCCGACCTGGCCGAGCTGATCAAGCGCCACCTGCGCGGCCCGGACGGGTTCGCCCTGCTGCCGCAGGGCACGCCGACCAACAACTCCGAGGTCCGGCCGGCTGGTCAGGACGAGGAGGACGAAACCGCCGCGGCGTTGCGCGCCTCCCAAGGGATCGCCGCCGGCGCAGCGGCGCAGGACTGGACGACGAGCACCGACGGCAGGCAGCTCACCGACCTGCTCGGCATCGACCCCGGCGTCCTGTCCGGCATGCCGAACGCGGACGGCACCGACCAGCGCGACGCCCGGGCGGCGAACACCGCGCTGTGGCCGGCGACGTGGGGCTCCTTCCTGCAGACGATGCTGCACCCGCTGCTCGGCCCGGACGCCGTCGCCAAGACCCGCGACTTCTTCCAGAAGTACGTCTCCGGCCGTGGCCCGCTGCCCGTGGTGAAGATCGGGCGGCAGCCGTACGGGATCCTGCCCACCACCGCCTTCTCCCGGCTCGCCTTCCCGGACTCCGCGGGGCACCGGCGGGCACTCAATCGGGTCCTCACCGAGGCCGGCAAGGACTGGGCCGCTGCCGCCGCCCAGGTGCCGCACCTGGGCGACGGCGCGAGCGACGCGCACCAGCAGCTGCTCGACCTGGTCGCGCTGCACCCGACGTCGGCCGAGTACCACCAGCGGTACGCGCAGAGCGTCGAGGACCTGTTCAACCGGGAGAACCTCGCCGGGCTGGGCGCCACCGTCGTGTCCACGGCGGAGCAGCTCGGCCTGGCCGCCCCGGTGCGCGCCCTGCTCAGCCGGTTCGGCGCGGACACCGGCCCCGGCCGGGACCCTGACCTGCTGCGGCGGCTGTTCACCGACTTCCACCAGCCGATGCTGGCGCCCCTGGTGGACGACCGGCCGCTGTCGGAGACCGCCCGCATCCGGCCGTACACCACCGACGGGCGCGACTACCTGACCTGGCTGGCCGCGCTGACGCGGACCAACCTGAACGGGATCCGGCTGGAGTCGGGCTTCGCGGAGGGGCAGCGTCCGGCGGCGCTGCTGTACCTGCTGCTGCGGCACGCGATCCTGCTCGGCTGGGACGAGGCGGCCCGCGCGCTCACGGCCGCGGCCGGGCAGTCCGCCGGGCCGCCGGTCGACCCGCCGTTCATCCACGTGCACCTGCCAGGACCTGGCGAGGACGCCACCAGCGAGAGCCGCTTCCGGCTGCTGTACTCGCCCGCTCCGCTCGTCACGGGCAGCCCCGATCAGCTGCTGGTCAACTTCATCCCGTCGGTGCTGAGCCAGCAGTCGCCCGACCAGCCAGGCCCGACTGCGGCGCTCGCCGACCAGGCCCGCGCGCTGAACGTCCTGGCCACCCTGCCGACCGCCCGCCTGGAACGGCTGCTGGCCGAGCACCTCGACCTGGCCACGTACCGGCTGGACGCGTGGCGGCTGGGCCTGGCCACCGAACGGCTCGCCGAGCTGCGGTTCGCGCCCGACGGCACCGTACGGCCCGGCCTGCACCTGGGGGCGTACGGCTACCTGGAGAACGTCCGGCCGCATGCCATCGACCGGCTGGAACCCGTCACCCTCACCGGCCCGCTGGCGACGGTGTTCGCCGGAGCCCAGCCGCTGCTGCACGACCCGGAGAACGAGGGCTTCGTGCACGCGCCGTCGCCCGGCCACGCCCGTACGGCGGCCGTCCTGCGAGCCGGGTACGTCGCCAACGCCGACCGGCAGAACCCGGGCCCCTTGGCGGTCAACCTCAGCGCGGACCGGGTCAGGCTCGCGCTGTCGATCCTCGACGGGATGCGGCGCGGCCAGTCGCTCGGCGCGATGCTGGGTTACCGGTTCGAGCGTGGCCTGCACGACCGGAGCGGCCAGGGGACCGAGGTGGACAAGTTCCTCGGCGGGCTCAGGCTGGCCTTCCCGCTGCGGTCGGGCAAGATCCCGCAGTCCGTGGCCGCAGATCAGGACAAGCCTGGCGAGATCGGGCAGGTCGAGGCGCGCAACGTGATCGACGGCCTGGCCCTGGCCCGCCATCTGACCAGGAGCGGCGCGTCGCGTACGTACCCCTTCGGGCTGATAGGTCTGCCGGAGGCGGACGCCGATCAGACCAAGGCGATCAGCGAGGAGGCCGACCGGCTGCTGGCCGCCAACGACGCGGTCGCCGACCTCGCCGTCGCCGAGGCCACGCACCAGGCGCTGGGCGGCAACCCCGAGCGCGCCTCCGCGACCCTCGACGCCTACGCCAAGGAAGGGCTGCCGCCCGAGCCCGAGGTGGTCAGGTCGCCGCGCAGCGGCACCACGCTCACCCACCGGTTCGGGCTGCGGCTGAAGGCCGGACTCCACCCAGGGAACGACGACAGCCCCCGCGCGCAGGCGGAACCCGCCGTGGACGACTGGCTGCCGAGCCTGCTGCCGCAGGACGAATCCGTCGCCGCGCGCGTCACCTGGACCGACCCGGTCAACGGCCGCGCCCGCGAGAGCGTGGTCACCCAGGACGACGTCGACCTCGCGCCGATCGACCTGCTGTGGACGGTACGGCCGGCCGACCAGGCGGCGATGAGCGATCTGGACGACCGGATCATCGGCGTCGTCGTGAACAGGGAGGACCCGCGCCCGGACGCCGAGCTCACCATCCGTTACACCGACCGCATCGACGGCAAGGTCACGTTCTTCGAGCTGTCGCCGCTGATCACCGCGCTGCGCACGCTGCTGACCACGGGCCGGCCGCTCAAGCCGACCGACCTGGTGCCCGCCTCCGGCCCCGTCACGCTCGACCGTACGCTGGACGACGCCGTGTCGGTGCCCAGGCAGCGCCCGGTCGCGGTCCGCGAGTCGCTCGACGACCTCGGCGACGACGTGGACGACCTGCTGGGCGAACTCGTCCGGCTGTACCCGCCCGCCCCCGCGCAGCCGCGGCGCGGCGACATCGTGGAGGACATCGACACGCTGCTGACCCGCTACGCCCGGCTGGTCACCACCGCGGCGGGGTTCGGCATGGTGCGCAGCGGCTGGGGTGAGGTGACCGCCTGGCGGCGCGGCGTGTTCTCCGGGGTGCTGGCGGCCGCGGCCGTGACGGCGGCCAGGATGGGCCGCACGCTCGCCAAGGCCGACGCGCTGCTCGCCGCCTACGACGCGCTGCCCCGGCGCACCCCGGACGACGAGCGTTTCCGCAGGTTGCACGAGGTGGAGCCGCTGCTCACCACCGTGCCCGACCCCGACCCGCCGGACCGGCCCGACCGGTTCCGCGACGACATCGGGCGCCGGCGCGACATCTTCGCCAGGCGCCAGGACGATCTGGAGGACGTCGCCAGGACCGACCGCACGAAGCTGAGCGAGCTGCTGGAGCGGGTCGGCGACCTGCTGCCGCTGACCGGACTCGACCCGGCCGGGCTGGACCTGACCCCGGTGCTGGACAAGGTCGTCGCGTTCGGCGCGGAGCTGCTGTCCAGGACGCGGGCGCTGCGCGAGGAGATCACCGCCCGCCTCGCCGCCGCCACCGCCGCGCTGACCAGCGCCGACAACGCCGTCACCGCGCCCGACCGCGCGAAGGCGACCATCGAGGCGCTGCGGGCGCTGCTCGGCCCGGACGCGCTGGTCGTGCCGGAGTACACGCTGCCGGAGGATCTCGGCGACGACCTGCATGACGCGTTCGACGACAGCGACGACCTGGTCAGGCACCTCACCCGGGCGCCGATCTCCCGGGACTTCCCCGTCGACGACTGGCTGCACGGCCTGGCCCGCGTACGGGAGATGCCGCGGCTGTGGGAGCGGGTGACGCTGCTCAGCGACGCGCTCAGGAACGACGACCTCGAGGACATCGAGGACCGTGAGCCGCGGCTGCGGCCGATCCAGTTGCCGCTCGTGAACGGCGACCACTGGCTGGCCATGGAGCTCGCGCCGGGCGCCACCATCGACCAGGACCGGCTGCTGTTCACCGCGCACTACGCCGACGACCCGCCCGGCGGGTCCGGGCCCGCCAGCGGCCTGCTGTTCGACGAGTGGACCGAGGTGCTGCCCACCGACCGGGAGACGACCGGCATCGCCGTGCACGCCGACAGCCCCGACTCCGAGCCGCCGCAGAGCATGCTGCTGGTCGTACCGCCCGTGACCACCGGGTCGTGGCGGGCCGAGGACCTCGTCGCGGCGGTCACCGAGACGTTCGACCTGGCGCGTACGCGGCTGGTGGAGCCCGCGCAGCTCGACGGCACCGGGTACGCCCAGTTGCTGCCCGCGACCCTCCTGTCCGCGACCAGCCGGCCCATCACCATCAGCACCGATCTCGCCGTCGCCAACGCACGATGGAAGGCCGACCATGAGTGAGCCCCGTATCGCCGACCTGCCCGCGGCGCTGGCCCGTCGCGACTTCCCGACGGTGGGGGTGTGGAACCGCCTGGAGGGGCGTCCCCGTACCACCGACTTCGGCAGGGCGCTGCGGGCCGAGGTGCGTGACCCGCTGTGGCTGCTGGCCCGGCAGTGGCAGCTCGGCGAGTTCCGCGCCACCGACGGCGGCTCGCCGGTGACGGCCACGTACTCGGTGGTGGCCAGCCCGCTCACCCGTTTCCGCCCCGACACCGACCCGGTGAGCCCGCCGGGCGCGTTGCCCGCCGGGCGTCCCCTGGAGACGGTGGTGGAGCGGCGGCCGCTGCCGTTCGCGCTCGGCGCCGAGCGGATCTCCCTCGACCTGCGGCTGTCGCTGGGCCGCCGCTGGCTGAAGCTCGTGGCGCGGGCCTCGCTCCAGGACAACCGCGAGGTCGCCGAACAGTACGTCGCCCACTACGCCATCATCCTCCCCGACCCGGACGCCGAGGCCGACGCCCAGCGCGTGGCCCACCCGGAGGTCTGGGCGGGCACGCAGGCGGTGGCCGGCCGCCGGATGGACGGCTACCTGCTGTACCAGCACGTCAAGGGCGGCGGAACGGCCGCCGACGGGATCACCGGGCTGCGGCGGCAGGACCGCGACGCGCTCAACGCCCTCGGCCCCCGCCTGATCGCCTGGTTCGACCAGCTCATCGACCAGCCGGGCGCGGTCAGCCCCTGGGACCCGCGACGGCTGGAGCACCGCTTCTCGGTCGCCGCGGCCGGGCCCGGCGGCGAGACGGTGCTGTCCGCGCCCGAGTACCCGGGCGGTGAGCTGGACTGGCACGCGTTCTCGACGGCCGGCGACGACACGCTCGGCGGCGCGGGCGCCACTCCCGCCGCGCTGAACCGCACGGTGTTCCCCACGCCCGCCAGGTTCACCGGCATGCCGCTGCCACGCTGGTGGGCGGTCGAGGACGGCCGTACGAACTTCGCCGCCGTCACCCCCGACAGCACCGACCTGGCCCGGCTGATCTTCCTCGAGTTCGCGCTGATCTACAGCAACGACTGGTACATCCTGCCGTGCGACGTGCCGACCGGCACGTTCGCGGCGATACAGGGGCTCGCGGTGACCGACGTGTTCGGCGCGCGCCGCTGGATCACCCCCGCCGGCGCTGGGGCCGCGCACGACTGGCAGCAATGGTCGATGTACGTCCACGGCGACGCGCCCGGCCTCCTGCTGCCGCCAGGAACGCCGAAGGTGACCGACGGCCCGGCGCTGGAGGAGGTCCAGCTGGCCCGGGACGAGAGCGCCAACATGGTGTGGGGCATCGAGCAGACCGTCCGCATGCCCACCGGCGACCCGCGCCCCGGCGCGGAGGCCGCCGCCGAGACCCTCGCCTTCCGCCGCCGGCTGCGCCCGCCGACGCGGCCCGACGACCCTCGGACGGCGCTCGCGTACCGGGTGATGAGCTCGGTCCCGGAGCACTGGATCCCGTTCATCCCGGTCCACGTCCCCGGCGACAGCCGCAGCGTGCAACTGCAGCGCGCCGCGATGCCCAGCGAGGTGGACGGCAATCCCGTACCGGCCAGGACCGCCCTGCTCCGCGAGGGGTTCGACGCCGGGAGCTCGTACTTCATCAACGAGGAGGAGGTCCCTCTCACGGGCACCCGCCTGACCGCCGCGTACAACCGCACCCGCACCCGGACCGGCCAGGTGATCGTCTGGCTCACCGTGCGGCGGGACACCGGCCGCGGCGGGCGCTCCAGCGGGCTGGCCTTCGACCTGCTGACCGACACCGCACCCCAGTGACGTACGGGCCGCCGCCGAGATCCCCTCGATTTTGGCATCGCCCTGATGCTCGCCGACCCGGCGGGAGGCCCCAGCCGCCGGGTCTACTATCGGTGTTAGTACACTGATAGGTGTCGTGACGTGCCGATAGTCAGGGAAGGGCGGTGGGATTATGTGGCGAGACCGTATGGCGCGGGTAGCGCGCGCCATCCTGCTCGTGGCCCTTGCCCTGGGCGTGTGCGGCATGCATACCCTGGGGCATCTGGATGGCCGGCATGGCGGCTCCGCCACCGGCGGGCATGCCATGGAGGCCGTTGCCCCGACGTCCCTCCCGGTTGTTCCCGCTGGGCTCCAGGCGTTCGTTCCCGACCGTGGGATGCCCGGGTTCGATCCGGCGGACGTGTGCCTGGCCATTCTGATGTCGTTCGTCGTCCTGCTGTTGACCGCTGCCTGGATCAGGGCGGGACGGCGGGCCGATGTCAGGGGCGGAACGCTTTCGTCCGTCCGGCAGGTCGCCCGACCGCCACCGAGGCTCATGTCCCGGCGGCTGGCGATTCTCTCGATGTTGCGCATATAGGCCGATGGCTCGTGCGGACAGGCTTCAAGCCTGCCCGCGCACAGGCCGACGGTCCGACACATCGAGAGAAGAAACAACCATGCGCATCAACCGCACGATGTCCATCGCCATGGCCGCGGGCGCCCTCGCCCTGGTGACCGCCTGTGGCGGGAACGGCGACTCCATGGCAGGGCATGAGGGAACGAGCAGCAGCGCGCCGACCGCGCCCAGCGCTCAGCCTTCGGCGACCTTCAACGACGCGGACGTCATGTTCGCGCAGATGATGATCCCGCACCACGAGCAGGCCGTGGAGATGGCCGGCCTCGCGGCGACGCGTGCGAGCGATCCGGAGGTCAAGGAGCTCGCGAGGAAGATCAAGGCGGCTCAGGACCCGGAGATCCAGACCATGAAGGGCTGGCTGACCGGGTGGGGCAAGCCCGCGCCCGAGGGCGGCATGGGGCACGACATGCCCGGCGTCATGTCAAAGGAGGACATGAAGAAGCTCGAAGGCGCCAAGGGCAAGGAGTTCGACACGCTGTTCGCGCAGCAGATGATCGCCCACCACAACGGCGCGATCGAGATGGCCCGCACCGAACGGACGAATGGTTCGGACCCGAAGGCCAAAGAGCTCGCCAGGACCATGGAAACCGCGCAGCAGGCCGAGGTGGAGCAGCTGCAGAAGATTCTCGACCGGCTCTGACCCCACGACCCGTCCGAGTGCTGTCCGCGCTCGGACGGGTCAAGGCCCGTTGGGGCCGGTCGTGATTCGTTCGGGCGGACGCCGGCAAGAGCGGCGTCAAGAGCCTGATCTTCGTCCGGTATGGGGCGAAGCAGATCAGT
This sequence comes from Nonomuraea rosea, assembly GCF_039539705.1. Lineage (NCBI taxonomy): Bacteria > Bacillati > Actinomycetota > Actinomycetes > Streptosporangiales > Streptosporangiaceae > Nonomuraea > Nonomuraea rosea. Next base: position 172,410 of record NZ_BAABDQ010000023.1, on the reverse strand, counting down.
GACGCGATCGTCCGTCGATCGCCCCGGGCGTGAGCAACGTGTCCGGGGTGATGGGGAGGGCGCGGACACGTCTGCCGGTGGCGTGGTAGATCGCGTTGGCGATGGCCGCCGCCACTCCGACGATGCCCAGTTCGCCGATGCCCTTGGCGCCGAGGGGGGTCTGCGGGTCGGGCCGGTCCACGAAGCGCACGTCGATGGGGGGAACGTCGGCGTGGGTCGGGATGTGCTGGTCGGCCAGGCCGGCGTTGACGATCCGGCCGGAGCGTTCGTCGAGCAGTGTCTCCTCCATCAGGGCCATGCCGATGCCCTGGATGATGCCGCCGCGCATCTGGCTGATGGCCTGTTTGGGGGAGACGATGCGGCCGCCGTCGAACGCGCCGGTCCAGCGCGTGACGCGTACCTCGCCGGTGTCCTCATCGACCTGTACTTCGGCGAAGTGCGCGCCGTAGGTGCCGGTGGTGCGTTTGACGGTTTGGTACGGCACCGCCGACTTGCCGGTGACCTCCACGTGGTCGCGGCCGGCGCGTTCCAGCAGCCGGCGATACGTCTGCCCGCGGCCGTCCCGCGTGAAGAGTCCTTCATCCCGCGTTTCGACCTCGTCCGGCCGGAGCCCGGCCAAGGGGCCGCCTTCACCGATGGTGAGCAGCTCGCGCACCAGGCGGTCGCGCGCGTTCCAGATGGCCGAGGCGAGCGTGGTGGTGGCGGCCGAGGCGCCGGGGATGCGGGTCTTGGCCACGTCGGAGTCGCCCTGCAGGAACCGGATCCTGTCCATGGGCACGCCGAGGCGCTGGGCCGCGGCCTGGGTCTGGGCGGTCGAGGTGCCCGCGCCCAGCTCGTTCGTGCTGCTGTGGATGGTGATGGTGCCGTCGGCCGACAGGCGCAGCCGTACGGCGGCGATGAGCACGGCGTCCGGGTTGATCGCGGCGGCCATGCCCTGGCCGACCAGCCGGTGCCCGTCGCGGGTGGCCCGGGGGAGGGGAGCGCGGTCCTGCCAGCCGAACGCGTCGGCGCCGAGCAGGTACGCCTCCCGCAGGTGGCGGCTGGTGAAGGGGCGGCCGGAGATCGGGTCGCGGTCGGGCTCGTTGCGCAGGCGCAGCTCCAGCGGGTCGATGCCGAGCTCCCAGGCCAGCTCGTCCATGGCTGACTCCAGCGCGAACGATCCCGGGGTGACGCCGGGGCCACGGAAGAACGCGTTCTGGATCTGGTCGACCCGGATCACCCGCTGGTGGGCGGCGATGCTGGGGCAGGCGTAGAGATGGCGGGAGGCGGCGATGGCGGCCTCGGCGAACTCGTCGGTGGTACAGGTGGCCAGGGCGTCGTGGACGATGGCGGTCAGGCGGCCGCGCTCGTCGGCGCCGAGGGCGATCCGGCTGCGGGTGGGCGCCCGGCCGCCGGTCATCCAGTAGGTGTGCGCACGGGACAGCACGAGCTTGACCGGGCGGCCCGCCAGCTTGGCGGCGGCCACGGTGAGCGCCACGTGCGGCCAGGCGGGGGTCTTGCCGCCGAATCCGCCGCCGATGTACGGCGCCAGGACGTGCACCCGTGCCAGCGGCAGGCCGAACTTCTTCGCCAGCATCTCCTTCACCCCGTAGGGGTATTGGGAGCTGTCGTGCACGGTGAGGTCGTCGCCGTCCCACGTGGCCATGGTGGCGTGGAGCTCCAGCGCGTTGTGATATTCGGGCGGAGTGGTGTAGACGGCCCGAACCGTGACCGCGGCGCCGGCCAGCCCCGCCCGCACGTCTCCGACCACGGTCTTCGACTCCTCCAGCACGGAATGGGCCGGGGTGTAGGCGGCCTCGTCCGACATCGCCAGGACGGCGGGCTCGGGCTCGTAACGCACGTTCACGAGCCTGGCCGCGTGCTCGGCCTGCTCCTGCGTCTCGGCCACGACGACCGCGACCGGCTGGCCGTTCCAGTACACCCGGTCGGTGTTCAGGATCGGCAGGCTCATGGCCGCGGCGCCGACGGGGGCTTTGAGGGTGGCGTACGCGCCGGTGCGCTTCATCGGCGGCGCGTTCTCATGCGTCATCACCAGCACGACCCCGGGCGCTGAGAGCGCCCGCGCGGAGTCGACGGCCACGATGCGGCCCTTGGCGATCGTGCTGGGCACCGCGACGGCGTAGGCGAGCCGGTCGGGAACGTGGTCGGCGGTGTACCGGATGCCGCCGGACACCTTCGCCGGCCCGTCGAGCCGGTTCACATGGCGGCCGATCTCGCCGGATTCGGTGGACAACGGGTCGTGACGGCCGTCGGGCAGGAACCGGGCCACCTTGCCCAGCACGCGGGTGCCGAGGGCGAAACCTCTCGAGGTGAACGTCATGACAGCTCTCCCAGCGTGCGGCGGATGAGCCGCCGCGCCAGCTCCGTCTTGAACGCGTTGTGCCGCAGCGGCCGCGCCTCCGCGACCGCCTCCGCCGCCGCCGCACCGAACACCGGCTCGTCCGCCGCCGCGCCGGTCAGCAACTCCTCGGCCCCGTACGCGCGCCACGGCTTGTGCGCCACCCCACCCAGCGCGATGCGGGCCACAGCGATTCGGCCTCCTTCGACCTGCAGCAGTACGGCCACGCTCACCAGCGCGAACGCGTAGCTGGCCCGGTCGCGCACCTTCACGTACGCCCCGCGGACCGGCGGCCAGGGCGGCAGGTCCACGCTCGTGACCAGCTCACCCTTCCGTAGCGCGGTCTCGACCTGCGGGGTCTCGCCCGGCAGGAGGTGAAAGTCCGAGACCGGCACGTTCCGGTCCCCGTCAGGGCCGGTGAGGTTGACGGTCGCGTCGAGGGCCGCCAGGGCCACGCACATGTCCGACGGATGCACCGCGACGCAGCTCTCGCTCGCCCCCAGGATGGCGTGCCCCCGGTCGAAGCCGCCGATCGCGTCGCACCCCGCGCCCGGCGTGCGCTTGTTGCAGGCCGCGCCGAGGTCGTAGAAGTAGCGGCAGCGTGTCCGCTGCAGCAGGTTGCCGCCGACCGTCGCCCGGTTGCGAAGCTGCGGCGAGGCTCCGTTCAGCAGAGCTCGCGCGAGCACGGGGTAACGCCGGCGGACCCGGTCGTCTGCGGCGACGTGCGCGTTGCGGGCCAATGCGCCCAGGCGCAGCCCGCCGTCCGGCAACTCTTCGATGGCCGACAACGGCAGACGTGAGATGTCGACGACCCGCTCGGGGCGTTCGACCTCCTCGCGCATGAGGTCGAACAGGTTCGTGCCGCCGGCCAGGTACGCCACCGGCCCTTCTGAGGCCAGCCCGATCGCCTCGGCCACGTCGTTCGCCCGTACGTAGGCGTACTCCCTCATCTCGCCACCTCCTTGATGGCGGCCACGATGCCGTTGTAGGCGCCGCATCGGCACAGGTTGCCCGCCATGCGCTCCCTGATCTCGGTATCGGTGAGCGGTGCCGGGGCGGTGAGGTCCTCGGTCACGGCGCTCGGCCGGCCGTCGCGGTGCTCGCCCAGCATGGCGACGATCGAGCAGATCTGCCCGGAGGTGCAGTAGCCGCACTGGAATCCGTCGTGCTCCAGGAACGCCTCCTGCACCCTGGCGCCCAGCCCATGGCCCGCCATGGCCTCGATGGTGACGACCTCCATGCCGTCACACTGAACGGCCGGCACCAGGCAGGAGTTCACCCGCTCACCGCCGAGCAGCACCGTGCAGGCGCCGCATGCTCCCTGATCGCAACCCTTCTTGGTGCCGGTCAGACCCAAGCGCTCGCGCAGGCAATCGAGCAGGGAGATACGGGGATCCAGGGACAGGTCATGCGGCTGCCCGTTCACGATCAGGTCCATTAACGCCTCCGACAATCTCGTACACCTATGTACGACTTATCGACTACCATACCCCATGGGTGTATAGGACAGCGGATGAAGGCCGCCGCGACGTCGTGAAGTTCGACACCGATCCCATGTACGCCATCAGCGGCGCGTCCGGATGCCCGTCTCGTCTTCCGAGCTACCCCCTTTTGCTGGGCCTTCTCTGACTCCACGGGCATCTCCCGCCACTACGCGCCTGTCCTGAACCGCCAGATCACGCCCTCGAACCGCTGCCGCAGCCGCTCGGGGTACGGGCCGAACCCTGAGCGAGGGCGACGTTGACATCCCAGGAGGCGCCTTGTAAAGCTGGCGAAAGGGGTGACAGGTTCCTCCGCAAGCGGCTGTACTCGTTCCCCTTTCGACAGGGAGAGTCCCGATGGAAGGCACCGTCGCCGTCGTAACCGGAGCCGCGCGTGGTATCGGCCGCGGCATCGCCCTCGTACTCGGCGAGGCCGGGGCGACCGTCTACGTCACCGACCGCGAAAGCCGTGACCAGCGCCACTCCGATCTCCCTGGCACCGTCGAGGACACCGCCGAACAGGTGGACGAGCGCGGCGGTCACGGCGTTCCCGTCGCTGTCGATCACACCGATGACCGCGCCGTCGAAGCGTTCTTCGGGCGGGTACGCGACGAGTGTGGAGGTCTCGATCTCCTCGTCGCGAACGCCTGCAACGGCAACGCCCTGCCCTTTGCGGGCGGCCCGTTCTGGACCCTTCCGCTCGAGCACTGGCACAACATGATCGACGTCGGGGTTCGCAGCCATCTCGTCTCGGCCTGGTATGCCGCTCCGCTGCTGATCGAGCGGCGCGGTCTGGCCGTCCTCACCGGGTTCACCGACCCGGATGCCGAGGTGATCGCCGGGCATGTCTTCTACGACCTGGCCATGACCAGCGTCAGCCGTCTGGCCCATACGCTCGCCCATGACCTGGGCCCGCATGGGGTGACCGCACTCGCTCTTTCGCCCGGTTTCACCCGGACGGAGGCGATCATGGCGGCGATCGGCCAGGACGTGCCGGGCGGCGCCTCCGTGGAGTTCCCGGGCCGGGCCGTGCGAGCCCTGCTCAAGGATCCGGAAGTGGCACGGTACGCCGGACGCACGCTTCCTGTCGCGGACCTGGCTCAGGAGTACGGGTTCTCGGATACACCGGCGGGCCGGCAGAGCTAGCGGCTGGCCGCACATCTCCGCGAACCCCGCGTTCGACCTCGAACGTACGCCGACGAGATCGGCCGGGGGCTGGCCGGCGCGGTCCTCGACGGGTTGACCATGGCCCGCTCCCGCCGCACCGGCTGACCCGGATGCGGGCCTGCTGACGCGACTCAGGTTTCGGAAAGCTCACCGGGCTTGATCGAGGTTGCCGTGAGCTTCCAGCGAGAGGTCCTGCCAGTCGGCCCAGGTCTTGAGCCGGTCGGCGTACGCCTGCTGGAGCATCGGGTAGAAGCCCTGTCCGAAGAGCACTCGCAGGGGCGGGTTGTCGGAGTCGACGATCTTGAGGAGTGCCTGGGCCGCGGCGGCCGGATCGCCCGCGGGCTGCTTTCCGGCGAACCCCGCGAGGCGCCGGCGGAGGCCGTCGTAGATCGGGCTGGCCTCGGCCATGTGGCCGTTGTTGAGCGGATCGGGGTTCTTACCGGACCTCGTGGCGAAGCCGCCGGGCTCGACCACGGTCACCTTGATGCCGAAGCCGGCGACCTCCTGGGCGAGGGATTCGTTCAGGGCTTCCAGAGCCCACTTGGAGACGTGGTACGCGCCGCCGAGCGGCATCGCCAGGAGCCCGGCCGCCGAGGACAGCTGGATGATGTGCCCCGCACCCTGCTCGCGCAGGTACGGCAGCGCGGCCTGGATCACCCACACAGCGCCGAACAGGTTGGTCTCCAGCTGGTCGCGCAGGTGCTGCTCGGTCAGTTCCTCGATCGCGCCCATCTGGGCGTAGCCGGCGTTGTTCACGATGACGTCGAGGCGGCCGAAGTGCTCGTTGGCCCGCTTGACGCCCTCGAAGACGGCGGCCTTGTCGGTCACGTCCATTGCCAGCGGAAGCACCGCGTCGCCATGGGCGGCGACCAGCTCGTCAAGGCTTGCGGCGGTCCGGGCGGTCGCGGCCACCTTGTCACCGCGCGACAGGGCGGCCTCGACGAAGTTGCGGCCCAGGCCGCGAGACGAACCGGTGATGAACCAGACCTTGCTCATGGTGTCTTCCGTTCTTTGTGCGGTGGCGGTCGCGCGGTGGTCACCACGCGACGGGCCAAGGCGATCACTCGTGGAGTCGGGCGCCGCGGATCGTTCGCGCGGCGTCCTGACGACCATGAGGCGTCGGCGGCCCGGACTTTGTGACAGTGCGGTGATGTGACGTGCGTCACCGATCACGGGTGTCACACAGCGGTGCCGGCCGGCGCCTTGTGTATGGAGCACCGTTGAAAGCGAACAGGCAGGAGCCGGCCATGAACGAGCGCAGCGAGCCGACGACGGGCGCGACCGAACCGCTCGTCGGCAGCCGGATGGACCGCAGAATGGACTCGGCCACCGAGGCGTTCGTCGCCCACCGCAGCCTGCTGTTCACCGTCGCCTACGAGATGCTCGGATCGGCGGCCGACGCCGAAGACGTCCTGCAGGAAACTTGGCTGCGGTGGATGAAGGTCGACCTGGAGCAAGTACGCGACCAGCGCGCCTTCCTGGTCCGGATCACGACCCGGCGCTCGCTCGACCGGCTGCGCACCATGAATCGCCGTAAGGAGGACTACGTCGGCTCCTGGCTGCCGGAGCCGCTGCTCACCGCGCCGGACGTGGCCGAGGACGTCGAGCTGGCCGAGAGCGTGTCGATGGCGCTCATGATCGTCCTGGAGACGCTGTCGCCGACCGAACGCGCCGTCTTCGTGCTGCGCGAGGCCTTCGGTTTCAGTCATGATGAGATCGCGGCCGCCGTCGGCAAGAGCCCCGCCGCCGTCCGCCAGATCGCGCACCGCGCCCGCGAGCACGTCGATGCCCGCCGTCCTCGCCAGGAGGTCGCCCCGAACCAGGTCCGGGCGGTGCTGGCGTCGTTCCAGCGCGCGTATGAGACCAGGGACCTGCAGGGTCTCCTCGACGTGCTCGCCCCGCAGGTCGTCCTGATCAGCGACGGCGGCGGCGTCAAGCAGGCCTCGCCGCGGCCGATCACCGGCGCCGAGAAGGTGGCCCGCTTCATCGTCGGCGGTCTCGGCAAGGCCGGCGTCGTGCTCACCAGCGAGCACACGGTGGTCAACGGCAACCCGGCACTCGTCCTGCGCGTCAACGGCGAGATCGACGGCGTCATAGCGGTCGATGTCGAGGACGCCCGCATCGCCGGCCTCTACTACGTCCGCAACCCGGAGAAGCTGACCCGTATCGGCTCCGAGACCCCGCTCACCCTGCGATCGACACGGTGACAAGCCGGCCCGCGGTGACCTGGACCTGACGGTGGCACAAGAGGCTCTCGTCCTGCGCGGGACGGTCCGGCAGGCCGGGAGGCCACTGGTGGCGGTGTCGATCACGCCGCCGAGGCCGCCGGCAAACGGGAACACATCTCAGCCAGATCCATTACCAGGAGGTTATTCATGACGAAGAGCGTCGTCGGCGAACTCGCCGGCCTGGAACTGCCGGTCGAGCGGGGCTGCCCGTTCGCCCCGCCCGCCGCCTACGAGCGGCTGCGCGAGCAGGCGCCGATCAACAAGGTCCGCCTGACCAGCGGCGGTGAGGCGTGGTGGGTGTCGGGGCATGAGGAAGGCCGTGCCGTCCTCGCCGACCCCCGCTTCTCCTCCGACCGGCGTAAGGACGGCTTCCCGCTCTTCAACCTCGATGCGGCGACCCTGCGGCAGATCCGCAGCCAGCCACAGTTGATGATCGGCATGGACGGCGGCGAACACGCCGCGGCCCGCCGTCCGGTGATCAGCGAGTTCACCGTGAAGCGGCTGGCCGCGCTGCGCCCGCGGATCCAGGACATCGTCGACCACTTCATCGACGACCTGCTCGCCGCCGACCAGCGGCCGGTCGACCTGGTGCAGGCGCTGTCCCTGCCGGTGCCGTCCCTGGTGATCTGCGAACTGCTCGGCGTCCCCTACACCGACCACGACTTCTTCCAAAGCCGCACCACCATGTTGGTGCGCCGGACCTCCTCGGCGGAGGAGCGCCAGCGGGCCTTCGCCGAACTGCGCGTCTACATCGACGACCTGGTCACTCGCAAGGAGTCCGAACCCGGCGACGACCTGTTCGGCCGGCAGATCGCGCGGCAACGCCAGGAGGGCACCCCTGATCACGCGGGCCTGGTGAGCCTGGCCTTCCTGCTGTTGACCGCCGGACACGAGACCACGGCGAACATGATCTCGCTCGGCGTGGTCGGGCTACTCTCCCATCCGGAGCAACTGGCCTTGGTCAAGGCCGATCCGGGCAGGACGCCCATGGCCGTGGAGGAACTGCTGCGCTACTTCTCCATCGCCGACGGGGTCACCTCCCGGGTGGCCACCGAGGACGTGGAGATCGGCGGGGTGAGCATCGAAGCCGGAGAGGGCGTCATCGTCTCGGCTCTGTCGGCCGACTGGGACCCGGCGGTGTTCAAGGATCCGGCCGAACTGGATGTCGAGCGCGGGGCCCGCCACCACCTCGCCTTCGGCTTCGGCCCGCACCAGTGCCTGGGCCAGAACCTGGCCCGGATGGAACTGCAGATCGTCTTCGACACGCTGTTGCGCCGCATCCCTGCCCTGCGGCTCGCCGTACCGGTCGATGACCTGCCGTTCAAGTCCGACGCCGTCATCTACGGCGTTCACGAACTCCCTGTCACCTGGTGAGGACATGATGCGGATCCAAGCCGACACCGGGGTCTGCGTCGGCTCCGGCCAGTGCGTCCTGACCGAGCCGGCCGTCTTCGACCAGGACGACGACGGCCTCGTGGCCCTGCTGACCGATCACCCCGACGACCAGAGCGCGGCCCAGGCGCGTCACGCCGTCATCCTGTGCCCATCCCGAGCCCTGTCGATCTTGCAGGAGTAAGCCCTACCCGGCGGATGTACTCGCGTTCCATGCCGGACAGCGTGGCAAGCACGGTGAACACGACGCCGGAGGGGTCGTGGGAGCCCTGGAGTTCCCCGGTGAGGAGCCCCAGCCCGACATCGGACACGTTCCCGCTCTGTGAATGGATCACAGCCGGTCATGGAGGGCCGGGGCGTCTCGTCCTATGTGAGCACGACGAACGGAGACCTCATGAAGATCTTCCTTGCCGGAGCGTCCGGTGCCATCGGCAGCCAGATCGTTGTCCAACTCGTGGCGCGCGGCCATGAGGTCGTCGGCACGACCCGCTCGGCCACCAAGACCGGTGCGCTGCGCGTACTCGGTGCCGAGCCGGTTGTCGTCGACGCGCTCGACCCCGAGTCGGTGGCCGACGCGGTGGTCAAGGCGGAGCCGGAGGTGATCGTGCACCAGCTCACCGCGCTGAGCGGACCGATCAACTTCCGGCAGTACAAGCTGATGGCGGCCGCGACCAACCGGCTGCGCACCGAGGGCACCGACCATCTGCTGGCCGCAGCACGCGACGTCGGCGTCCGCAGGTTCGTGGCGCAGAGCAACGCTCAGTGGATGGAACGCACCGGCGGACCGGTCGCCGACGAGAACGGCCGGATCGAGCCGAACCCCCCTGCCGACGCGGCAGAGGCGGTGGCCGCCCTGAGCTACCTGGAGAACTCGGTGACCGGCATCACCTGGGCGGAGGGCATCGCGCTTCGCTACGGCGGTTTCTACGGCCCGGGGACCAGCATCAGCACCGCGCCGGACGCCGGGATGGCCGAGCAGGTCCGCAAGCGGAAGTCTCCGATCGTCGGTGACGGCGGCGGGGTGTTGTCGCTGGTGCACATCACCGACGCCGCGTCGGCCACGGTCGCGGCGGTCGAACGGGGCCGGGCCGGGATCTACCACGTCGCCGACGACGAGCCGGCACCTGTGCGCGACTGGCTGCCGGACCTGGCCCGCGCACTCGGCGCCAAGCCGCCGCGCCGCGTACCGGCCTGGCTCGTGCGCGCGCTGGCCGGTAAGGCCGCGGTCGACATGATGACGCGCGCCCGCGGGATCTCCAGCGAGAAGACGAAGCGCGAACTGGGCTGGACGCTGCAGTACCCGAGCTGGCGTACGGGCTTCACCACAGGATTGCGATAGCCGGCATGTCCGCCGGGGACGCTGGCGTGGTTGCGGGCCTCGGCGAGCAGGCCTTGCCAGAGCTGCTCGTCAGGATCGGGCAGGGCAGGATCGGCAGGGCAGGATCGGGCAGGGCAGGATCGGCAGGGCAGGATCGGGCAGGGCAGGATCGGGCAGGGCAGGATCGGGCGAGGAAGCGACCGTCGTAAGAGCTGGCTTCCTCAGGGTGGCAGATCACGGTCTCAGAACCATGGCCGCCTCCTGCCGTATGTTTGCCGCAGGTGGACGCAGCCGAAGATGGCGGCGGCGAGCAGGAAGCCGGAGCCGACGAGGTAGCCGAGGATGCCGAGCAGTGTCCCGGCGATCACGATGACGACTTCGGTGCCGAGCGGTCCGGTGGCCAGCAGGACCAGGACATGTGCGGCGGCGCTGATGACGACCCCGGCGACGGCAAGCTTTGCCGCGGTGCGAAGCTGGCTGGGCTTGGTGTCCACGACTGGGTGGTCCCCTCTGCTGTGTGCTTCATGATCTTTTGTTGAGGCTTGTAGGGGCGCCGGCTTGAGCAGCTCTTCGCTGACACCCTTGCCAGCCCCACCCATGAGCCCCAGCAGAAGTCCAGGGTTCCGAGGTCTGACGGGTTGGAGACGCAGCCGATACGGATCCGGAATTGCCCCTGGCTGCCTTACTTGATCTTGATGAGTGCCTTGCAGGTGTTGGCGGCGTATGCCGGGTTGGGGCCGACCAGCACGAATGCGCCTATCGCGAGGGCAGGCGTCGCCAAGAGCTTCCGCATGTTACTCCTCCGTCATGAGAACCTTGCCGGAGCCGAGTTCAGCAGAGGTCGGTATAGAGGTGGTATGTCGAACCTCGACCGGTCTTGGCCTGTGAACGGAGACAGGCTCGGCGAAATCTTCGACGGGTGTCGACGTGCCGCTTGAACTGCGTAGATGGAGTTTCGGCAGGCGCAGAGCTGAAGAGCCGAGGCCATCAGCCCGGGGTCACACCTGGGTGAATGTGCTCCGTACTCGCCTGGACGCCAGCACGTACCAGATGCCGACGACCCCTGGCGTGGAGTCGATCACCATGCCGAGGGTGGACTTCATGCCGACGATGTGCCAGGACACCAGGAACGCGATCGACAGCACGTTGAAGATGACGTTGTTGATGATCGCCGATTTCCGCCTTTTGAACATCAGGATGTAGAGCACGACGGTGTACATGACAAGTAAAAGGTTGCTGATCACGTACAGCAGGAGCGATGGCAGCGGCACGAACGAGTTCAGTCCCGCCAGTGACGGATCGGCGTTGACGATCAGAGTGGCGACGGTCAAGCCTAGTCCGTGGAGGGCCAAAAGGCCCAAAGCGATGACATAGACGAGCAACCACCCGCGGATGCCTTCCGGCGCAGTTGTTGAGCCTCGTATCGTGAGGTTTTTTACCACTCGTTCCCCCTTTATGTGCAACATCGTTCTCTGCCAGTCTGGGGCGTAGGGCATGGCGTGTCAGTGGGTGTAGGCCGCAGTCTCCGGGGGGTAGCGCTACTTCTCTGCGACGCTCACCCTTTGACGGCAAGCTGATGATCGTCAGGGACGAAAGCGTGCAGGGGTTTCCAGGTGTACGAGCGGTTCGCGACTCCCGGTCAGCCGTAGCGGCTCATGTCGTAGAAGAAGTCCGGAACGGTGTGCAGCTCCCGCGAGGCGGCTACCCGGTCGTAGACGTACTTGGCGACCGCGAGATCGAGGACACCCAGGCCGAACGGTGAGAAGATCACCGGCTGGCCGGCCGGTCGCGCCACCGTGCCCGCGAGGACGTCGTACAGCGTGCCCGCCACGAACCTGCGATGACCGGCCCGCTGCTCGGCAAGGTGCGGCGAGGTGCCGGCCTTCATGCAGTGCTCCACGTCGTCCACCACGTTGTACGACGAGAGGATGAGCTCCGGTGCCAGGTCGCGCAGCGAGATGTGCAATATGAGGGGGTTGTGTGCGAGGCAACGGGGGTCGGTGACGTGCGGTTCGCCGGCCACGGTCGCGAAGACGATCAGATCGTACGAGCGGATCAGGTCTTCCGCGGTGTCGTGGATGGTGACCTGTCCTGGCTCGGTCCGTTCGAGGTATTCCTGGAAACCCCGCGCGTGCTCGGGCGCCAGGTCATGGATGCCGAGCTCCTTGAACACGAAGCCGTTGCCGGACAGGTAGGTGTGGATGTAGCGGGCTATCAGCCCGGTCCCCACGAAGCCCACCTTGGTCGGCCGCTCGCCGCGCAGACCGCTCAGCTCCGTGGCGGCCAGGGCGGCCGACGCGGCCGTACGCGTGGCGCTGATCATCGAGCTCTCCAGGCACGCGAAGGGGTAGCCCGTCTCGGTGTCGTTGAGGATCAGCACGGCGGAGGCCCGCGGGATGCCCGCCGCGACATTGTCCGGGAAACTGGAGATCCACTTCAGTCCGTGCACGTCGACATCGCCTTTGATGGATGCGGGCAGCGCGATGATCCTGGACGACGGTCGGTCGGGGAAACGCAGGAAGTAGGAGTCCGGATTGACGGTGGCGCCCGTGCCGTGCAGTTCGTAGGCGTGGCGTACCACGTCGGTGATCTCGGCCTCTCTGTGGGCGATGGCCTGGTGTACCTGAGCACCTGAGATCACGGCGAAGGAAGGGGATCTGTTCATGGGTAACTCCATTTCACGGTGGGGAGATCCGAAAGGTTTAGGCCTAGACCCCCTGAAGTCAGGGTTTCGCCCCACTGACGGTTGCGATCTCCGGATGCATCGTTGGTCGCATGACGAGATCGATAGGCAAGTTCTGCTTCCAGCACCGCTGGAAGGTGGTCATCGCATCCCTTCTGCTGATGGTGGCGGGGTTTGCCGCCGCGGGTTCCGTCGTCGGCGGGATGTCCGCCGTGCAGCAGAAGAACGTGCCGGAGTCGCTGCAGGCCAGGCAGCTGCTCGGCGAAGGCGGTTCGCAGGTGGTGCTGCTGGTCGAAGGGGTGGACCCGAAGGCCGCCCGTACCAAGGAGGCGCTGAGCGGGACGGCCGCGGACGCCCGGACCGTGAAGGGTGTCACGGGTGTCGAGCGGCCCCGCACCGCGTCCGACGGCAGCGGCGTCATGCTTGCCGTCAGCATCACGCAGGCCGATGAGGAGCAGACCGCGATACGCGTCGCCGACCGGCTCCGGACGATCCGCGGAAGCCTCCCCGAGGCGAAGATCCGCGTCGGCGGGGACGCCTGGCTCAGGTACGAGACCAAGGGCACGGCGCAGAAGGACATGCGCGACGCGGAGTTCAAGGCGTTGCCCCTGACGTTCGTGGTGCTGGTGCTGGTGTTCGGCGGGCTGATCGCCGCGGGGATGCCGCTGATCACCACGATCATCAGCGTCGGCACGGCCTTCGTGGTGCTGCTGGGTCTCTCCCAGGTGATACCGCTCGACGGCAACGTCACCACAGTGGTGACGTTGCTGGGGCTCGGGCTGTGCATCGACTACGGTCTGCTGCTGGTCGGGCGATACCGTGAGGAGCTGGTGGCGCCGTACCGGCGGGCGGCGGCGGCCGGGCGTCATGGGATCACCCGTGCCGAACGCGCCGACGCGGTCGAGCGTACGTGGGCCACGGCGGGCCGGACGGTGATGTTCAGTGCGCTGACGGTCGCGGCAGCGCTGAGCGGGCTCTTCGTGTTCAACGCCACGGGCCTGCGCGCGGTGGCGGCGGGCGGCGTCGCCGCATCGCTGGTCGCCATGACGACGGCGCTGACGATGCTCGCCGCGTTGATGGGCATGTTCGGCGGGCGGATCCATCCCTCGAAGAGCGCCCTGCGCGGTGAGGACCGCGTCGGCGGGTTCTTCGCGAAGCTGGCCGGCATGGTCCAGCGCTCCCCGCTCCTGGTGGGGATCGGGATCGTCGTAGCACTGCTCGCCCTGGGCGCGCCGATGCTCGGCGCGAAGATCGCGTTGTCCGGTACCAAGATCCTCCCGCCGGACCTGGAGTCGGTCCAGGTGACCAACGTGCTCGCCGCCAAGTACGGCAGAACCGAGCGGCCGGCCGTCATCGTGGTCGGGCAGACCGATCCGGCAAGCCTGTCGAAGTGGGCGGGCCGGTGGAGCGGTGATCCGTCGGTCGTGCGGGTCGAGTCGGCACGCCAGGACGGAGCGAAGTTGTCCACGGTGGTGCTGGCCGTGCGCGGCGACTCGCAGGGGCCCGACGCCCTTGCGCTGGTCCAACGGGTGCGCGAGCAACGACCGGCCGACTTCCGGATCTGGGTCGCTGGACAGGCGGCCGAACTGGCGGACGTCTCTACCCTGCTGCGCGAGGGGATGCCGCTGGCGGTGAGCGTCACCGCCGTCGCCATGCTGGTGCTGCTGTTCCTGCTCAGCGGGTCGATCACGATACCGCTGACGGCGATGGCCATGGCGGTGGTCTCGCTGGGCGCCACGTTCGGGGTACTGGTGCTGGTGTTCCAGAACGGCTGGATGTCCGGGCCGCTGGACACGCTCATCGTGGGCGGGCTGGATCCGTTCGCGCTCACCGTCATCTTCGCCTTCGCGTTCGGTCTGTCGATCGACTATGAGGTCTTCCTGCTCGGCCGGATCCGCGAGCACGTCACCGCCGGCCTCGGCACCCGCGACGCGATCCGAGCGGGGTTGCGGGACACCGGGCGGATCATCACCTCGGCCGCGCTGCTGATGATGGTGGTGTTCGCCGCGTTCGGGATGGCGAGGATGGGGGACATCGAGCAGATCGGCATCGGGTTGTTCGCGGCCGTACTGGTGGACGCCACCCTCGTACGGTGCCTGCTGGTGCCGTCGGTGATGACGCTGATGGGACGGGCGAACTGGTGGGCCCCCGGACCGCTGCGCAGACTGCACGGGCGGTTCGGCCTGCGGGAGGAGAGCAGCATCGAGGTGCCGAAGGTCGAAGTCGGGCACGTGACCAGACGCTGAGCGGTCTCGCCTCATGCGTCGTCTCGAACGCCACGCCCAGGCCGTACGGGCACAGCAAGACGTCGGGCTCGGAGGAGAAGCCTCCGAGCCCGATGGCCCGCTCACATCAAGCCGTGTCGTCCGGTGGCGCGGCCCGGCCTTGTCACCAGCGCCACTCGCGCTGGTTCAGCAGGTGCCCCGCGGGGACGCCGTGGTCCCGGCACCAGCCGAGGAACTTCTCGATCTGCCGCAGCTGGTAGGAGCTCTCGTCGTAGCTGGTCGCCATGACGTGACCCAGCCAGCTCTCCTCGCCCATCGCGTAGATGTAGGCCTCGCGCGCGCCGAGTTCGGTGACGATGTCGGCCGCCTGCTCGGCGTCCGAACCCGACAGCTTCCGAGAGTCGCTCATGCGCTTGGGGATCGGCCGGGTCAGCAGGGCCTGGTAGAGCCAGGGCAGCGGGGCGCCGTCGCACTCCATCCCCAGGAAGGCCATGTCCGTCGCACCCAGGTGGGAGCGGACGTGACGGTAGAGCACCGGGTCGACGCCGGAGGAGTCCGCGCCGACGAAGATCGAACGCCCGGCCAGCTGCACCCAGTAGGTGGACTTGGCCCGGATATCCAGGTCGGCATGTTCGCCGAGGAACGGCGTCGCCACCAGCTTTCCGCCGGGGAAGGAGACCTCGTCGAAGATGTCGGCCTCCGTCACGTGCATGCCCAGCGACGACAGGTAGAGGGCGAGCGACGGATCGGCGAGGTTGCCGCCCGAGGAACGCGGCACGACGACCGTGCCGATGCGGCCACGCAGCTGGAGCAGCGATTCGAGCACGATGTGGTCCTGATGACCGTGGGTGATCAGGCAGACGTCGATGTGGTCCGGCAGGTCGTCGTAGGTGTACCGGCCCGTCGCCGTGCTGTCCCCGCTGATGAACGGATCGGTGATGATCGCCGCTTCCTGGGACTGCAGCACGAGGCAGGCGTGGCCGAAGTAGCGGACCCGGCCGCCGGTCTCGATGTGGCGGTCGGCGCGTGTCAGGGGTTCCGGGGACAGCAGGCGCGTGAGGCCTTCGGCGGTCTCGTCGTCGTCGATCTCCAGCGCTTCGCGCAGCGCGTTCAGGCTGGTGGGACGCAACCGGGCAGCAAACAGCGCAGTGAGGCCCGGGTGCCGGAACGGCAACGGCAGGTCCACGACGCCGGGGGCCGGCAGCCGTGGCGTGCTGAGGATGAACGGCCTTTCCACACCGGTTTCGAGGGACAGCTGCACCGACTGGCGCCCTTCGGCGAACACCGGGCTGCGGTAGATCAACGGCTCCAGGAACCGGATGGACGGCTGGCTGAACATGTCGTAGACCAGCTCCACCAGGCCGGAAAGGGCAGGCGGCAGCTTGGCGTAGAGCGGGGTGAGGTCGAAGCCGGTGGCGTTCTCCTCCAGGAGGTGATCGGCCTGCGCGATCCCTTCGGCGAATTCGAGCATCGGCGCACGCTCGGTCCTGATCGAGTCGACCAGCGCCCTGACCTCGTCCGCCCGGTTCTCGGCGATGTTGACGAAGTAGCCGCCCCGCAGGTCGGGGTTGCCGGAGGCCGCGACATGCGTCGCGGGCGACTCCAGGTACGACTCCAGGAGCGGTAACTGAAGGAAGGCCATGTTCATGGCGGCCTGAACCGGGGTGTAGGTGTGCGCCCAGGCGAAGAAGCGGTCCACCAGCGGTTCGACGATCGCGTTCGGGTGAAGGAAGCGTGGTTCGTGGTCCATGTCGCTCCTGGGTAATATGCCGTGTCCCGCTAGGAGACGCCGGCACCGTAGCAATCGGTTAACGTAAGGCATTCGGCGGAGTCCGAGGACAACAGCGCCTGATAGACCGAGCGCAGCGTCGGACTCGGGTCGACCCCCAGCTCCTCCGCGAGCAGCCGCCGGCCCTCGCGGTAGACCGACAACGCTTCCTCGCGGCACCCTCCATGATCAAGGGCGATCATGAGCTGGGCGCGGAAACCCTCCTGCAGCGGATACTGGTAGACGAGGTCGACGACCTCGGAGATCAGCCTTTCGTGCAGGCCGAGAGCCAGTTCCGCGTCGATCCGCGCTGACAGGGTCATCAGCCGCGCCTCTTCCAGACGCGGACGCTCCGCCTCGATGAGGTGCTCGGTGACGTTCGACAGCGCCGCGCCGTGCCAGAGCCGCAGCGCCGAACGGAACCAGGTGACGCTCTCCTCGTGCCTGCCCAGACGCAGCGCGCCGTGCCCGAACCTGACCTGCGACTCGAACAGGTCGATGTCGACCTGGCCGTATATGACCTGCAGCAGGTAGCCGGGGTGGTGCCGGGTGATCGTCACCGCGGGAGCCAGCTGCCTGCGCAGCCGTGAGGCGTACGTATGGATCTGGGCGCTCGCGGTAGCGGGTGGCCGATCGCCCCAGAGCAGCTCTCCCAGCCTGAGGTCCGACACCACCTGACCACTTTGAAACAGCAGAGCCGCGAACATGGTCCGCTGCTTGGAGCCCTTCAGCGGGATTTCCCGTTCCCCCTGCCAGGCGGTCACGGGCCCGAGGACCCGGAATTCACGGTGAGAGTTTTGCATGTCATGCAATCTTCGCCGATTTAAACACTGTTCCCCCGTTGGGGTGGACGGATGTGAGACGGTCGCTGCCTATCGCGCGAACGTTGATACCGTTGGCCGGCGCGTGATCACATGTTGAATTTGACCCCGCCCGCAGCCGCGGATGTTCAAGCGCGCCCCAAACGTCGCTCACCGATACCGACACTAAGTGCGTGACTCTGACCTGTCCAGGGTCGTCCGAAATATAGATGTCATATAGCGGGTTGTG
The DNA here is from genome assembly GCF_039539705.1 of Nonomuraea rosea. NCBI lineage: Bacteria > Bacillati > Actinomycetota > Actinomycetes > Streptosporangiales > Streptosporangiaceae > Nonomuraea > Nonomuraea rosea. The sequence continues at coordinate 154,760 of NZ_BAABDQ010000023.1, read as the reverse complement.
CGATGATGTCCAGCTCTGCCTTCCATGCCTGCCCTGGCGCTGTTCAAGACCCCGATCGCATGGCGATCACGGAAATATAACCCACGTATAGCCGCCCGACTGACCATGGGTAAGTGCTGACGAACAACGCGCGCCGGCCGGTGCGGCGGAATTTGCGCCAAGAGAGCCGGGATACCCGTTGAACGGAATACTGGAAGCCATTGGGAATACACCTCTGATCAAATTGGAACGGATGTCCTCCGACCTGGGAGTGAACGCGTTCGCCAAGCTCGAGCGGTTCAATCCCGGCGGCAGCGTCAAGGACCGCACCGCGCTCAACATGCTCATCGGGAAAATACGCAGCCGGGAACTCGTCCCGGGCCGGTCGATTGTCGTCGAATCCAGCTCCGGAAATCTGGCCATTGGACTGGCCCAGGTCTGCCGGTATTTCGGCCTGCGTTTCGTGTGCGTGGTCGACCCGAAGACGACGCGGCAGAACATCGAGATACTGAACGCGTACCAGGCCCGCGTGGAGCTCGTCACCGAACGCGACCGGCATACCGGGGAGTTCCTGGCCACACGGCTGCGCCGCGTACGGGAGATCCTGGACTCCGAGCCGAACGCCTTCTGGCCGAACCAGTACGCCAACCTGCTCAACCCGCAGGCGCACGCCACCACCATGCAGGAGATCGTGAAGTCGCTGGACGGACGGGTCGACTACCTCTTCTGCCCGGTCAGCACCTTCGGCACGCTGCGCGGTTGCGCCGAGTACGCGCGCGACAACGCGCTGCCGACCGCCCTCGTCGCGGTGGACGCCGTCGGAAGCGCCATCTTCACCGGCAAGCCCGAGCCGCGGCTGCTCGCGGGGCACGGCGCCTCCATCAAACCCGAACTGCTCGACACGAACCTCGTCGATGAGGTGGTGCACGTGTCCGACCTCGAATGCGTGGTCGCCTGCCGGCGGCTGATGCTGCGCGAGGCGATCCTGGCCGGCGGCTCCTCGGGCGCGGCGGTCGCGGCGCTGGAGAAGCTGAGCGCGAACGTGCCCGGCGGAGCCAACTGCGTGCTGATCTTCCCTGACGGCGGCGACCGGTATCTGGACACCGTCTATTCGGACGAGTGGGTGACCGAGCATTTCGGCGAGGTCTCCCATCTATGGAAGGACAGGGCGGTCCGTGGCGCCCCAGAAGGAGGAGAGGCTCCATGCGGCATCTGATCTCGATCGACGATCTCGATGACGACGAAGTGCGCCACATCATGCTTCGCGGGGCGCGGTTCGCGGCGGGTGAGAACGACCACGGACGGCCACTCGCGGGCCAGGTGGTCGGGATCTACTTCCGCCGTACGTCCACCAGGACCAGGACCGCGTTCTCCAGCGGCGCCCTGCGGCTGGGTGCGCAGATCGTGGCGTACGGCCCGGACGACCTGCAGACCAACACGGGGGAGACGACGGGGGACACCGGGAAGGTCTTCTCTCTGATGCTCGACGCGCTGGTCGCGCGTACGTCGGCGGATCCCGCGGAGATGCGGGGCTGGGCGGAGCAGAAGCGGATGTCGGTGGTCAACGCGATGAGCGCGGACGAGCATCCCACCCAGGCCCTCGCCGACCTGGTCGCCCTTCAGCACCATTTCGGCCGCGTGGACGGGCTGCGTGTCCTCTACGTCGGAGAGGGCAACAACACGGCCACCGCCCTGGCCCTCGCCCTCGCGCGTTTCGCGGACGTCGAGCTGGAGTTCCGGACTCCGCACGGCTACGGACTGCCCGCCGACCTGCGCGAACGAGCCGCCGATGAGGCGAAGCGGCACGGGTCCCTCGTGACCGAACGGCACGACATGGAGGACCTTCCCCGGGGATTCGACGTCGTCTACACCACCCGCTGGCAGACGACGGGGTCCAGCAAGGCCGACTCCGGCTGGCACCGGGTCTTCGAGCCGTTCCAGGTGACCACCCGGTTGTGGGACACCAGCCCGGAGGCCAGGTTCATGCACGACCTGCCGGCGCACCGCGGTGAGGAGGTCACGGCCGAGGTGCTCGACGGCCCGGCCAGCATCGCGTTCGACCAGGCGGCGAGCAAGCTCCACAGTGCGATGGCGGTGCTGGAGTGGTGCAGGGCGGGATGAGCGCGCGGCCCCGCGCACGCCCGGGCAACTCCGACTTCCTGCGGCTGTGGGCCGGAGCGGGCGCGAACCTCCTCGCCGTCCGCGTCGGGGCCATCACCTATCCGCTGCTGGTCCTCTGGCACTCGAACTCCACGCGCGACGCCGGGCTGGTGATGTTCGCCGTGCTGCTGCCGAACCTGCTGGTCCAGTTGCCCGCCGGAGTGCTCGTGGACCGGTACGAGCGGCGTCGCCTGATGGTGTGGTGCGACGTGGGCTGCGTGCTCGTGACCGCGTCCGTCGCCGTGTCACTGATGGCGGGCGTCTACGGGCTGGCTCACCTTGCGGCGGCGGCGTTCGTCCAGGGCGCTCTGTGCGTGGTGCACCGGCTGGCGGAGCAGTCGGCGGTGCGCCACGTGGTCCCCGAGGAGGAGCTGCCGGCCGCCCTGGGCAGGAACGAGGCCCGGTCACGAGGCGCGGCGCTGCTGGGCCAGCCGATCGGCAGCGCGCTGCTCGCGGTCGGCCGGACGCTGCCGTTCGTGTTCGTCACGATGGCGCATCTGCTGTCACTCCTGCTGCTGCTCGGCATCAGGAAGAACCTGCAGGACGAGCGCGAGGCGCCCGCGGAGCCCGTGGTGACGGCGATGCGCGCCGGTGCCCGCTGGCTCTTCGGCAGGCCGTTCCTGCGCACCATGCTGCTGCTGCTCTCGGCCTCCAACATCGTCTTCCAGGCCATCACGCTGGCGCTCATGGAGATCATCGTCCGGGGGAACGGATCGATCGCCGTCGTGGGTGTGATCACCGCGCTGAGCGGGCTCGGCGGCGTGGCCGGCGCCCTGACCGGCCGGTGGTGGAGCGGCAGGGCCAGCCTGCGCGCCCAGATCATCGGCGGGTTCGCGATCTGGTCCCTCGTGATCGCGGCGATGGCCGTGAGCGTGTCCCCGGTGCTGCTCGCCCTCCTCTACACGCTCGTGGGGTACGTGGGCGGCGCGATCAACGTGACCGGTTCGGTCCACCTGATCCAGATTACGCCGGACGCGTTGCTCGGGCGGGTGAGCAGCGTGGCGCTGCTCATCGGCATGGGCCCGGCCGCCGTCGGCTCGCTCGTGGCCGGTCTGGTCATGGACGCGGCCGGAACGACATCCACGGTGCTGGGCATGAGCGCGGTCATGTGCGGCCTCACGGTGGTGGCCGCGCTGAGCCCTTCCCTGCGTGACGGGCCCCCGATCCGCGCGAACGCGGATCCATCCGGGGCCGGTAACGACCGGTGACGGACGACCAGACGTACAGTGGAGAGAGCCTGATGATGTCCGGAAGCACATCGCGAATAGCAGTCCTCGGAGCCGGGATCGGCGGGCTCACCGCCGCGGCCGCCCTGCTCAGGCGGGGTTTCCAGGTCGACGTCTACGAGCAGGCCGACGAGCTGCGAGAGTCGGGGGCCGGGCTGCACCTCGGCTCCAACGGCAGCCGCATCCTGCACCGCATGGGGCTGGCCGGGAAGCTGGAGAGCTCGGCGGTGCGGTCGGCCGCGCTGGAGGTGCGCGCCTTCGACGACGGCAGGGTCTTCATGCGGCAGCCGATGGGCCGGGCCTGGGAGGCGGAACACGGCGCCCCCTACTACACCGTCCAGCGCGCGGATCTGCTGGCCATGCTCGCCACGCTGGTACCGGAACGGTGCCTCCACCTCGGCCGGCGCTGCACCGGATTCGCCGAGGACGCCGACGGCGTGCGCCTGTCCTTCGAGCGGGGGCCGGACGCCGAGGCGGACGTGCTGGTGGGCGCCGACGGCGTTCACTCGGTCGTGCGCCGCGCCGTGGCCGGGCCGCGGACGCCGGTGTCCTCGGGGAACGTCGCCTACCGTGGTGTCGTCCCGTTCGACGAGCTTCCCCGGCTCGCCCGCGACACGATGTTCGTGTGGGCGGGTCCCACGTCGCGCCTGCTGGCCTATCCCGTCGCTTCCGGACGCCTGCTGACTTTCGTCGCGATCCTGCCCGAGGACGATGAGGGCGCCCCCGAGTCGTGGAGCGCGACCGGCGACGTCCGTACCGTGTCCGGAGCGCTGGAAGGGTGGGAGCCGGCGGTGCGCGACATCGTCGCCGCCATCCGCACGGTCGGCCGGTGGGTGCTGCGCGACCGCGCGCCCCTGGAGCGCTGGAGCACGTCCCGGGTCACCCTGCTCGGCGACGCGGCCCACCCCATGCTCCCGCATCACGGGCAGGGCGCCAACCAGGCGATCGAGGACGCGGCCGCGCTCGCGCTGTGCCTGAGCCAGACCCCTCCGGGCCCGCACGCGTTCGAGCAGGCCCTGCGCCGCTACGAGATCGTACGGCGCCCGCACACCACACGGGTGCAACTGGGCTCGCGCGGCAGCGGTTCGCTGAAACTCCGTGTGCCCGAGCCCGCGGGAGGACGCCGGCCCGGCAGCGTGCTCGGCTCCATGGTCGAGGACGTCGCCTGGATCCAGAGCTACGACGTCGAGGCGGTCCTGGCGAATTCCCAGGTATAGGGCAGGTATGGGCAACCGTTCTACCTTTCCTGCATAGATGCCGATCGGCTGTCGAAGGGCGAGAAACGTGGAAGTCCCGAGCAACCCGGCGAGCGGCCGCGGTACGTCCGGCGAGTCGCCCGCGGCGCATCAGCGGCGCTTCCTGGTCCATGGACCGGCGGCCGTCGCCGTGCCCTCCCTGGCCGCGGACTGCGCCGGCTGGCAGCAGGCCCACATCGGCGCGGTGTTCGTCTCCGCGGGCACCGGTTCCGAGGTGGTCGATCTGTTCCTCGCCGCGGGGTGCACCGGGCGGCTCGTCTGCTTCTATGAGCCGGATCTCGTGGAGGGCCTGAAGGAGCTCGCACGGCTCGTCGAGGAGACGTGGTCGTGGGGGCACGGTGATCCGCCGCGGGCGAGCCCGCTGGAGGTGGCCCAGATCCTGGCGGTCGGCGCGACGGAGACGATCGGATTCGCCGAGGCCGCCACGGAGCTGGCCGCGGCCACCGCGACGCTGCTGAACGAGACGCTGGGCCGCTTGGAGCTGCCGAGCCCGAAAGCCGTCCCGGTGGTGCCCAGGCGGCATGATCTCGTGCCGCCGATCGGGAACAGCACCGCCGGGCGCCTGCTGCGAGAAGGCACCCGCCTGGTGTCGCTCGAATGCGAGCAGCGCATCGAGGTGTTTCAGGATCTCGGCGCCGTCATCCGGTCGCCGGGCGGGTGGGCTGGGCTCGCGGCGCGCACCCTGTGAGGTTCTCTGCCGTCCCGCGAGCTCCGGAGGCACAGTGAAGACTTCAACCATCGTCAAGACCGTCCTCGACTTCGACGTGGCCGAATACGTCAACGCCGTACGGGCCGGCGGGCGCCGGCAACTGGACCCCGCGCTCCGAGGCCGGATGGCGGACCTCTACATCGACCTCTGCGGTGTGCTCACAGAGGCGCCGGGCTCGATCGACACCGGGGAACGCCGTGTGCTCAGGCTGGCCGAGCTCGCCCTGCAGAGCGAGTGGAAGCTGGCCGCGACCACCGAGCCCCACGACGAGCGCGACCGGCCGGGCGTCCTGGAAGGCCCCCGGGGCACGCGGTACCAGCCGTACAGCAACGTACGCCTGCTCAACCACGCGCTCGGAACGCAGAAGCACTCCAGCGACGCCTGCATCGAGCGGCAGTGCCGTCAGGCTCTCAGGTTCCTCGTCGGCTCATGGCTCGGCTGGGAGGAGCGCACGCTCCGTGGTCAGGAGCCCTGGGCGCACCTGGATCTGCCGACCGCACGGGACGCCGGGGAACGGCTGAGCCGGTTGTCGGCCCTCGACGACGCGATGGCGGCATGGCCGCGGCTTCCGGCGGCCGGTGCGGCCCCGGCCTCGCGCTGGGAGGACTATCTCGGCGAGGCCGGCCGGAGCCGGATCCTGGAATACCTGATCAACATGCCGCAGACCCGCAAACACGAGGAGAACGTCTTCCTCCGGCTCATCCATCTCACCGAGGTGACCACGTCGGGCATCCTGGCGCGTACGGTCGCGGGCAACGCCTGGCTGGAGTCCGGCGCGTACGCGGAGGCCGCGCGGTGTCTCGAACGGGCGGCCGAGCTGGCCGTCATGCAGTTCGACATCATGCTGGTACTGCGGCGCACGATGTCCGTCGACAGCTTCCTCGGATTCCGCAACGACACCGAGAACGCCAGCGCGATCCAGATGACCTCCGCCCAGACCCTGCACATCCATCTGCTCGGCATACATCCCGCAAAGGTGGAGGCGCTGGGCGAGATGCAGGAGAACGCCTTCCTGCTGCTGTACGTCAACCGGCACTTCCGGCCGCTCAGGTCCCTCCTGCAGGAGCTGCCGCAGGACACCGACGAGACGCGGCCGGTGTTCGCCGCCGCGCGGGCGCTGGACGAGATCCTGTTCCGGTGGCGCAGGCTGCATATCGGGCTCGCCCACCGGTATCTGCCGAAAGAAACGATGGGCTCGGGTGGAACGTCGGGGGCCCCGTATCTCTCGGGTTTCTACCACGACCGGATCTTCGATCCTGAAGGCGAGCTCTTCCCGCATCCCGTTCCGGTCTCAATGCCGCCGCTCGATGAGCGGGTAAGGGCTCGTTCCGTCTTCTCCCCGTTCAACTGAGTCATTCTCGTGGTTTCCGAATATTGCCGGAATATAGCTTCGTCGTCTTGAGTCCTGAAAGGGATACGGTCGACGTACGAAAGGAACCTTCATGGAAGGTCATATCAACAGGCGGCGGATGCTGGGCGTAACGGCGGGTGCGGCCGCCGTCGCCCTTCTGGGCGCCGCGAACGCCCCCCAGTCCCTCGCCGCGTCGGTCGGCGCCGATCTGCCGCCGGTGCCCGGAATGCTGGGAGACCGGCGCGCCAACGAGCTCTGGTACCAGTTCGACAAGGCCACGTGGCACGAGGCGAGCCAGGAGTTCAAGGACGCCTGGGCGGCGGTGAAGGCCTACTTCGGCGGCGGTGACGCCGAGATGGCGATGGTGCTGGCGTGGATGGAGGACATGAAGTCCGCTGCCTATCCGGCCGGTTACATCGGATTGGTGACGCCGATCAAAGAACCGCTCAGGGTTGTTTCCCGCGTTCAGATCGAGGTCTTCAACCGTGTCTACGGCCGAAACACGAGCGGGCTGGCGAGCGCCTTCGCGGACTTCGGTCAGGGCGTGCTCTACGATCCGCGGATGCCGGGAGTGCATTCGATGAACGGCAGTCCCGCGCCCGCGGGCTACCACATCTGGCACGCCATTCTCCGCGCGCAGACGTTCCTCGGAATCGACGCCCAGAAATGGTGCCAGATCGACCCGATGGTCGGTCTGGGATGGGCGCTGCAGTCGATCGCGAAGCCGTCGCAGACGCAGGTGAACCCGCCCCTGCCGCGTGACGTCGTCCGTAGTCAGAGCCGCAAGTGGCTCTCGATGAGCTCGGCGCGGCTCGATCACGCCTTCCTGTCCCAGCCCTACCCCGAGGACATCCCCGGCGGCAGCGGCACCCCGATGATCAACAGCCGGGCCGCGAGGTAGGGCTAGGCCCCTCCGGAAATGGGGCTGGACGTCCTGTGCGCGGCATTCGCGCCGCGCAGACTGTTAGCAGAGACGGGGAACGACCGTCGAGGTTCTGCGACAGAGGTATGAGGTGACCGATATGCGAGAGGCGTTCAAGGCCCGGTGGCGTGAGGTCGGGCGGGCGGGGATGCTCGCCGCAGGCGGAATAGCGGGACTCGTCCTGACGGCCTTCTGCGTCGCCTCGTTCGCGAGCACGCTGGCGGCCGGGCTGGGGCTCCTGCTCATTCCGCCGGTGCTGACGGTCGTCAGGGGACTGGCGGAGTTCTACCGCGACACGGCCGGGTGGCGGCTGGGCATCAAGGTGGGCAGCCCCTATCTGCCCCGTCCGGCGCCGCCCGGTCCCGAGTCGCCGCGGTTATGGCCGCTGCGCCAGGCTCGGCTCACGCGCTGGATGGTCACCGATCCCGCGACGTGGCGGGACCTGGCGTGGCTGCCGGTGAACTTCGTCGTGGGCGTGCCGCTGGCGGCGCTGTCCCCGCTGCTGGTCCTCTACGGCCTGTACGGTGTGCTCCTGCCCATCACCTGGCCGCTCATCGACCAGCAGGTCGGTGCGGGCGACGCGCATTTCCTCTTCCTGACCGTGGGCAACATGGCGCAGACGCTCCTCGCCGTCCCACTCGGCTTGCTGGTCGCCGGGGCCGGCCTGTGGATGGCGCCGCCGCTGCTGAAGGCGCATGCCCGGTTCACCACCGCGCTGCTCGGCTCTACGAGGGAGCAGCTGGAGCGCCGGCTGGCGAGGGTGACGGAGTCGCGGAGCGAGGCCGTCGACTCCAGCGCGGCGGACCTGCGCCGCATCGAGCGGGACCTGCACGACGGCGTGCAGGTCCGTCTCCTGGCGCTCGGCATGAACCTGACCGCCATCCAGCGGCTCATCCGTGCGGATCCCGGAGCCGCCGAGGCGCTCGTGCAGGAGACGAAGGAGAGCTCGGGCAAGGCGCTCAACGAGCTGCGCGACCTGGTCCGCGGCATTCATCCGCCGGTGCTGGCCGACCGCGGGCTGGCGGACGCGGTACGCGCGCTGGCGATGGACCTGCCGCTGACCGCTGAGACCGACATCGAGCTGCCCGGACGGGTGCCGGCGCCCGTCGAGTCCGCCGTCTACTTCGCCGTCTCCGAAGCGCTCACGAACGTGATCAAGCATGCTGTGGCGGACCGGGTGCGGATTCACATACGATACGAACGTGGTATCTTGCGCGCCGAGATCACCGACGAGGGAATCGGCGGAGCCGACGTTTCGGCGGGCTCCGGTCTGCGTGGGGTGGAGAGGCGGCTGTCCGCGTTCGACGGCGTCGTTGCCGTGAGCAGTCCGGCGGGCGGCCCCACCATGGTGGCGCTGGAGGTGCCGTGCGTGTTGTCGTAGCCGAGGACCAGTTCCTGATGCGTGACGGACTGACCCGGCTGCTGACGGCCCACGGCTTCGAGGTGGTGAAGGTCGTCGACAACGGGCCCGGCACGCTGCGGGCCCTGATCGAACTCCAGCCGGACGTCGCGATCGTCGACGTCCGGCTACCCCCGTCCTTCACCGACGAGGGGCTCAGGGCTGCCCTTGAGGCCAGGCGGCAGGTGCCCGGGCTACCGATCCTGGTGCTGTCCCAGTACGTCGAGCAGCTGTACGCGCGCGAACTGCTGGCCGACCAGGCCGGTGGAGTCGGCTACCTGCTCAAGGACCGGGTGTTCAACGAGGACCATTTCGTCGAGGCGATCCGCCGGGTAGCGGTCGGCGGAACTGCCCTGGACCCCGAGGTGGTCGCCAAGCTGCTCGGCGGCCGGGGCAACGACACGCCCATCGCCCGGCTCACCGAACGCGAGCTCGAAGTGCTCGCCCTGATGGCCGAGGGCCGCTCCAACAGCGCGATCGCGCAACGCCTGTACCTCAGCGAGAAGGCCATCAGCAAGTGCACGACCAGCATGTTCGCCAAGCTGGACCTGCCGGGGACGGAAGACGACAACCGCAGGGTCCTCGCCGTGCTGGCCTTCCTCAACTCCTGATCTCGCGGCGTATAGGGCGGATATTGCGGCATCTCCGATCGTGACCACATCGGGTTGAACCCAGTCACGATCAGAAGAAGGTGAGCCGGTGTCTGCCGGACCTAACGACACCTACCTCGTAGTCGTCAATGACGAAGAGCAGTACTCCATCTGGTGGGCCGACCGGGAGTTGCCCGCCGGATGGCGGCCGGAGGGCGCTCAGGGGCCGAGGGAAGAGTGCCTGGCCCACATCGAACTGGTGTGGACGGACATGCGGCCGCTCAGCCTGCGCACCCGTATGGCCGAGGCCGAAGTGAGATGAGCGTCGTCGAGCCGAGCCTGCTACCAGAGCTGTTCGCAGCGCAGGCGGCGCGGACACCGCGAGCCGTGGCCATCGCCGACGGAGCGCGGAGGGTGGACTACGCGACGCTGGAGAGCCGGTCCAACCAGATCGCCCAGGGGCTGCTGGCCATGGGCGCCGGGCCGGAGTCCCTGGTGGGTGTCTGCCTGCGGCGTGGCGCCGACCTGGTCGCCGGCCTGCTCGGTGTGTGGAAGGCCGGAGCGGCGTACGTGCCGCTCGACCCGGACCACCCGGCCGAACGGTCACGGTGGATCCTTGAGGACACGGCCGCTCCGCTGGTCCTGACCGATCGCACCGCGGGCGGTTCACTGCCGGCAGAGACGGCGAAGGTCATGATCGACGCGTTCGCCGGCGCGCCGGGCACCCCGCCGCCCACGTACCCCTGTCCTGACCGGCTGGCGTACGCGATCTACACCTCGGGTTCGACCGGGCGGCCCAAGGGGGTGCTGATCAGCCACGGCGCCATCGCCAACCGGGTCCTGTGGACGGTGCGGGAGCACGGTCTCGGACCGGCCGACCGGGTGCTGCAGAAGACGATCCTGACCTTCGACGCGGCGGGCTGGGAGATCTTCGCCCCGCTCGTCAGCGGCGGAGCGGTGGTGCTCGCGCCGCACGGCGCCGAGCGCGACCCGGCGGCGTTGCTGCGCGCCGTCGCCGAGTACGACGTCTCGGTGCTGCAGGTCGTCCCCTCCCTGCTGCGGTTGCTGGTCGATGAGCCGGGCTGGAGCGAGTGCCGTTCGCTGCGGCTGCTCTTCTCGGCGGGCGAACCGCTCGACGCGGAGCTGTGCGACCTGCTCCGCAAGCGGCTGCCCGTACGGATCTGGAACACCTACGGCCCCACCGAGTGCGCGATCGACGTCACGGCTCATCTCGTGGACCCTGAGCAGGTCGTGGGCCGGGTGCCGATCGGACGCCCGATCGACAACACCCGGCTGAGGGTGCTCGATCCCGGCGGAGCGCTCGTGCCTCTCGGGGCGCCGGGTGAGCTGTACGCCGGAGGCGCCGGGCTCGCCCGGGGCTATCTGGGCCGGCCCGCGCTGACCGCGGAACGGTTCCTGCCCGACCCGTACGGACCTCCCGGCGCGCGTATGTACCGGACCGGGGACCTGGTCCGGTGGCGGCCGGACGGCACGCTGCATTACGACGGCCGTCTCGACGGGCAGGTCAAGGTGAACGGGGTGCGGATCGAGCCGGGAGAGGTGGAGTCGGTGCTGGCGACGCACCCTGGGCTGCGCGGGGTCGCGGTGACCGCGGGGGCGGGGCCCGACGGCGCGGCCAGGCTCGTCGCGTACGTGGTGAGCCGCAACGGCGAGATCCCGCCGGGTGGCCTGCGCGCGTTCCTGCGCGATCGGCTGCCGGACGCCCTGATCCCATCCGTTTTCGTACCGATGGAGAGCCTTCCGCTGACGAGCAGTGGCAAGGTGGACCGTGCCGCCCTGCCCGCCCCGACGTTCGGCGGCGCGCAGCCGTCGGCGCGCCCGCTCACGCTCGCCGAGCGGACCGTCGCGAAGGTCTGGGAGGACCTGCTGGGCGTCGAGGACGTCCGCGCGGAGGACGACTTCTTCCAGCGTGGCGGGTCGTCGCTGCTGCTGGCCAGGCTGGCGGCCAGGCTGAGCGCCGCGGTGGGACGCGAGGTCGCCGTCCACCGGCTGTTCGCCGCGGGCACGGTGGCCGAACAGGCGGAACTGATCGAGGCCGCGGCCGAGCCCGTCGCCACGGTGCCGCTCGCTCCCAGAGACCGCCCGATCCCGCTCTCCGTCGAACAGCACCAGCTCTGGTTCCTGGACCGCATGGACCCCGGCAACCCCGAGTGGGTGACGCCGCTGCTGGTCCGCCTGCCCGGTGACCTCGACGCCGGGATCGTCGACCGGGCGCTGTCGGCGCTCGTAGCGCGGCACGAGATCCTGCGCACCCGCTACCGCATGGACGGCGAGGAGCCATGGCAGGTGATCGACGCCGCCGCTCCCGTCCCGCTGCGAATCGTCGAGTCGCCCGGCGACGACGCGGAGCTGACCGGGATCCTGGCCGAGGAGTTCCGGCAGGGCTTCGACCTGGTACGCGGGCCGGTCTGGCGGGCGCTCCTGGTCCGCAGGGCGGCCCGTGAGCACGTCCTGTCGCTGGCCGTGCACCACATCGCGTCGGACGGCCAGTCGTCGGTGCTGCTGGGCGAGGAGATCCGGGAGCTGTGCGCCGCCCTCGCGGCGGGCCAGGATCCGGAGCTCACCTCGCTGCCGATCCAGTACGCGGACTACGCGGTCTGGCAGCGGGACCGGCTGACGGACGAGGCGCTGGAGCCTCAGCTGAGGTTCTGGCGCGCGGAGCTCGCCGAGCTGCCGCGGCTCGACCTGCCGGCGGACCGCCCCCGCCCGGCGCTGCGCGACCCGAGCGGCGCCACGCTCACCTTCGGCGTGCCGGAGGAGTGTTCGGCGGGCCTGGCCGAGCTGAGCCGGCGGCGTGGCACGACGCCGCTCGCCGCCTACCTGACGGCCTTCGCCGCCCTGCTCTCCCGATGGAGCGGCCAGTGGGACATCCCGGTGGGCGTGCCCGTCGCGGGCCGGACCCGGCCGGAGCTGGCGGGGGTCGCCGGTCCCTTCCACAACATGCTGGTCGTGCGCTGCGGCCTGACGCCCGAGCAGAGCTTCGAGGCCGCGATGGACGGCGTGTGGGAGCGCAATCGGCGGGCGCTCGCGCACCGCGACGTGCCGTTCGAGCGGGTCGTCGAGGAGCTGAGTCCCGTACGGGATCTGTCTCGCAATCCGCTCTACCAGGTGATGTTCAACTTCATGGAGGAGGGGGTCACCGTCTCGGGCGGTGGCGACCTGGACCCGCTCAGGAAAGTCTGGGCGGTCGCCAAGGCCGATCTGACACTCTTCCTGCACACGGCTCCCGACGGCGGCGTCACCGGGATTCTGGAGTACGCCACCTCGCTGTTCGACGAGCCGACCATCGCCCGGATGGCCGAGCACTATCTTCGCCTGCTGACCCTCGCCCTCGCCGATCCGTCCATCGGGCTCCGGTCGCTCGGTGCGCAGGCGGACGTCCCGAAGGGCCCCATCGAGCGCCTGCTCGCGGAGCGGTTCTCGGAGCTGCTCAGCCGCGAGGTCGGCGTGGTGCAGAACTTCTTCTCCCTCGGCGGCACCTCCCGGCTGGCGCTCGCGCTGATGGCGCAGTGCCAGGAGGACTTCGATCTCGACTTGCCGGTCCGGCTGATCTTCGAACGACCGACGGTGGCACGGCTGGCCGAGGCCATCCGCACGCTCGCCGGCGCAGGACCGGACCAGGATTCCACGGTAGCGAAGGAGCAGCCGGTATGACGCAGATCGACATCGAGCGCGAGGAACTGCTGCTGCGCCGGAAGACCGGTGGCCGGTCGAGGATCCCGCTCGCGAGCCGCGACGCCCCGCTGCCGCTGTCCTACGGGCAGCTGCAGATGTGGTTCCTGAACCGGCTGGAGCCGGACAGCCCGGAGTACCTCGCGCCGTTGACCCTCAGGCTGACCGGGCCGCTGGAGGTGACGATGCTCGTGCGCGCGGTCAACGAGATCATCGCGCGGCACGAGATCCTGCGTACCCGGTACGTCGTGGCCGGCGCGGAGCCCGTCCAGATCGTCGACCCGCCCCTGCCGATCACCGTCACCGTGGACGATCTGCGCGGCAGTGCCGACGCGGAGTCGCGGGCCACGCGGATCGCCGAGCGCGAGGTCGCCAAGGGCATGGACCTGGCCGAGGAGTGGCCCATCCGGGTCCGCCTGGTGCGGATCGCCGACGACCTCTGCCTGCTGGTGGTGGTCTTCCATCACATCGCCTGCGACGAGTGGTCCCTACGGTTGTTCGAGGAGGAGCTCAGCGCGCTCTACCGGGCGCCCGGCTCTCTTCCCGCGGTCAAGCTGCAGTACGCCGACTACGCGGCCCACCAGCGGCGCCGGGCCGACGACGGCGCGTTCGAGGCGCCCCTGCGCTACTGGCGGGAACAGCTCGCCGGCCTCGTCCCGACCGAGCCTCCGGCCGACCGGCCCCGGCCCGACGTCCGCGGCTGGAAGGGCGCGGCGCTCCCCATCCGGATCGACGCCTCGCTCGGCACGGCGCTCCGCGAGCTCGCCCGGCACCGCGACACGACGCTCTTCACGGTTCTGCTCGCCGGATTCCAGGCATTGCTCGCCCGCTACACCGGGCGGAGCGACATCGTCGTCGGCACGGTCGTCTCCGATCGCAACCGGCCGGAACTCCAGGCGATGTTCGGGTACGGCATCAACAGCCTCGTCATGCGCGGGCGGTGGCAGCCGGGAGACACGTTCAACGGGCTGCTGGCCGGTACGCGGTCCGCGGTGCTCGACGCGCTCGACCACCAGGACATGCCGTTCTCCCGGCTCGTGGACGAGCTCGAACCGGCCCGCGACCGTTCGCGTACGCCGCTGTTCCGCGTCGCGTTCACCATGCACGAGCCGAAGGCCGCCGTGCTCGACCTGCCGGGTGTGCGCGCGGAGTCTCTGGAGGCGCCCTGGCAGATCTCCAAGTTCGACCTCACCCTGCAACTTCAGGAGGGTCCCGACGGCTCGCTGGACGGGCAGATCGAGTACGCGACCGCGCTGTTCGACCGGGAGACGATCGAGCGGACGGCGGGGAACCTCCTACGGCTGCTGACCGAGGTCGCGGCCCGTCCGGACGCGCCGGTCGACCGGCTGGACCTGCTCGGCCCCGGCGAGCTCGCCGTCGCCGTCGGCGCGGTACGCCCCCGGCCCGCCGACCCCCGTACCCTCCCCGAGGCGTTCCTGGAGCAGGTCCGCGCCACCCCGGACGCGATCGCCCTGGTCTTCGGCCAGGAGAGCCTGTCGTACGCCGAGCTGAACGCGCGGGCCAACCGGCTGGCGCACCTGCTCCGGGGCATGGGCGTCGGCGCGGGCTCGCTCGTGGGCGTCTGCCTCGACCGCAGCGCGGAGCTGGTGGTGGCGCTCCTGGCGGTGCTGAAGTCCGGCGGAGCGTATCTGCCGCTCGACCCGTCGTACCCGGCCGACCGGCTGACGTTCATGGTCTCCGACGCGGGGGCACAGGTCGTCGTCACGCACACGGACCACCTCCCGCTGGTGGGGCGGGTGCACGACGGCGAGGTGATCGCCGTGGACCGGGACGCCGCCACGATCGCCGGACACCCGGACACCGATCTCACCCCTGGGTCCCACCCCGCCGACCTCATCTACGTGATCTACACATCGGGGTCGACCGGACGGCCGAAGGGCATGTGCCTCACCCACGCCAACGTGCTGAGGCTGTTGACCGCCACCCATGAGAGGTTCGGCTTCGGCCCGGCGGACGTGTGGCCGATGTTCCACTCGTACGCGTTCGACGTGTCCGTCTGGGAGCTGTGGGGCGCGTTGCTGCACGGAGGCCGGCTGGTGATCGTCCCGTTCGACACGGCCAGATCGCCTGACGACCTGATGGATCTGCTGGTCGAGCAGCAGGTGACGGTGCTCAACCAGACGCCGAGCGCCTTCTACCGCCTGGTGCGCGCGGCGGCGCAGGGCGATCCGCGCGTGGACCGGCTGGCGCTCCGGCTGGTGATCTTCGCAGGTGAGCGGCTGGAGATGCCGGACCTGCGGCCGTGGACGGCGCGGCGCGGGCTCACCGCGCCGACGCTCGTGAACATGTACGGCATCACCGAGACGACCGTCCACGTCACCCACTACGAGGTGACGGAGAAGGACCTCGAACCGGCCGAGGCCTCCCCTGTCGGAGTGCCCATCGACGATCTGTGGGTGGTGCTGCTCGACGAGCGCGGCACCGTCGTCCCCCTCGGAGCGACCGGCGAGATCTGCGTCGGCGGCGCCGGAGTCGGCCGCGGCTACCTCGGACGGCCCGACCTGACCGCCCAGCGGTTCGTGCCGGACCCGTACGGACCGCCCGGTTCGCGGCTCTACCGCAGCGGCGACCTGGCCCGGCGGCGCGCCGACGGCGCTCTGGAGTACCTCGGCCGGATCGACGACCAGGTGAAGATCCGTGGCTATCGGGTCGAGCCGGGCGAGATCCAGGCGCGGCTGCGGGCCGACCGGTCGCTGCGTGACGCGGTGGTCCTGGCCCGCGAGGACATCCCCGGCGCCCCCAGGCTCGTGGCGTACGTGGTGCCGGCCGGGCAGGACGGCTTCGACCCCGCGGAGCTGCGCGCTCGGCTGGCCGAGACGCTGCCCGACTACATGGTGCCCGCCGCGTTCGTGTCGGTGGCCGAGATCCCGCTGACCGCCCAGGGCAAGGTGGACAAACGCGCCCTTCCCGCGCCCGACGACGCCGCGCTCCCCGCGGGGCGGGCGTACGTGGCGCCGCGCACGGCACTTGAGGAACTGATCTGCGCGGTGTGGGCCAAGGAGCTCGGCGCCGGGCGCATCGGCGTGAACGACGACTTCTTCGAGCTCGGCGGGGACTCGATCCTGGCCGTCGTGCTGGCAGGTGGCCTGCGTGACGCGGGCCTGGACGTACGGGTCGCCGATCTGTTCGAGTCGCGCACGGTCGCCTCACTCGCGCGGCACGTCGCCGGCCGGCAGGGCGAACCGGCGGTCGTGGGCACCACCGCCCTGGTGCGGCCGTTCGCGCTGCTCTCCGAGCAGGATCGCGCCAAGCTGCCGGAGGGCGTGCTGGACGCGTACCCGATGTCGCGGCTGCAGACCGGCATGGTCGTCGAGATGCTGTCCGACAGCGACCTCAACCTCTACCTCAACGCCACCGCGTTCGGGGTCCGCGACGACCGGCCACTGGTGCCGGACCTCCTGCAGGAGGCGACCCGCACGGTCGTGGGGCGTCACGAGGCACTGCGGACGTCGCTGGACCTCACCGGCTTCTCGGTGCCGATGCAGCTGGTCCACCGGGCAGAGGACGTGGACGTGACCGTGCCGGTCGCCGATCTGCGCGGCCTCGACAAGGAAGGGCAGTGGCGGGCCGTACGCGCGTTCGTGACGCGGGAGCGCACCCGGCTGTTCGACCTGGCGCGGCCACCCCTGATCAGGGTGTCGGGGCACCGCTGCGACGGCGACTACTGGTGGATCACCATCACCGAGTGCCACGCGATGCTCGAAGGGTGGAGCTACCACACGCTGCTCATGGAGATCCTCACCGTGTACCGGGCCCTCCGCGACGGGGTGGAGCCCGTCCTGGTGGAGCCGCCCGCGATCCGCTACGCCGACTTCATCGCGGCCGAGCAGACCGTGCTCGCCGACACCGCCGAGCGCGAGTACTGGCGTTCGGTCGTCACCTCGGTCCCGCGATTCGCTCTGCCCGCAGGGCTCGGAGCCGGGCCTGACGTCCCCAGACGGGAGTACCGGATCCGCATCCCGCTGGCCGGCTACATGGACGGGCTGCGGACGGCGGCCACCGCCGCCGGGGTGCCGCTGAAGAGCATCCTGCTGGCGGCGCACATGAAGGTCATGAGCACGCTCACCGATCAGCGGGAGTTCTTCACCGGCCTGGTCTTCCACGGGCGGCTGGAGGCGCCGGGCGCCGACCGGGTGCACGGCCTGTACCTCAACACGCTGCCCTTCCTCTTCCAACGGGGCGCCCGCACCTGGGGGGAGCTGGCGCGGCGGGTGTTCGAGCGCGAGACCGAGCTCTGGTCGCATCGGCGCTTCCCCATGCCCGAGATTCAGCGGGACGCGGGCCCGGACCGGCTGCTCGACACGCGTTTCGTCTATCTGGACTTCCACCAGGTGGACACCGACCTCCTGGACGGCGACGCCGTCATCGACGACAGCCCGACGGAGTTCGGGCTCGGCGTGCACATTCTCGCCGGGCAGCTCATGGTCACCGCCAACGTCCAGATCGTCTCCGAGTCCGCCGTGGACCGGCTCGGCGAGATGTTCCGGGCCGTGCTGGACGCCATCGTCGCCGATCCGGACGGTGACGCCGACGCCGTCCTGCTGCCGCCCGGCGAGCTCGACCGGCTCGTCACCGAGCTGAACACCACGCGTACGCGGCCGGTCGAAGCCTCCGTTCTCGACCTGTTCGAGCACCAGGCGGCGGCCCGCCCGCGTGCCGTGGCGGCGGCCTTCGACGGCGGCTCGTGGAGCTATGCCGAGCTCGACGAGAGGGCCAATCGCATCGGCCACCGCCTCCGCGCGCTCGGGGCCGGTCCGGAGAGCGCCGTGGGCGTGCTCCTCGACCGCGGCCCCGACCTGCTGGCGAGCCTCATCGGCGTGTGGAAGTCCGGCGCCGCGTTCGTGCCCCTCGACCCGTCGTTCCCCGTCCAGCGGGTGGAGACGATGCTCACCGACGCCGGGGCACGGGTGATCGTGACGGATTCGGTCCGCGGTGCCGAACTCGGCGGCTTCACCGTCCTGGAGCTCGACAAGGAGGCGCTGGACGGGCTTCCCGCCACGTCCCCGGCCGTCCGCAGGGATCTGGACGGGATCGCACAGATCATCTTCACCTCCGGCTCGACCGGACGGCCGAAGGGCGTGCTCGTCACCCACCGCGGCCTGGCCAACCACGTGCGGTGGGCGGCGGAGGAACTGGCCGCGCAGGGTGAGAAGGGCGCGCCGCTGTTCTCCTCCGTGGCCTTCGACCTGGTGGTGCCCAACGTCTGGGCGCCGCTGGCGACCGGGCAGCCCGTACGCCTGCTTCCGGCTGACCTGGACCTCTCCAAGCTGGGACGGGTACTGGCCGGGCACGGACCCTACAGCTTCATCAAGCTGACCCCCGGCCATCTCAACGTGCTCGCCGACCAGCTCACGGCCGCGCAGGCGGCCAGGCTCGCCGAGGTGATCGTGGTCGCGGGCGAGGCGCTGCCCGGCAGCACCGCGCGACACTGGCTGCGGCTCCTGGGGCCCGGCGGCCTGGTGAACGAGTACGGCCCGACCGAGGCCACCGTCGGCACCTGCGTCTATCCGATCACGAAGCAGGAGCGGGACGAGGTCGTCCCCATCGGCCGGCCGCTGCCCGGGATGACCATGTACGTGCTGGACGAGCACCTGCGGCCGTTGCCGTTCGGCGTGACCGGCGAGCTCTACGTGGGCGGCACCGGGGTGGCGCGCGGCTACGTCGGCCGCCCCGGTCTGACCGCGGACCGGTTCGTACCGGACCCGTTCGGCAGGGCGGGCGGCCGCCTCTACCGTACGGGCGACCGCGCCTGGGTCAGGGACGACGGAGCGGTCTGCTTCGCCGGCCGGGTCGACGACCAGGTCAAGGTGCGCGGCTACCGGGTCGAGCCCGGAGAGGTCCGCGCGGTGCTGGCGGACCACCCGGAGGTACGGGAGGCCGTCGTCGTCGTACGCGAGAGCGAAGCGGGAGACCGGTCGCTCGTGGCGTACTGCGTGCCCGCAGGTGCGGCCCTGCCGCCCGCCGGGGAACTGGCCCGGCACGCCGCCACCCGGCTGCCCGAGTACATGGTCCCGTCGGCGTTCGTGTCCATCGACCGGATCCCGCTGAACGCCAACGGCAAGGTGGATCGCGCGGCGCTGCCCAAGATCGACGCGAGCGGCGGTAGCGTCTCCGGCCACCTCGAGCCGCGCACTCCGCTGGAGGCGCAGATCGCCGAGGTGTGGCGGGAGGTGCTCGGGCAGGACCGGATCGGCGTTCACGACAACTTCTTCGAGCTCGGCGGGCACTCCATCAAGGCGGTCAAAGTGGTGGGCGCGCTGCAGGCGGCCGGGCTCGACGTCTCCGTGCGGGACGTCTTCGAGTACCGCACCGTGGGCGCGCTGGCCGAAGCACTGGCGGACCCGGCGGATCGGGGAACGGTCGCGGACGACAGGAGGCTCGTCGAGCCGTTCGAGCTGGTGACCGAGGAGGACCGGCGCCTGCTGCCCGGCGGGCTCACGGACGCGTACCCGCTGTCCGAGGTGCAGCGCGGCATGATCGTGGAGATGCTGGCCGGCCAGGAGCACAGCTACTACCACAACACCCTGTCCTTCCTGGTCCGCGACTCGGAGCCGTTCGCGCTGGAGGCGCTGCGGGAGGCCGCGCGGCTCGCCGCCGACCGGCACGAGGCCCTGCGGACCTCGATCGAGCTGTCCGGCTACTCGGTGCCCATGCAACTGGTCCACGAGTCGGCGGAGATCCCCGTACGGATGCTGGATCTGCGCGGACTGGACCAGGGCGCACGTGACCTGGCCATGCGGCACTTCCGGGCACAGGAACGCGCGCTCCGCTTCGACCTGGAACGGGCGCCGCTGATGCGCGTCACCGCGCTGCTCAGGGATGACGATTCGTGGTGGCTGTCGTTCACCGTGCTGCACGCGGTGAGCGAAGGCTGGAGCTTCCACGGCCTGCTCATGGAGGTCCTGGACGACTACCGCGCGATCAGGGACGGGGCCGGACCGCGCCGGATCGAGCCCGCCTCCGTCCGCTACGCGGACTTCATCGCCGCCGAGCTGCGCTCCCTGGAATCGGCCGACGATCGGGAGTTCTGGCGCGACGTCGTGACCGACCGGCCCGGCTTCGCGCTGCCGGCCGCCTGGGGCGAGGAGCCGCAGCAGCCGCGGGAGGACTATCACGTCGTCCTGCAGTACGCCGACCTTGAGGAGCGGCTGCGCGAACTCGCCGCCCGGGCCAAGGCCTCGCTCAAGAGCGTCCTGTTCGCCGCCCACCTGAAGGTGCTCAGCATGCTCACGCCGGACCAGGCGTTCGTCTCCGGACTCGTCTGCAACGGGCGGCTGGAGGTCCTGGGGGCCGACCGGGTCTACGGCATGCATCTCAACACGCTGCCGTTCACGCACGACCGTACGGCTCGGACCTGGCTCGAACTGGTGGAACAGACCTTCGCCCGCGAGGTCGGCCTCTGGCCGCACCGGAGGTTCCCGATGCCCGTCATCCAGCGGGAGATGGGCGATGGGCGAAGGCTCATCGGCGTGGCGTTCAGCTACCAGGACTTCGACCAGGTCGACACCGGGCTGATCGACGTGACGGCCACCGAGGGGGAGGACCCCACCGAGTTCGCCCTCGGCGTGCCGTGCACCCCCAGGTACCTCATCCTCCGTTCCAACTCGCGAGCGATGAGCAGGCAGAACGCCGAGAGGCTGGCCGCCATGCACCGCGCGGTGCTGGAGGCCATGATCGACGACCCCGAGGGCAACGCCCGCGCCGCCTGCCTCCCGCCGGCCGAACGCGGCCGTGCGACGGCGGGCGCGGCGATCGAGCACCCGGTGCCGGGATCCCTGCACGGGGTGTTCGAGGAGCGCGTACGGGCGACGCCCGAGGCGATCGCCGTCTCCCACGCCGTCACCCAGGGCGGCGGACAGCTGACCTACGCGACCCTGAACGCCCGCGCCAACCGGCTCGCCCACCGCCTGCGGGTGCTGGGCGCGGGACCGGAGACGCTGGTCGGCGTCTGTCTCGATCCGGGCGTCGATCTGGTCGTCACGCTCCTGGGCGTGCTCAAGGCCGGTGCGGCCTACCTTCCGCTGCCGCCGACGTCACCGCCGGACCGGCTGCGGTTCATGCTGGCCGACTCCGGGGCCCGGGTGGTCGTCACGACGGCGGAACGCGCTCCTTCGCTGGCCGGCGACGATCACGAGGCCGAGCTGGTCCTGCTCGACGTGGAGCCGCTCGGCGCGTACCCGGAGTCCGATCCGGAAGGCCGGACGATCCCCGGTCACCTGGCGTACGTCTGTTACACCTCGGGCTCGACAGGCCGTCCGAAGGGCGTCGCGGTGACGCACGCGAACGTGCTGAGGCTCTTCGCGGCGCTCGCCGGGCAGGTCTCGTACGAGCCGGACCGCGCCTGGGCGCTGCTGCACTCCTACGCCTTCGACGTGTCGGTGTGGGAGCTGTGGGGGGCGCTGCTCCACGGCGGGCGCCTGGTCATCGTGCCGACGGAGACCGCGCGATCGCCGCGTGACCTGCTCGACCTGCTGATCGCCGAGCGGGTCACCACGCTCTCGCTGTCGCCGGTGGCGTTCCGCTCGATGATCGGCGTCGCGGACGGCGACGAGGCGACGCTGTCGCGGCTGGCGCTGCGTGAGGTGGTCTTCGGCGGCGACCGGCTCGAACCCTCGGACCTGGACGCCTGGGGGCTGGAGCGATGCGACCTCGCCCACGCGTACGGGCCGACCGAGTGCACGGTCCACGTCACCTACCAGGCGCTCACGGCCGCCGACCTGACCAACGTCGACGGCGTGCCGATCGGGCGGTCGCTCGACGACAACCGGGTGTACGTCCTGGACCCGTACGGGCACGAGGTCCCCGAAGGGGCCGCCGGAGAGCTGTACGTCGGCGGCGCCGGGGTGGCGCGCGGCTACCTCAACCGGCCGGAGCTGACCGCGGAGAGGTTCGTTCCCGACCCGTACGGGCCTCCAGGCTCGCGCTGTTATCGCACCGGTGACCTGGTACGCCGCCGGTCCGACGGCGTCCTGCACTTCCTCGGCCGGATCGACGACCAGGTCAAGGTGCGCGGGCATCGGATCGAGCCGGGCGAGATCCAGGCCGTGCTCGCCGCCCATCCCGCCGTGCGGGAGACAGCGGTGACCGCGCGTGGTGACGGGCCGGCCGAGCGGCGGCTCGTGGCGTACTGCGTGCCCGACGGCGGGGAACTGCCGCCTGCCGCCGAGCTGGCCGACTACTGCGCGCAGCGGCTGCCGGAGTACATGGTGCCGGCCGCGTTCGTGCCGCTGGAGCGGATCCCGCTGACCGTCAACGGCAAGCTCGACCAGCATGCCCTTCCGGCGCCGGAACGCTCGGCGCTGTGGTCGGGACGCGAGTTCGTCGCACCGCGTACGGAGACGGAGCGGACCCTGGCGGGGATCTGGTCCCGGCTCCTGGGCGTGGATCCGGTCGGGGCGCACGACAGGTTCTTCGACCTCGGCGGCGATTCGATGACCATCCTGAAGGCGATGACGCTGGCCAGAGAGGCCGGGCTGCGGGTGACGCTGCGGCTGCTGTACCAGCACGGCTCGATCGCCCAGCTCGCCGCCGCCCTCGACGGCGCGCGGATCACCGGCTCCGCCGCGGAGGTGCGCCTGACCCCGGCACAGCGCCGGGTGCTGGCCCGGCCCGGCGGGTACCGTTTCGATCACTGGCAGGCCCGGGTACGCGTCCCGGCCGGCCTCGCACCTGAGGCGCTGGAGGGCGCACTGCGGAATGTCGCGGCGCGGCATGAGGCGCTGCGGTTGCGGGTCGCGCCGGGATCGGTGACCGGGTCGGTGGCGAGCGCCGCCTCGGTGCCGTTCAGGCAGGTCAGGGTCGCTGACGACGCGCTCGACGAGGCGGCGGCCATGGCGTACGAGCGGCTCGACCCGGAGAACGGGCCCCTGCTCAGCGCGGTGCTGGCCCAGAGCGGGGCGGACCGCCCGGCCGTTCTGATCGTCGCGGTGCACGAGCTGGCGGCGGATCACGCTTCCTGGCCGATCCTGCTCCGCGACCTGGAGGCCGCGTGCCGGGGCGGCGACCTCGGCGCGGCTCGCGGCGGGAGCTCCGACGGGGCGAGCCCCGGCACGGGAAGCCGTGACGGCGTGCTGCGCGGATGGGGTGCCGAGCTGGAGCGGGCGGCGGCGTCGCCTGATCTGGTGGCTCAGGCACACCACTGGCTCACGCGGATGCCGTCGCCGTCGCTTCCCGTCGATCGCCCGGCGGGCACCGGGACGGTGGCGAGCGAACGGTCGATCAGTGTCGCTCTGCCTGCTCGGGTTCCGGGACGTGAGGCGCTGCTCGCCGCCCTGGCGGTCGTGCTCGCCCGCCGGACCCGCGCGGACCGTGTGCTCGTCGACGTGGAGGCCAGGGCGGGGCGCGCGCCCGGCGACGCGGTCGGGCCGTTCGCGCACCGTTACCCGCTGGACCTGTGGGTTCCGCCGCGACGCGACCTGGCGCTCGCCTCGGTGACGAGCCAGCTGCGCGGTGTCCCGGACGAGGGGCTGGGCTACGACCTGCTGCGTCACGCCGGTCCTGACGAGGCCGTCGCCGACGCCCTCGCCGCGCTGCGCGCGGCCGAAGTCCGCTTCGGCTGCTCGCTCGACGCCGGCGCGCCGGACGGGTTCGTGCCCGAGCGGATCGCGGCGGTACGCGACCCGCTGGCGAAGCGGGAGTACGTGCTGGAGGTGGACGCGACGATCGGTGCGGAGGGTCCGCAGCTGACCTGGACGTACTCGGCGGACGTGCACGACGAGACAACGATCCGCGACCTCGCCGCGGAAGTCACGGCGGAAGTCACGGCGGAAGTCACAGCGGAGGCCTGCACCGCGACGCCCGCCAGTGGAGCCGCAGGTCCGGCGTCGGTGATCCCGTCGCCGCTCCCGACGATGGAGCGGCACCACGTTCCCGGGGTCAGCCTGGCGGTGATCCGCGACGGCCGGGTCGCCGAGACCGGCGCGTACGGCAGTCTCGACGCCCGCAGGCCGGAGCCGGTGACGCCCGACGCGGTGTTCCGGGTGGCGTCGGTGAGCAAACAGGTCACCTCGCTCGCCACCCTGGCGTTGGCGGCGCAGGGGCTGCTCGACCTCGACGCCGACGTCAATTCCTACCTCACCTCCTGGCAGGTGCCGGGAACCGAGGGGGCGCCGGTGACCGTACGGCAACTGCTGGCCAACACCTCCGGGCTGGCCCGGGAGCCGGTCTACCGTCCGTACGAGAAGGGCGAACCGGTCCCCACGGTGCTGGACGCGCTGCTGGGCAGGCCGCCGGCGAGGACTTCCGCGGTCCGGCCCAAGTGCCCGGCCGGGGAGCTCTTCGAGAAGAACCCGGTGAACTACCTGGTCCTCGAACTTCTGCTGACGGACCTCACGGGATCGGACTTCCCGGCGCTGGTGCGGAAGACGGTGTTCGGGCCGCTGGGCATGGCGGGCAGCGGCTACGAGAGCGACTTCCCGCAACGGTCCGGCCATCCCATCGCCCAGGGCCACGACTCGTTCGGCATGGCGACCGGCACGTACGGGCCGATCCATCCGGCGACGGCCGCCGGAGGGCTGTGGACGACGGCCGATGACCTGGCTCGAGTACAGCTGGAGATCAGGCGCGCGTACCTGGGCGAGCCCGCGCTGATCACCCGCGAGCTCGCGGAGGGCATGCTCACCGCCACCCCGGGCAGCCTGTACGGCCTGTCCATGATCGTCGACAGGTCGGACTCCGAGCTGGACTTCGGCGCCGTCGGCGAGTTCTCCGGGTACTGGGCGATGACCATGTGCCGGATCTCCGGCGATGGTTTCGTCCTGCTGGCCAACGGCGACGGGGGGCGTGGCGTCGCGACCTTCGTCACCGAGATGACCGGGGGGACGGGGCGGTTCGGCACACCGTGACCTGACCAGACGACGGGCGGGCGCCCGGGTGTGAACCCGGGCGGCCGGCCGTTTGCGCGGGGCTACTTCCGGTGGCCGATGATCAGGTGCTTCTCGCCGCGGGTCCGGCGCACCTCGCAGTTCGTGAACCCGGCGGCCTCCAGCAGCGAGCGGTACTCCTCCGCGGTACGGTGCCGCCCCTCGGTCTCGACGTGCATGGTGAGGTTCATGACCGAGGTGGACAGCGGCCCGGTACGCGTGTCGTCGAAGAGCCTCTCCATGATGAGCACGCGGCCCGGAGGCGTGCACGCCCGGAAGGCCTTCTCCAGCAGCCTCGCGCAGGTCTCATCGGTCCAGTCCGACAGCACGTACCCGAGGGCGACGCAGTCGCCCGCGGGAATCTCGTCGGTGAAGAAGTCCCCCGCCGCGAAGGCCAGCCGATCGGTCAGCCCCTGCTTCCTGGCGGACTCCTGCAGGTACGGTTCGACCTGCGGCAGGTCGAAAACGGTCGCGCGCAGCGCGGGGGAGTGCCGTAACGCCGCCGTGGCGAAGGGACCGGTGGCGCCTCCGACGTCGATCAGCATGGCGACGTCGTCGAGCCCGGCGAGGGCGGCGATCTCCTGGGACGGCCCGAAGCTGAGATCCCACATGGCCCGCAGGAAGTTCCGGGTGGCCGTGTCGTCGCGGTAGATCGTCTCGAACGGCGGGGGCAGGTCGCGATCGACCGCGGCCTTGCCGTCCCGCAGGTAGGAGTCGAGGCGGTCGATCTGCTTCGAGGTCTCCGTGACCATGTGCTCGACGAACCCGCCGATGTAGCGCGCGTCGTTCCTGTCAAGGTACGGGCGTATCTCCTCGGGCAGGGAACAGCGGCCATCGGGCGCCATCCGTACGACGCCGAAAGCGACCAGGACAAGGAGAACCCGTTCAAGGGTCTCCTCCTCGACTCCCAGCGCCGCGGCCAGCGCCGTGCTCGTCGACTCGCCGTACTCGATGAGGTGTGAGAAAACACCGTGCTTGTCCGCCACATGGAGGACCGAAGTGGAGATCACTCCATATACGGTGCGTTCGAGTTCGCTCGGTAGCATATGCCCCGTCCGTTTCCACTCGAAAGTAATTCAGGTGAGAATTCTAACTTTTCTGGGTGGCGCTGGCCAATGGCGGCGACAGTATATATCGGAGATATATAGACGCGTTTTCCATAATTAAGTTCGACGGAACGAGCGCGCGGGGGCAGAATGTTCGGGATCGCTGGATTCGGGTACGCTTTCGGGGTCGACCAGGACGTGCGGCTGGTCGCCGCGGACTACGTGCCCGACCCGGAGCGCATTGCCCGCATGGGCTACCGCACCTTCCACCGGGCCCCCGACGACGTGACGGCGACCGACCTGGCGGCCAGGGCCGCGCGGGACGCGCTGGACGGAGCCGGGTGCGGCACGGCGGACCTGGACCTGCTCGTGGTGGCGGTCTCCGAGCTGCCCGAGTACCCGCACTGGGACTCCTCCGCGGCGCTGGCCCGCGAGCTGAAGATCGACAAGATCCAGACGCTGCTGCTCACCGAGGGGTGCGCGTGCGGCGTGACCGGCCTGGGGCTGGTCGCGGGGGTGCTGGCCATGCAGCCGGAGATCGAGACGGTCCTGTTCGTGGCGGTGAACCGGGTGAGTGAGTTCCACCGCAACCGGATGACCGTCAACACGGCCGTGCACAGCGACGGAGCCGTCGCGGCGCTCCTCCGGCGTGACCATCCCCGCAACCGGTGGCTGGCCACCGAGCAGTTCACCGACCCGGAGTTCTGCGACTGGTTCCGCACGGACTACGGGGGAGCCGTGGCCCCGGTGCCACCGCCCGGCTGGTCGAGCGCCACGGCGTCCGCGGGCGCCGAGAGGGTCCACGCGCACTTCGACAAGAACCCGCGCCGCCTGCGCGCCTTCGTCGACGCGCTCGCCGACCGCTCCACCGAGGTCATCCGGAAGGCGTGCGATCGGGCGGGGGTGGACCCGGCCGAGCTCACGCACGTCTTCGCGCTCAACGAGAGCGCCGACGCCATCGCCGACGTGGCGCGGCCGTTCGGCATCCCTCATGAGCGCACCAACGCCGGCCTGTCCGCGATCCACGGGCACATGGGCGCCGTCGACCAGCTCGCCATGCTCGGCCTGCGCTGGGACCGGGGCGACCTCTCGCCGGGGGATCTCGCCGCGCTGACCGGCACGTCGATCGGCATGCGGTGGTACTGCAGCCTCATCAGGGTCTGAAAGGGTGAACATGGACGCACTGCCGCAGGCGCTCAGAACGGCCGTGGGCGAGCGCCGGCTGCCGGATCCGGAGACGCGAGCGGCTCTCCGGGACACGACCGATCCGGCGCTGTCCCGGCGTGCCGGGCGGCTGTTGTCCGGGCTGCGCCCGCAGGACGCGCCGATCGTCGCGGTGACGGTCCTGGCGACGTGCACGATCGGTCCGTACGAGCAGCTGCTCCTGTCACAGC
Source organism: Nonomuraea rosea (assembly GCF_039539705.1). NCBI lineage: Bacteria > Bacillati > Actinomycetota > Actinomycetes > Streptosporangiales > Streptosporangiaceae > Nonomuraea > Nonomuraea rosea. Next base: position 127,153 of record NZ_BAABDQ010000023.1, on the reverse strand, counting down.
TCGTCTCCGCCGGGGTGTTCCCCCAGCTCACCGTCGGCGATCACGGCTCGCTCGAAAGGGAGCTGACGACCGGGGTGTTCGCCCGCCCCGAGCCGCCCGGGTTCGTCACCGCCCTCATCGACGAGTCGTTCTTCGTACCGCGTGACTGGGTGGCCGACGACACAACAGCGCTGGAGAAGCACATACGGGCCAGACTGGTCGATCTCGGTTCGGCGGTCACGGCCGCGGCGCGGCACTCGTCCGCCACGCTGATCCTGCACACGGTCCCGCTCCCCGCCGAGCTGCGCGACGCCCTGATCAGCTGGCGCGCCCGGACTCGGATCACCAGGCTCTGGTACGAGCTGAACGCCGGCATCCTCGCCCTCGGCGACGAACACCCCCAGGTCGAGGTCGTCGACCTGGCCGGGCTGATGGCCGACGAGCCATACGCCGTCCGGGACGACCGGATGCACCGGTACGGCGACATGCCGTACTCCGACGGCGCGCTGCTGCTGCTCGCCCGCCAGGTCCGCCGGATCGTCCAGGCCGGACTTGGCCTGTCCCGCAAGGTGCTCGTCCTCGACCTGGACGGCACGCTCTGGGGCGGGGTGCTCGGCGAGGTGGGCGCGGGAGGCGTGCAGCTGGGCGGCCTCTATCCGGGGAACTGCTATGCCGCGGTACAGCTCGCCGTACGGCGACTGCTCGACCAGGGCGTGATCCTCGTGCTGGCCAGCAAGAACGACCCCGAGCCCGTCGAGGCGGCCATGAACGCCCACCCTGAGATGGTGCTGCGCCCCGAGGCGTTCACGGTGCGGGCGGTGAACTGGTCGTCCAAGGCGGAGAACCTGCGCCGCACCGCCGACGCCCTCAGCCTGCCGGTCTCCTCCTTCGTCTTCATGGACGACACCGACTTCGAACGCGCGGAGGTGGCGAGCCGGTTTCCCGAGGTCGCGATCGTCTCGGCGGCGGGCGATCCCGCGCACCTGGTCCGTTCGCTGCTGCGGAACGGCTGGTTCGACGCGCTGTCGCTCACCGAGGCGGACCGGCGGCGCGCGGAGCTCTATCGCGCACGGGCCGAGCGGGTCGAGTTCTCCGGCGGGTACGACGCTGCCGCGGACTACCTGCGCGCCCTGAAGATCGAGGTGGAGATCGCCCCGGTCACGTCGTTCACGGTGCCGCGGGCGGCACAGCTCGCGGCGCGGACGAACCAGTTCAACCTCACGGGCGTCAGGTTCGGTGAGGCGCAGACCGCTGAACTGAGCACGAGCCCGGGACATCTGGTGGCCACGGTGTCGGTGTCCGACAGGTTCGGCTCGGAAGGTGCGGTCGGAGCGCTCTGGGCCGAGCGCGGCCAGAGCTCCTGGCGCGTGCTGAACCTGGTGCTGAGCTGCCGGGTGCTGGGCCGCGGCATCGAGACGGCGATCGCGGCCTGGCTCGCGGGGAGCGCCGCGGAGAGCGGAGCGGAAACCCTGGTCGGCCGATATGTCCCGTCGAAGCGCAACGGCGTCGCCGCCGGGTTCTGGACGGAGGCCGGGTTCGAGGACGCCGGCGACGGCGAGTTCGTCCTCGATCTGAGCACGGCGACGGTGGACGTACCGGCCTGGATCACCATGAATGAGAGGAGCGGACATGAGTGAGAGTGTCGAGGGACACGTTCTGGAGATCGTCTCTGAGGTGCTCGGCGAGGCGGCTGATCGGCTGCGCGCCGAGCACGTCCTGGCGGACTACCAATGGGACAGCATCGGCTCCCTTGAGGCCTTGGCCCAGTTGGAGAGCCGGCTGGAGGTGACGCTGGACCTGCGGGAGTTCCACGCCGTCCGCACCATCGGAGAGCTGACGAGCCTGGTGGCGCGCGCCGCGGGCGCCGGACGTGAGACGCCCGCGTCATGATCGTCGGCGTCGACCACATCGGGCTGGCCACGACCGATCCGCTCCGGGTGGGGGAGTTCCTCGGGGCGCTGGGGCTGTCCCGCATCGACGGCGGCACCGCCGACGATTACGGGGTCGCCTGCGAATTCTGGCGTGGTCCGGACCGGTCCATCGGGACGGACATCGAGATCGTCTCACCGGCGCGTGACGGCTCGGCGATCGACAGCAGGCTCACCGGTCAGGGGGCCGGGCTCTACCACATCGCCTTCGTCGTCGACGACGTCCGCGCCGAGTTGCGCAGGCTGCGCGGACTCGGACTGTCCCCCGTCGACGCCGAACCCTGCCGCGGGGCACGCCCGGGAATGAAGGTGGCCTTCATGTACGTCCCCCGGCCCGCCTCTTTTCTCGTGGAACTCGTGGAGTACGGGCCTGCGAAGCGCGAAAATTCCGTATAGAAAAAATATTGCGCTTCCGCAGAATCTCGAACGGACGGAACGTCCGCGTCGAAAGGCAAAGGGGAATCCGGTGCGCTCCACGAACGACGAAGCACTGATCGCGATTATCGGAATTGGCACCAGACTTCCCGGATCGCGTGGCCCAGAGGATTTCTGGCGTTTCCTGTGCGAGGGACGGGACGCCATCGGAGAGGTCCCCGCCGGCCGTTGGGACGCGAACGCCCTCTACGATTCCACGCCCGCCACCCCGGGAAAAATCAACAACCGTCTCGGTGGATTCATCGACGGTATTGACGAGTTCGACGCGGAGTTCTTCCGCATCTCGCCCCGGGAGGCCGCGCGTACGGATCCTCAGCAGCGGATCCTCCTGGAGGTCGCCTGGGAGGCCCTGGAGGACGCGGGCCTGCCCGCGTCCGGGGTCGCGGGGTCGCGTACGGGGGTCTTCGCCGGGGTGCACTTCAGCGACTACGAGTGCATCCAGTCGGCCGACCTCCTCGACAACGACCTCTACTCGATGCGGGGCACGTCCAGGAGCGTGATCGCCGGGCGGTTGTCGCACGCGCTGGGGCTGCAGGGGCCGAGCATGGTGGTCGACGCCGCCTGCTCGTCGTCCCTGGTGGCGCTGCATCTGGCGTGTCAGAGCCTGCGGCGCGGCGAGAGCGATCTCGCGCTGGCCGCGGGCGCCAACGTCCTTCTCGACCCCGGGATCAGCGTCTCGTTCTCCCGGGGCAACATGCTGGCGCCGGACGGGCACTGCAAGGCGTTCGACGCCTCCGCCAACGGGTTCGTGCGCAGCGAAGGCTTCGGCGTCGTCGTGCTCAAGCCCCTGGGCGCGGCGATCGCCGACGGCGACCGGGTGTACGCGGTGATCCGCGGCAGCGCGGTGAACAACGACGGCCGGACCGGCGCCTCCGCGGGCACTCCGAGCCGGTCGGGCCAGGAGCAGGTGCTGCACGCCGCCTACGCCGACGCCGATCTGCCCCCGTGGCAGGTGCACTACGTGGAGGCCCACGGGACCGGCACGTCCGTGGGGGACCCGGTCGAACTGTCCGCCCTGGCGGCGGTCCTCGGCGAGGGCAGACCCGCCGACCGGCCGCTGAAGGTCGGCTCGGTGAAGACGAACATCGGTCACACCGAGGGTGCCGCGGGCATCGTCGGCGTGATCAAGACGGCGCTCAGCCTGCACACCAGGACGCTGCCGCCCTCCTTGCACTGCGCGAACCCCACCCCGGCGTTCGCGTGGGACCGGCAGCCGGTACGGGTGCAGCGGGAACTGGAGCCGTGGCCGGACGACGCGCCCGCGTTCGCCGGGGTCAGCTCGTTCGGCATCACCGGGACCAACGCCCACGTCGTCCTGGAGGCCGCGCCCACTTCGTACCCGGTCTCCGGGGTCGCCGGCGGCCGCGGGCTCCTGCTGCCCATATCGGCCCGCTCGAAGCAGGCCCTGGCCGACTCGGCCGCCCTTTACGACGAGGTTCTGGCCCGGACGACGGAGGCGGGCGGCCCGTCGGCCGAGGACGTCTGCGGGGCGGCGGCGACCCGTCGCGGTCACGAGGCGCACCGGCTGGTCGTCCAGGGGACGTCGGCGCGGGAGCTGCGGGAGTCGCTGCGGGCGTTCACGGACGGCAGGCCGCGGGCCGGAACCGTCGCGGGCCGGGTCCCGGCACGGCGCGGCAAGATCGCCTTCGTCTTCTCGGGCCAAGGCTCCGAATGGCCGGGCATGTGCGCGGACCTGCTCGCCACCGAGCCCGTCTTTCGTGAGTACATCGAGCGGTGCGACACGGTGCTCGGCGAGTGGAGCGACCGCTCGGTCCTGAAGATGCTCTCGGGCCCGCCCGAGGAGACCACCGCTCTCCCGATCGACGTGCTGCAACCGCTGCTCTTCTCCGTACAGGTGGCTCTGGCGGCCCTCTGGCGATCATGGGGCATCGTCCCGGACACCGTGATCGGGCACAGCATGGGCGAGGTGGCCGCCGCCTGCGCGACCGGACGGCTCACGCTTGAGGACGGCGCCTCGGTGATCCGCGCCCGCAGCAGGCTCATGGCCACCACCAGGGGCCGCGGCGGCATGGCCGTCGTAGGGCTGTCGCACGAGGACGCCCGTACGCTGGTCGCCCCCCATGACGGCCGGGTCTCGGTCGCCGCGCTCAACGGGCCCGCGACCACGGTGATCTCCGGCGACCGCGACGTGATCGAGAAGATCGTCACCGACCTCGAGGGCGGTGCGGTGTTCTGCCGCCGCATCGACATCGACGTGGCCGCCCACAGCGCGCACATGGACGACCTGCGCGAGGCCCTGCGCGCGGACATCAAGGACATCCGCCCGGTCGCGGCCGGCGCCGGACCGGCGTTCCACTCGACCTCCGACCCCGGCGCCGAACTGCTGGACGCGGACTACTGGCTGAGCAACCTCAGAAAGCCGGTGTCGTTCTGGCCGGCCGTTGAGCGGCTCGTGGCCGACGGTCACGACACCTTCGTGGAGATCAGCGCTCATCCGGTGCTGCTCGGCGCCATCGGCCGGGGCATCGACAGCAGCCCGCTGCTCATGCCCTCGATGCGCCGCGACGAGGGCGGGGAGGTCGCGCTGGGGTCGCTCGCCCAGTTGTACGTCGCCGGTCACGAGCCCGGCTGGCGCAGCCTCTATCCGGGCAAGGGACGTCATGTCGGCCTCCCGCGCTACCCATGGCAGCACGTGACCTTCCCGCACAAGGACGAGGGCGCGCCGCGTGGCCGGGCCCAGCCCGGAAGGGCCGGCGGGCACCCTCTCCTGGGCACCCGGTTGCAGCTCGCCGCGCACCCCGGGACGGAGTTCTGGGAGTCGTGGCAGGACGTACGCGCCACCCCGTATCTGGCCGATCACCGGGTCGACGACATGGCGGTGTTCCCGGCGGCGGGCTACGCCGAGATGGCACTCGCGGCCTCGGGGGGAGCCGCCGGCGAGCCGTACGAGCTCACCGATCTGATCTTCGCGTCGGCACTGACGCTGCCCGAGCAGCGGACCACCCAGGTACAGCTGGCGATGACCGGCAGCGGGCCGCGCCGGACGTTCCAGGTCTTCAGCGACCAGGGCGACGGAGCGTGGACGCTACACGCGAAGGGGCAGGTGAGGCGTGGCGAAGCCGCGCCGCGCCCGCCCGTACGGACGATGCCGGAGGACTGGCAGGAGCTGGCGGGGCCGGAGTTCTACCGCAGGTGCGCCGCCCGCGGGCTCCGCTACGGACCGCGGTTCCGGCTGGTCGAACGGGTTCGCCGCTCGCCCGCGGGAAACGAGGCGTGGGCAGAGCTCTCAGAGGCCGCCACCGTCGCCGGCGACCCCCATGTCGTCCATCCGGCGGTCCTCGACGCCTGCCTCCAGGCGGTCCTGGCCACACTGCCGGACGGCGACGAGACCTACCTCCCGGTGAGCCTCGGACGGCTCCGCCTGCACGGCCCGATCACCGGCGGCTGCGTCGTCCAGGCCCGCCTGGACGACGACGGGCGGGCGCAGCTGGTCGTCAGTAACCGCGATGGCGAGCTCGTCCTGGAGGCCGAGGACCTGTGCATGCGGCGGGTCGGCCGTGAGACCACGGCGAACGAGCCGATGCGCGACGCCCGGTTCGAGGTCGTCTGGCAACCACTGGACGTCCCGCCGCGCCCGGCCGGCACCGCCGCGCGCCGCTACCTGCTCCTGGACGGGCCCCGGGACGGGTTGCACGACACGCTCAGCGCGCTGGGCCACACGTGCGTACGCGTCCATCCCGGCGAGAGGTACGAACGGCTCGCGGAGGACCACTACCAGGTCAACCCATCGTCCCCGGCCGATCTCGCCAGGCTCGTGGAAGAGACGGCCGCGGAGCGGTTCGACGGAGTGATCTACGGCTGGGCTCTGGCTCCCGCCGACGCGGCGTCGGACGAGGACTTCATCGGTGAGGCGCTCCGGCTCGGCTGCGGCGGCGCGCTCCACCTGGTCCAGGGGCTCGCCGGTTCGGGCACGCGGCTGTGGATCGTCACGTCGCAGGCGGTCGCCGTGTCGTCCGGCGAACCGGCCGATCTCGCGCAGGCATCGCTGTGGGGGTTCGGCCGGACCGTCGCCCACGAATACCCCGAACTGCACTGTGTCCTCGTCGACCTGGAACCCGGGCATCTCCATGCACTTGGGGACGAGCTCGACGCGGAAGGCGAGGACCAGGTCGCCTGGCGCGACGGTCAGAGGTACGCGGCCAGACTCCGTTCCCTGCCGCACGTCGTGAGCGAGGGGGACGGGACGGTGAAGGGGGCCGCGCTGCTCCGGCGGCGTACGCGCTTCCGGCTGGAGATGCCCGCACCGGGACCGCTCGACCGGCTGCGGATCGCCCCGGCCCCGCACGATCCTCCGGCGGCGGGCGAGGTCGAGATCGAGGTGGACGTCGCCGCGCTGAACTTCAAGGACGTTCTTCGCGCGATGGGTGTGCTCCCGGCCGCCTCGACGGCGTCCCTGCCGCTCGGCATCGAATGCGCCGGCCGCGTCTCCGCCCTTGGAGCCGGAGTCAGCGGACTGCTGGTCGGGCAGCGGGTCATCGCCATCACCGACTCCTCGCGCGGGTGCGTGGCCTCCCACGTCAACGCCGACGTCCGTGTCGTCGTGCCGTTGCCCGACGGGCTCGGCTTCGAGGACGCCGTGACGGTCCCGGTCGTCTTCCTGACCGCGTACTACGGGCTGGAACGGCTGGCCGGAATGAGGGCCGGCGACAAGGTCCTGGTGCACTCGGCCAGCGGAGGAGTGGGGCTCGCCGCCGTGCAGCTCGCCCGCGCGGCCGGCGCCGAGGTCTTCGCCACCGCCGGCAGCCCGGAGAAACGCGCCTATCTCCATGACGAGCTCGGCATCGAGCATGTCATGGACTCCCGGTCGGTGGAGTTCGCCGCGCAGGTGCGGGAGCTCACCGGCGGAGCGGGCGTCGACATCGTGCTGAACTCGCTGTCCGGAGGCGCCATCGAGGCGGGTCTCGCCTCGCTGCGGCCGGGCGGCCGGTTCGTGGAGCTCGGCAAGCGCGACATCGAGGAGAACACCCAGCTCGGGCTCGCGCCGTTCGGGAAGGGCCTGTCCTTCTGCTCCCTCGACGTCGAGGCGCTGCTCCTCGACCGGCCGGAGGACGTCGGCCAGACGCTGAAGGAGCTGATGGGACGGCTGGCGAGCGGGGAGCTGCGGCCACTGCCCCGGCAGAGCTTCCCCGTCCACGCGGCGGACGAGGCCTTCCGGCACCTGGCCAGGGCCCGGCACATCGGCAAGGTGCTGATCTCCGTGGCGTCGGCGCCCGGCAGCGCGCCGGGACGGGCGCCGGTGCGCGCCGACGGCACCTACCTGATCACGGGTGGCCTGGGCGCGCTGGGGCTGGGCACCGCGCAGGCGCTGGCCCGGGAGGGGGCCGGGCATCTCGTCCTGACGGGGCGGCGGGCCCCGGACGCCGGCGCGGCCGCGGTGCTGGACGATCTCAGGGCCGCGGGCACGGCCGTCACCGTCATAAGCGCCGACGTGGCCCGATACGAGGAGCTGGCCGACGCCGTCAACCCGGTCCTGCGCGACGCGCCGCCGTTACGCGGGATCGTCCATGCCGCCGGTGTGCTGGCCGACCGTACGCTGGCCCAGCTGACCTGGAAGGACTTCGAAACGGTCCTGGCTCCGAAGGCTTTAGGAGCCTGGAACCTGCATCGCCTGGTGGCGGGAGCTCCGCTGGACTTCTTCGTGCTGTTCTCCTCCATCGCGGGGCTGCTCGGCAACCCCGGCCAGGCCAACTACGCGGCCGGCAACACGGCCATGGACGCGCTCGCCCACCACCGGCGCTACCACGGCATGCCCGCGACCACGATCAACTGGGGCCCCTGGTCGGACATCGGCCTCGCCGCCCGCCCGGACCGGGGCGGGCGCCTCGAAGACCGGGGGCTGCCGAGCTTCTCCCCCGACGAGGGCTTCGACGCGCTCATCCGCGAACTCGCGGCGGGGCCCGGCGTGCCCGTCCAGGTGGCGATCTCCAGATTCGAGCCCGCGCGGTGGGCGGAGTCGCTGCCCACGGCCACGCGGTGCTCCCTGCTGAGGGACCTGCTGGCCACGTACGAGACCGACGGCGCGGAACGGAGCGACCAGGACGGCCAGGACCTCAAGGAGGAGCTCCGCACCGCGGCCCCCGACCGGCGCGAACAGCTCCTGGCCGACCACGTCACCCAGCAGGTCGCGCGGATCACCAGGACCGACCCCGCGCTGCTGGATCGGGAGGCGGCGACGACGTCCATCGGTCTCGACTCCCTCATGGCCATGGAGCTGCGGCAGGCCATCGAATCCAGCACCGGAGTGGTGGTCTCGACGGCCAGGCTCCTGGGTGGGGCGAGCATCGTGGAGATCGCCCGGCATCTCGAATCGTGCCTGGTGGAGTCCCCGCCGCAGCCGGCCCTTCCCTCCGGATCGGCCGGGAGTACGAACGTGCGGGCGGCCGAACTGCCGTCGGAGCACATCTCCGAACAGATCGACCAAATGTCCGACGGTGACGTCGAGGCGATGCTGGGACAACTGATCGGCGGAGGGGAGAAGCCCTTGTGACCGGATTCACCGAGCCGCTCGACAGGCTCACACCGGACGAGAAACGCGCGCTGGTATGCGCCCTGCTGCAGCGCCGTGCGAGCGGAGAGGAGATCTCCCCGCTCTCCCAGGGCCAGCAGGCGATGTGGTTCATGTATCGCGTGAGCCCGGGAAATCCCGCGTACAACGTGCCCATCGCCTGGCGGGTCCGGTCGCAGCTGGACCGGACCGCCTTCGACGGCGCGCTCGCCGACCTGGTCGGGCGCCATCCGATGCTGCGGACGTCCTACCTTGAGCTCGAAGGTATTCCGTTCCAGCGGATAGGCCCGGACAGCGGGCAGGTCAGGCTGGAGGCCGTCGACGCCCGCGACCTCGATGAGACGGGCTTCGGCGCCCTCCTGACCGCCGAGGCCATGCGCCCCTTCGACCTGGAGAGCGGTCCGGTGCTGCGGTGGCGCCTGTACGACCGGCCGGACGGGGAGCAGATCATCCTCCTGGTCGGGCACCACATCGCCATGGACGCCTGGTCGGTCTTCCAGTGCCTGGACGAGCTCGCGAGCCTCTACGTCGCCAGGCTGTGCGGCAAGCCGCCGGACCTGCCCGAAGTCGAAGCCCGCTACACCGACTACGTCCGCTGGCAGGCGGCGATGCTCGGCGGCGCGGAGGGCACGAGGCTGGCCGCCTACTGGGGAGGCCGGCTCTCCGGGGCGCCGCCGGACTTCGGACTTCGGACGGACCGGCCGCGCCCGCGCGTCCGGGGGTATCGAGGCGACCGGTGCGCCGTCGAATGCGGTGCCGAGCTCTCCTCAGCCCTCCGCGGGGTCGCCGACGCGGAAGGTGCGACGTTGTTCGTCGTCCTGCTGGCAGGCTTCTACGCGCTGCTGCACCGCCACACGGGGCAGACGGACCTCCGTGTGGCGACGCCCATGGCGCATCGTGATCAGGCGTCGTTCGGTCAGGTGGTCGGCTACTTCGCGGACTCGGTGGTGCTGCGCGCGGACCTGTCGGGAGCTCCGTCGTTCCGCTTGCTCGTCCGGCGCGTCCGCGACGCCGTCCTTGAGGCATTGGACCATCAGGGACTGCCGTTCGCGGCGCTCGTCGACCTGCTCAGAGTCGAACGCGATCCGAGCAGGCCACCGCTGTGCGACATCAGCTTCGGCATGCAGAAATCGCATCGGGCCCGGTTCCGCCGCGCGGCCGCCGCGGGCCCCGGCGGGGCCGGAGGCGCCTCGCTGTTCGGTCTGCGCTCGTCGGGAGCGGACGCCCTGGTCCTGGACCTCGGCGGCCTCCTGCTGGAGCCGCACCCGGTGTCCCACCCGATGTCCCGCTATGACCTCGACCTCCAGTTGCACGAGGCCGACGGGGAGATCTTCGGCGCGCTGACCTACGACACCGACCTGTTCGAGCGTTCGACGGTCGAACGACTCGTCGGGAATCTGCGGGTGTTGCTCGGCGCGGCCGCCGCCGATCCGGATCTGCCGATCTCACGGCTGCCGATGCTCACCCAGGAGGAGCAACGGCTCATGCTCGGCTGGGGCGAGGCCAACGGCTGATCACGCTCGGCCTTTCACCACCGGTCACCACCGGTCGAATCGAGGGAGTCGAGTGAACATCAAGGATCTGGCCGAGCTCGTACGCGCTCCCGCCGCCCTGACCGTCCCGGGCGACACGCTGGCAGGGGGCGCGTCCGGCCTGGCGCCCGCGGCGGCGTCCATCTGCCTCTACTGGGCCGGAATGGCGCTCAACGACTACGCCGACCGCGATCTCGACGCCAAGGAACGGCCCGAACGGCCGATCCCGTCGGGACGGGTGCGTCCCTGGCAGGCGCTGGCCCTCGCCTCGGGCCTGACCGCCGCCGGCCTGGCCCTCGCCGCCCGGCGGCGTAGGCTGCGGATCGCGCTCCCACTGGCGGCGACGATCTGGGCGTACGACCTCAAGCTGAAGGACACGCCCGCCGGTCCTGCGGCGATGGCGGCGGCGCGCGGCCTGGACGTGCTTCTCGGCGGCCGCCCCCGCGCCGGGCTGGCGGCGGCGGCGATCGCCGCCCACACCTACGGCGTCACGGCGCTCAGCCGGGGTGAGGTCAACGGCGGGACCCGGGCCCAGGCCATCACCTCGATCACCGCCACAGCGGTCGCCGCAGCGCTGGCCGCGAGCGTCCCGCAGGGCAGTCCCTGTGAGGGCGGCTCGCGAGAGAACCCATCGGTCCGTACCGCCGCCCGGCTGGCGTTCGTCGGGGCGTACGTATGGCTCGTCGGCAGGGCTCAGGCGAAGGCCGCCATGCGCCCCGATCCGGCCACGGTCCGCGAAGCGGTCGGCGCGAGCATCCTGGGCATTCTCCCGTTGCAGGCGGCCCTGACGGCCGAGCGCGGCACGCCCGTGACCGTGGCGATGCTGGCGGCCTCCCATCCGCTCGCGCGCCGGCTCGCGCGCCGTGTGTCGCCGACCTGACACCATGGGGTCGTGTCGCCTTCCCCATAGTGTAACGGCGAATTAAATGCTTCGATTTTCGTTGAAGTGTTAAGCGTAACGAGGGCTCAAAGGTGAGCCTTTAGCGCTATCATATTTCGCCCCAGGGGGGTCTAGACCCACATCTCACGGCGGCCTGTGGCCCCGTCGTCGTTTGTTGAGTAGGGTCCTAGTTGTTCGGTAATTGTTGATTACGTTTCTGTCCGCGCTGTGGCAGAGCGTGGTGACGATCGTTTGTCCAGCGGGGTTCCGCCAAATATCGCCTGAATACCGCCGGGCGGCGCGGCCGGTGGGGCGGCACAGCGGCACCATCCCCACCATGGGTATCCGACGCACGATACGCCCGGTCGCCGTCACTGAATGTGATCCGCCGACGACAGCACGACGGGCAGGCTGCCGCAATAGACGCCTTTCTTCGGGTGTCAACGGCAATCCCAGGCCTGCCCGAACATTCGCTGTAGGGCTCAGGGGGCCGCATGGAGTTCAAACTTCTAGGGCCGGTTGAGGCCTGGAGTGGCAGTCGTTCAGTACCTTTGGACGGGTCAAAACTCCGGACCGTGCTAGCCACGTTACTTTTCGCCAACTGCCGAAATCTGTCCGATTCGAGAATGAGTTACCTGCTTTGGGGAGAGCAACCGCCTACCACGCCGAGCGCGCAGATCTGCACTTATGTGTCACGGCTGCGCCACCGGTTGCGGAAAGGCGGTCTCGAAATAACGCGCCAAGGCACCGGCTACAAGCTTGACACGGGGCAATGGGAAGTCGACCACAGGAGGTTCGAAAACCTGGCTGACCTGGGCGCCCGGTATCTGCGGGACGGCGACGTCATGCGGGCGGAAAGCACCCTCAGCCGGGCGCTCTCGCTGTGGCGCGGTCCGGCGCTCTGCGACGTCACCCGTCATCTCGCGGGCGCGGAGCTCCCCGGGCTGGAGGAGAGCCGCATGATGGTTCTGGAACGCCACGTCGACGCGAGACTCGCCCTGGGGAGGCATCCGGAGCTCGTGCCGGAGCTGACCAGGCTCGTGGGTGAGGACCCGCTCAGAGAGACGTTCAGGATCCAGCTCATGGTCGCGCTCTACCGGTGCGGTCGTCCGGCGGACGCGTTGCAGGTCTACCGCCAGGGCCGCGAGGTACTGGCCCAGCATCTCGGCATCGCGCCCGGAGAAGACCTGCAGAAGATTCACCAGGCGATCCTGGTCGGCGACCCGGATCTCGACCATCCGCGCCTCCTGTACGCGGCAGGCGCCGCCTGACCAGGCGCGGTGGAGGCTCCATATAGAGGAAGTATGGCCGCACCGCCTACGTTTCCCTTGACTTTCGAGCATGGGGGAATGCGGTGCGGACAGGGATTTGGCTGGTAGGAGCTCGAGGATCCGTGGCCACCACAGCGATGCTGGGCGCCGCGGCCGTCGGATCGGGCTTGGTGCCGCCCATCGGTTGCGTCAGTACGCGCCCCGACTTCGCGCCGGTGGCGCTCGCGGGGTTCGACGAACTCGTCTTCGGCGGGCATGAGCTGGTGGACACGTCACTGCTCAAGCGCGCCGAGCAGCTGGTCCACGCGCGGGTGGTGCCGCCCGGCCTGCCCGCCCTCGTGGAATCCGATCTCCGGGCCGCGGACGAGGAGATCCGCCTCAGCCCCATGGCCACGGCTGGTGACCAGCGCTCCGCCATCGGCGACGTGATCACCGACCTGGAGGACTTCCGGCGCAGGCTGGAGCTCGACACCGTCGTCGTGATCAACGTCTCGTCCACGGAAGCGCCGATCCCGTACGGCCTGCCGCAGCATGCGTCGCTCCGGGCTCTGCTGCGCGCACTGGACGAGGGGACGGCGGCGCTGCCGGACAGCTCGATGTACGCCTACGCGGCGTTGTCGGCGGACTGCCCGTACGTGGACTTCACCCCCTCCACAGGCGCGCGACTGCCCGCGCTGGCCGAACTGGCCGCCGAGCGGCGCATGCCGTACGCCGGACATGACGGCAAGACGGGAGAGACCCTGGTCAAGTCGGTGCTGGCGCCGATGTTCGCCCAGCGCGCGCTGCGGCCGCTGTCCTGGTCGGGCACGAACCTGCTCGGTGGCGGGGACGGGGCCACGCTGGCCGAGCCCGGCCGCGCGGACAGCAAGATCCAGTCCAAGCGGCGGATGCTGGCGGAGATCTTCGATCACGAGACCCACGACGCCGTCCACATCCACAACGTGCCCGATCTCGGCGATTGGAAGACGGCGTGGGATCACATCATGTTCGAGGGGTTCCTGGGCGTACGCATGACCATGCAGTTCACCTGGCAGGGCTGTGACTCCGCGCTCGCCGCCCCGCTCGTGCTCGACCTGGCCCGGTTCGTGGCCGCCGCACACCGCGCGGGACGGCACGGACCCCTGTCCGACCTCGCCTTCTTCTTCAAGGACCCGCTCGGGACCCGTGAGCACGGTCTCGACCGGCAGTACGAGCGGCTGGTGCACTGGGCGCACGGACTCGGTGGAGAAAGCGCGTGAAATTCGCGTACGGGACCAACGGGTTCACCGACCACCGGCTCGATGACGCCCTGCTGGTGCTGGCGGATCTGGGGTACGACGGTGTCGCCCTGACGCTCGACAGCGGACACCTCGACCCGTACGCCCCCGGCCTGGCCCAGCGGGTCGACGCGACCGCGTCGCGGCTGGCCGCCCTCGGCCTGCGGGTGGTCGTGGAGACCGGCGGCAGGTACGTGCTGGACCCGCACCGCAAGCACTATCCCACCCTGCTGAGCCCGGCACCCGAGGCCGCCCGCCGGATCGACCTGTTGCTGCGCGCCGTCCGCGTCGGCGCGGACCTCGGAGCCGAGGCCGTGTCGTTCTGGAGCGGGGCGAAACCGCCGGGGCTGCCCGGCAGGGAGGCCTGGGGCAGGCTCCGGCGAGGCGTCGAACAGGTTCTCGCCCAGGCCGAGCTCTTCGGCGTCGTCCTGGGGTTCGAGCCGGAGCCGGGGATGTTCGTCCGGGACATCGCCGGCTTCGAGCGGCTGCGGTCGCTCATGGGCGAGCCGAGCAGGCTCGGCATGACGCTCGACCTGGGGCACTGCTGGTGCCTGGAGCCCGATCCGGTGCCCGAATGCGTACGCCGTGCCGGGCCGTGGATCGTGAACGTGCAGATCGAGGACATGCGGCGCGGCGTGCACGAGCACCTGGAGTTCGGCGAAGGCGAGATCGACTTCCCGCCCGTGCTCGCGGCGCTCGCCGAGACGGGATACCGAGGCCTGGTCGGGGTGGAACTGCCCCGGCACAGCCACGCGGCCCCCGCCGTGGCGGAACGGTCGATGCGTTTCCTGCGCGAGGCGTGGGCCACGGCCGAGCAGACTCAACCTGGGGAGAACGGATCATGATCGAGTCGACGGAGCTGTCCGATGACGCGGTACGCGGTGCCGCGAACCCCTGGCTCGCCGAGGCCCTGGAGCGACTCGCCGCGAACCCCTGGCTCGCCGAGGCTCTGGAGCGACTCGCCGCGAACACCGCGACGATCGACGTGCTCTTCCCCGTGGCGCGGCGGACCTGCGGCGACGGCCCGGTTCCTGGCCTGCCCGGCTGGAGCGCCGACCAGGCCGCGCGGGTCCGGCTCCTGCTGGCGCTGCCGCGACGCGGCGAGGCCCTGGCATCGGAGGTCCACGATCTCTACCGGCACGGCGACCCGGCCGAGCGGATCGCCGTGCTGCGCGGACTGTGGCCGCTCGCCGTCCGGCGGGGGCTGGGCGCCGGCGGCCTGCCGATCGTCCGCGACGCGCTGCGATCCAACGACTCACGCCTTATCCAGGCGGCACTGGGCCCGTACGCCGCTGAGCATCTCGCCGACGACGACTATCGGCAGGCCGTGCTCAAGTGCGTGTTCGTCGGGATACCGCTCGCGGCGGTGGCGGGGCTGGAGCGGCGCTCCGACGCCGAGCTCTCCCGGATGCTCCTCGACTACGCCCGCGAACGGCAGGCCGCCGGGCGGGAGGTTCCTCCCGACATCTGGGCCGTGGCCGAGTCCGGCCGCGACGCTTCGTACCTCGACCTTCAGAGGTGATCTTCTTGCGCATCTTCGACCCGCACATTCACATGACCTCACGCACGACCGACGACTACGAGCGCATGCGGCAGGCCGGTGTGCGGATCGTCCTCGAACCGGCCTTCTGGCTGGGGCAGCCGCGCACGTCGGTGGGATCGTTCGAGGACTACTTCGACTCGCTGCTGGGCTGGGAGCCGTACCGGGCGGCGCAGTACGGCGTCCGGCACTACTGTGCCCTCGCGCTCAACCCCAAGGAGGCCAATGACCCGCGCTGCCGAGGGGTGCTCGACGTGCTGCCCCGCTACCTGGCCAAGGACGGCGTGGTGGCGGTCGGCGAGGTCGGCTACGACAGCATGACCGAGGAGGAGGACGAGATCTTCCGCCTCCAACTGGGGATGGCCCGCACGTGGGGCCTCCCCGTCCTGGTGCACACCCCGCACCGGGACAAACTCACCGGAACCCGCCGCAGCCTCGACGTCGTACGGTCCGAGGGCCTGCCGCCGGAACGGGCGCTGATCGACCATCTGAACGAGTTGACCGTCGCCATGGTCAAGGAGAGCGGGTGCTGGATGGGATTCTCCGTCTATCCCGACACCAAGATGGACGAGAGCCGGATGGTGGCGATCCTGCGGACGTACGGGACTGAACGCGTCCTGGTGAACTCCGCCGCGGACTGGGGACGCAGCGATCCGCTGAAGACCCGCAAGGTCGCCGAGGCGATGCTGGCCGGAGGCTTCGACGAGGACGACGTCGACACCGTTCTCTGGCGCAACCCGCTGAGCTTCTACGGCCAGAGCGGACGGTTGCGGCTGGACGAGCCGATCACGGCCGACTCCTTCGAGGGCAACTCCGTCCAGCGCGGAGAGAGGGTCGCCTGACATGCGCTTCCGGCATCCCGACGGCACCCTGGTCCATCTCGCGTACTGCACCAACGTGCATCCGGCCGAAGACCTCGACGGGGTCATCACGCAGCTCCAGGTGTACGCGGCCGCCGTCCGCGAGCGCCTCGGCGTGCCGCGCCTCGGCGTCGGCCTCTGGCTCGGCAGAGGGGTCGTCACCCGGCTGGTCGCGAACCCTGACGACGTGCGGCGGTTGAGACGCGCTCTGGACGACCTCCGGCTCGAGGTGGTCACGTTCAACGGCTTCCCGTACGAGGGCTTCCACGCCGAAACGGTGAAGAAACGCGTCTACCACCCGGACTGGACGACCGACGACCGGCTGCGTCACACCCTCGACCTGGCCCGGCTGCTGGCCGAGCTGCTGCCGGAAGACGTGCAGACAGGCAGTGTCTCCACCTTGCCGCTCGCCTGGCGCACCCCCTGGTCCGCCGAACGCGCGTCGCAGGCCGCCGCACGGCTCGAACGCCTGGAACAGGGGCTCGCCCAGCTCGCGGTGCGGACCGGCAAGACGATCCGGATCGGATTCGAGCCGGAGCCCGGCTGCGTCGTCGAGAACACCGCGCAGGCGGTGCGCCTGCTGCCTGGCCGGACCGAGCACCTGGGGATCTGCCTTGACACCTGCCATCTCGCCGTCGCGTTCGAGACGGCCGACGCGGTGGCGGAGCTGTCCGCCGCCGGGCTGCCGGTGGTGAAGGTGCAGGCCTCCTGCGCGCTACAGGCCGACCAGCCGGCGCGGGCCGATCAACGGCGGGCGCTCGCCGCGTTCACCGAACCGCGCTTCCTCCACCAGACCAGGGAGGAAGGCGTCGAAGCCGGGGCGGACGACCTCTCCCTCGCACTGGGCGGGGAGCTGCCCGGCATCCGGCCTTGGCGGGTGCACTTCCACGTACCCGTGCACGCCGAACCCGCTCCGCCGTTGCGCGCCACACAGCAGGTGCTCATCGGCGCCCTCGATGCCCTGCTCGGCGGCAGCCAGGCGCTCACCAGCCACGTCGAGGTGGAGACCTACACCTGGGAGGTCCTTCCGGCCGCTCCCACCGGCGCGCACGAACTCGTCGGCGGAATCGCCTCCGAACTGACCTGGATGCGGGACCTCCTGATCGACCTCGGGCTCAAGGAGGACACATGAACCGCCTGCTCGTCCTCGACGTCGTGGGGCTGACCCCCAAACTGCTCGCCCACATGCCGCGCCTCACCCGGTCCATGCACGGGCGGGCCACGCTGGGCACGGTGCTTCCGGCCGTCACCTGTTCCGTGCAGTCCACGTTCCTGACCGGCGCGCCGCCGAGCACGCACGGAATCGTGGGCAACGGCTGGTACTTCCGGGACCTCGGCGAGGTGCTGTTCTGGCGCCAGCACAACGGCCTCGTCGGCGGCGACAAGATCTGGGACGACGCGCGGCGCCTGCGCCCCGGCTATCGGGTCGCCAACGTCTGCTGGTGGTACGCCATGGGCGCCGCCACGGACTACTGCGTCACCCCCCGGCCCGTCTACCACGCGGACGGCCGCAAATCACCCGACTGCTACACGGTGCCGCCGTCGTTACGGGTGGACCTCACCCGAGAGCTCGGACGATTCCCTCTCTTCTCGTACTGGGGTCCCAAGGCCGACCTGACCTCCAGCCAGTGGATCGTCGACGCCTCCCGGCTGCTGCTCGAACGAGAACGCCCCGATCTCACGCTCGTGTACGTGCCCCACCTCGACTACGACCTCCAGCGGTTCGGCCCGGACGGCCCGGAGGCGATCGCGGCGGCCGGGGACGTCGACGACATCCTCGCCCCGCTGCTCGCCGACGCCGACGCGGCCGGCCTGACCACGGTCGTACTCTCCGAATACGGCATCACGGCCGTCTCCCGCCCGGTCGACATCAACCGGGCGCTGCGCCGGGCCGGACTGCTGTCCGTGTACCGGCAGTCCGGCATGGAGTACCTCGATCCCTGGACGTCACGGGCGTTCGCGGTCGCCGATCACCAGGTCGCCCACGTGTACGTCCGCGACCCCGCCGACCGGCAGACCGTCCATGCAGTGCTGAAGGAACTGCCCGGTGTCGAAGAACTCCTCGATTCCTCCGGAAAGAGCGCGTACGGCCTCGACCACCCCAGGGCGGGCGAATTCATCGCGGTGGCCGAGCCTGACGCGTGGTTCACCTACTACTACTGGCTCGACGACGCCCGCGCCCCGGACTTCGCCCGCCAGGTGGAGATCCATCGCAAACCGGGCTACGACCCGGCGGAGCTGTTCCTCGACCCCGCCGATCCGCTGGTGAAGGTCCGTGCCGCGATGGCGCTCGCGCGCAAGCAGCTCGGATTCCGCTACGCGATGAACGTCGTTCCACTCGACCCGCGCGTGGTCCGCGGCAGCCACGGGCGGCTCCCGGCCGATCCCGCCGACGGGCCGGTGCTGCTGTGCTCCCAGCCGCTCGACCGGGACGCCTACGCCGCCACCGATGTCAAGTCGCTCCTGCTCTCACTGGCCGACCTCACCGCCCCCTAGACCTTCTCGCCGAGTCGATGCGGCTGCGCCCCGGTGTCCGGTTCCGCACCCGGCGCCGTCGTGTCGGGAAGTGATGATGGATGCCGTGCTGTATCGCGTACACGCGAGCATCCACCGAGCAGTCATGAGTAGGCGATGTGCGCCCACAGCAGGATCGTCTCGCGCCACCACGGGTCATTTACGGCGGCGGGCAGCCGGGGCTGCAGGTCGGGGTGGTCGTGGATGTGCGCGGCGGCCACATACTCCTGGAAGGTCTGGTGGGAGAAGGAATAGGCGCCGGCCTCGCGTTCGAGCAGCAGGCCGCTGCTCTCCAGGCTGGTGAGCAGGGTGGCGGATCTTCGGCTGGGGGAGCTTTCGGCGAGCGTGGCCTCATCCGCGTGCTTGTCACCGCACCGGATGGGCCTCACTCGCCGGCGGAAGGGCTGACCCTGATCAGCGGGATCGCCCAGTGGGCGGCCCGGATCGGGTCCAGCATGGCGTCCGTGACGCCGGCGGTGAAGCGTTCGAACCCGAAGACCTTGAACAGCGCCTCACGCCCGAACTTCGTGCTGTCGGCGACGAAGAACGCTTCTGCTGCGATCGAAGACATCTTGCGCTTGAGCTCGGTGGCGTAGCTGGAGCTCGCGTGGATCCCGTCCTCCAGCACCGCCTCGGCACCGAACACAGCGACGTTGACCCGCATGTTCTCGAGCTGCTGTAACGACGTCGGGCCCCACATGGACGTGGTCGTCGGCAGGAGCTCGCCGCCGATGAACACCAGGTTGTACTGAGGCTTTCTGGCGATCTCGAGAGCGATGAGCAGGTCATGGGTGACCACGGTGAGGCGGGAACGGGTGAGGTGACGTGCCACCTCCAGGCATGTCGTGCCGCCGTCGATGAGAATCGTCTGATTCTCCAGGACTCGCTCGGCCATGGCGAGGCCGATCGCGCGCTTCTCGTGCAGCTGCGGCACCGCTCCCTGGCTCGGCGCGGGAACGCTTGCCGGAACGGCACCACCATGGGTGCGGTTGACCGCGCCGGTGGTGGCCAGGTGTTCGAGGTCCCGCCGGATCGTGGAGGGATCGACACCGAACTGCCGGGCCAGCGAGGTGACGCTCTGGAACCCGTGCTCCTCGAGGAGCTTGACGATGCGTTCCCGGCGTTCCATCCAACCCCTTCCTTCGGTTCGTGAGCATACGCCGGTCCATCCGATGCTCGATTTCGTGCAGACTCTACACGTAATCGAGCGGAAATTCACTGGAAACTCTCGACATGCGCTCGTATAACGCCTAGCGTGTGCCCACACCGGAGCATTGATGCACGGATTCAGGATCCGTACGCACAGGAGACGGCAATGAAGTGGAAGCGCACACAAGGAGTCATGGCCGCCGGGCTCTCGGCCCTGCTGATGGCCGGCTGCGGCACTGTGAACGACGGAGCCGCCGGCGATCCCAGCGCCACGGGCCGTACCTCCGCGTCGGGTACCACGATGGTCACCGTTGTCAAGGTCAAGGGAATTGCCTGGTTCGACCGGATGGACGAGGGCGTCAAGGCCTACGGGCAGGAGAAGGGCATCGACACCCGTACCGAAGGCGGTGACGACATCAGCCCGGAGAAGCAGATCCAGATCATCCAGAACCTCATCGCGCAGCAGCCGGCGGCGATCACCGTCGTGCCCAACTCTCCGGAGGCTCTCAGCAGCGTGCTGGCGCAGGCCAAGGCCAAGGGCATCATCACGGTCGCGCACGAGGCGACCGGCATCAAGAACGCGGACGTGGACATCGAGGCATTCGACAACGCCGTCTATGGGCAGAAGATCATGAAGAGCCTGGGCGAGTGCATGGGCGGCCAGGGTGATTACGTGCAGTTCGTCGGTGGTCTGACCGCAAAGACCCACATGGAATGGGTCGGCGCCGCGCATGAGTACCAGCAGGCGAACTTCTCCGGCATGAAGCGCGTCGAGGACCCGATCGAGAGCACCGACAACGAGACCACGGCGTACCAGAAGGCCAAGGAGGTTCTCGCGAAGTACCCGAACATCAAGGGCTTCCAGGGTTCGTCCGGAAACGACGTCCCCGGCATCGCCCGCGCCGTGGAGGAGGCGGGCAAGGAGAAGGACGTGTGCGTCATGGGCACGTCGATCCCGTCGGCGGCGTCGAAGTATCTCGCCACCGGATCGATCGACAAGATCTTCTTCTGGGACCCCGCGCTGGCAGGCAAGGCCCAGCTCGAGATCGCCCGCATCCTCTCCACCGGAGGGAAGATCGAGCCTGGCACGGACCTCGGCATCGAGGGTTACCACAGCCTCAAGAAGCTTGACGGTTACGACAACGTCTTCCTCGGTGACGCCGCGATCGAGGCGGACGCCGAGGCTGCCAAGAAGTACGACTTCTGATCACAGAAGAGGGGTCGGGTGCCTCCGCGCGCGCTCCGGGCCCCAGTGGAAAGGCGCTCGCCATGCCCCCTGCAACTCCCTCGTCCCCTCCTCCGCCCGTCCTCGCGGTGCGGGACATCGTCAAGACCTACGGCGGTGTCACCGCACTCCGCGGTGTCTCGCTCGACGTGCTGCCCGGCG
Organism: Nonomuraea rosea; assembly: GCF_039539705.1. Classification (NCBI taxonomy): domain Bacteria; kingdom Bacillati; phylum Actinomycetota; class Actinomycetes; order Streptosporangiales; family Streptosporangiaceae; genus Nonomuraea; species Nonomuraea rosea. The sequence continues at coordinate 105,896 of NZ_BAABDQ010000023.1, read as the reverse complement.
AGGTGCTGTGCCTGGCCGGCGAGAACGGCAGCGGCAAGTCGACCCTCATCAAGATCATTTCTGGGGTGGAACGACCTGACTCCGGCGAGATCGTCATCGACGGGGCCGGCTATCGGTCGATGGATCCGACGGGCGCCATCAATCGCGGAATCCAGGTGATTTATCAGGACTTCTCCTTGTTTCCCAACCTTAGTGTCGCCGAGAACATCGTGCTCACCTCGGCCGTCGCGGACCGCCGGCGCTTCTACAGCGATCGCGCCGCACGGGCCGGGGCCCAGGCGATCGTCGACGATCTCGGTCTCGACGTCGACCTGGACACCGACGTCGAGCGACTCTCGGTCGCCGACAAGCAGCTGACTGCGATCTGCCGGGCGCTCGTCAACGACGCCCGAGTGCTGATCATGGACGAGCCCACGGCGGCGCTCACCCACACCGAGGTGGACCGGCTCTTCGCCGTCGTCGAGCGGCTGCGCTCCAGTGGCGTCGCCCTGATCTTCGTCTCGCACAAGCTGGACGAGGTCCTGCGGATCTCCCAGCGGGTCACCGTGCTCCGCTCCGGTGAGCACGTCATCACGAGCGCGTCGCAGGACCTCGACCCGAGGGCCATCGCCCAGCACATGACCGGCAGGGAGCTCGATGAGTCCCGCCAGGTGACCGAGCTGGAGCCGGACGCCGGCGTCGTGCTCGAGGTCGAGCGGCTCGGGCTGCGCGGCGCGTACCGGGACGTCTCCTTCTCTCTGCGGCGCGGGGAGATCCTCGGCGTCGCCGGGCTGCTCGGCTCCGGGCGCACGGAGATCGCCGAGTCCCTCTTCGGTGCCTTGCCGCACGACACCGGCACCGTCAAGGTCGACGGCAAGCCGGTCCGGCTCCGGTCGATCCGCGACGCGATCGGCGCCGGGATCGGCTACGTGCCTGAGGACCGGCTCACCGAAGGGTTGTTTCTCGACAAGTCGATCTCCGACAACATCATCGCCGGCTCGCCGGACCAGCACGCGAACCGGGGCCGGATGCTCGACCGGCGTGCCGTGCGTAAGACGATCGGCGGCCTCTTCACCCGGCTGCGCGTCAAGGCGCCCGACGCCCACGCGCCGGTGCGGTCGCTGTCCGGCGGCAACGCGCAGCGCGTGGTGCTCGCGAAGTGGCTGGCGCGCCGCCCGCGCGTCCTCATACTCAACGGCCCCACCGTCGGGGTGGACGTCGGGTCCAAGGCGGAGATCCTCGGCATCCTCCGGTCGGAGGCCGCCGACGGAAGGGGCATCCTGATCATCTCCGACGACGCTCCAGAGCTCGTAGCCTGCTGCCATCGGGTCCTCGTCGTCCGCCACGGGCGGATCGTCGAGGTGCTCCAAGGCGACGAGGTCACGGTCGACGCGATCCGGGAGAAGGTCGCCGCATGACCGCACGAGGTGTGACCGCGGGCGCGGTGGCGCACCGTCTGCGGGGATCCAACAACGAGGGCATCCTCGCGATCGTCCTGGTGCTGCTCGTTGTGGGGATGTCGATCGCGAACCCCGCGTTCTTCACGCTCCCGACCGCCTTCAGCATCCTGCGCAGCTCGATCGTGCCGCTGATCCTGGCCCTGGGCGTGCTCCTGGTGATCATCTCCGGCGGCATCGACGTATCGTTCGCGGCGATCGCGGTCTTCGCGGCCTATACGACGGTGATGGTGTTCGAGGGCGACACGTTCGGTCTCGGCCTCGTCGGGGCGGTCGTGTCCGCGCTGATCATCGGGGCGTTGCTGGGATTGGTCAACGGGTTCCTGATCGCCAGGTTCCGGCTGCCCACGCTGATCGTCACCCTGGGCACACAAGGCATCTTCAACGGCGTCCTGCTCGCCTACGTCGGCTCCCGTTACATCGCCAACCTGCCCGACCCGATGGCGGCGATCTCGACGACGAACCTCATCGAGGTCACCACCGCGGGCGGACACGCGTATCTGCACGTCCTGGTGATTCCCGCCGCGATACTGGCGCTCGCGCTCAGCCTCGTGCTCCGGCGCACCATGTTCGGCCGGAGCATCTACGCGATCGGCGGCGACATCGACGCGGCGCGGCGCGCCGGGATCCGGGTGACGCGCATCCAGCTCGTGGTCTACGTGGTCGTCGGCATGATGGCCGCGGTAGCCGGGATGATCTACATGATCATGGGCCGCAGCGCGAACCCCCACGAGCTCGTCGGCGGCGAGCTCGACATCATCGCGGCAGTGGTCCTCGGCGGCGCGTCGATCTTCGGCGGCCGCGGCTCGGTGCTCGGGACGGTCCTCGGCGTGCTGCTGATCCAGGTGATCAACAACAGCCTCACCCTCGCCGGCGTGCCGAGCGCATGGCAGCGGACCGCCGTCGGCGTTCTCCTCGTCATCGGCGTCGGCGTCCAGGCGCTCGCCGCCAGAGGCACTTGGCGAGCACGAGGGCGCCTCGGGATCAACACGGCGCGGGAGGTGACGGCATGAAAACCACCCGACCGGAGCAAAGCCCGCTGGACAGGCTCAACACCACGGTGGACGCCGGCTGGGGCCGCCTGATCAACCGGGTCTCGCCGCAGGGCGGGGCGCGGCGCATGCTCGGCCTGCTGATCATGGCCTTCGCGCTCTTCTCGGTGCTCAACCCGGCCGTGTTCCTGAGCGCGACCAATCTGCAGAACATCGCGCTCGCAGCGCCGGAGATCGGCGTGATCGCGCTGGCGATGATGCTGGCGATGCTCACCGGCGGCATCGACCTGTCGCTCGTGTCGATCGCCAACCTTTCCGCGATCACCATGTCGACGCTGTACACGACGATGGCCGCGGCCGATCCTGGCCAGGCCGAGCGGCTGGCCCCGGTCATTCTGCTGGCCGGGCTCGCCGTCGGATTGCTGGGCGGCCTCATCAACGGCCTGCTCGTCTCGGTTGTCGGCATCACGCCGATCCTGGCCACGCTCGGGACGATGCAGGTCTACAACGGCGTCGCGGTGGTCTGGACCGGTGGCACGACGCTGTCCGGGTCGCCGTCCGCCCTGACCAACCTCGGCATATCGACCGTCGGCGGCATCCCGGCCCTGTTCGTCGTCTTCGTGGTCGTCGCCGTCGCGCTCGGCGTCCTTGTCTCCCGTACGCCGCTCGGCCTGCGGATCCAGTTGCAGGGCGCGAACCCGACGGCCGCCCGCTACTCGGGCATCGCCAGCCGCCGGATCCTGCTCAGCACCTACGTCCTCACCGGGCTGCTCGGCGGCATCGCGGGCAGCTTGTTCATCGCCCGCAACCCCATCGCCTCCGCCGACTACGGCGCCTCGTACGTGCTGCTCGTCATCGTGATCGCCGTGCTCGGCGGGACCGATCCCAAGGGCGGCTTCGCCTCCGTCCTCGGCGTCGTGCTGGCCACCCTGACGCTGCAGATCGTCGCGAGCGGCTTCACCGCGATGCGGCTGTCCGCCTACGAGTACGGGATCGCGCAGGGTCTCATCCTCGTCGTCGTCATGGCCTACGACGAGGTGCGCAGGCGATGGGCCCGGCCCGTGAGCCGGCGACCGGCCCGGCGTGCAAGCTCGTGACGCGGGAATCCTCCGTTCACGTTGAAAGGAAAACGGTGAAGAAGATCATAAACAAGCCTGGTGACTTCGTCGACGAGATGATCGAGGGCATCGTCCTCGCTCATCCCGATCTGGTGAAGACGCCCGGTGCGGACCGGCGGATCCTGGTGCGGGCCGACGCGCCGGTCACCGGCAAGGTAGGTATCGTCACCGGCGGCGGCTCGGGTCACCTGCCCCTTTTCAAGGGCTATGTCGGCCAGGGGTTGTGCTCGGGCGTGGCGATCGGGAACGTCTTCAGCTCGCCGAGCTCGCAGCAGTGCCTGGAGGCCACGAAGGCGGTCGACGGCGGCGCCGGCGTGTTGTATCTGTACGGCAACTACGGCGGCGACGTCTTCAACTTCGACCTCGCCGCCGACCTCGCCGAGCTCGAGGACATCGAGACCCGTACGGTGCTGGGCCGCGACGACGTCGCCAGCCAGCCGAAGGAGCTCAAGCACGAGCGCCGCGGCGTGGCCGGCATCATGTTCGCCTACAAGGCGGCCGGCGCCGCAGCCGAGCGTGGCGACGGCCTCGAACAGGTCGCGGCGGTCGCCGAGGACGTCGTTGAGCACACCGCCACGATGGGCATCGGCCTGTCCCCGACGGTCCTGCCCACCACCGGAACGCCGAGCTTCGACCTGCCGGAAGGCGAGATGGAGATCGGCATCGGGATCCACGGCGAGCCCGGCATCCACCGCGGCCCGCTCGAAACGGCGGACGCGATCACCGACCGGATCATCGATGCGCTCGTCGAGGACCTGGAGCTGGTCTCGGGCGAACGCGTCGCCGTACTGATCAACGGCCTCGGGGCCACACCCCTGGAAGAGCTCTACGTGATGTACCGCCGGGCGCACCAGGGGTTGACGGAGCGCGGTCTGTCGATCGAGAAGAAGTACGTGGGTGAGTACGCGACCAGCCTGGAGATGGCCGGGGCCTCGATCTCCCTGCTCAAGCTCGACGACGCTCGCCTCGAACTTCTCAACGCGCCGGCGTCTTCACCGTTCTTCCTGGGAGTCTGAAGCATGCGCTCGGCAGAGCTGATCGAAACGATCAAGCGTAGCCTGTCACAACTCGTCGGCTACGCCGACGAACTACGCGACCTCGACCAGGCACTGGGCGACGGTGACCTCGGCATCACGGTCTCGCTGGGCGCCGCCGCGGTCATCGAGGAACTCGACGCGCTTCCCGAGGACGTCACCCCGTCGGAGATCGCCCGGACGTGCGCCAAGGCCTTCGCCAACGCCAACCCCTCGACACTCGCCGCCCTCGTCGCCGGGGGCCTGCTCGCGGGATCGAAGGCGTGGGCGAACGTCGGGGACGTCGACGTACCGGCCGCCGCGCGGTTCGTCCGCGCGGCCGGCGACAACATCGCCCAGCGGGGCAAGACCCAGCTCGGGGACAAGACGATCCTCGACGTCATCCTGCCTGCCGCCGACGCCCTGAGCGACGCCACCAGCAGCGCCGCCGGCCTGAACGCGGCCACCGCAGCCGCTGAGAAGGCCGTCGTCGACACGCGCGCGCTCCAGTCTCGGCGCGGGCGTGCGGCGTGGCTTCAGGAGCGCAGCATCGGCCTGCAGGATCCCGGCGCGACCGCCATGTGGCGATTCCTGCAATGCTGGCAGCGAGCCACATCGCCTCAATGACCCGTGTGTTCACCCAGGTTCATCAGCAGGTTCCGGGCTTGCTGGGTGGTCCATGCGCCCGTTGGGCTGGAGGTGAGGCCCAGCAGGTGTACGCGGCGTGTCTCGATCTCCATGGCGAACAGGACGTACAGGCGTTTGAGGAAGACGGTGTCGACGTGCAGGAAGTCGCAGGCCAGGATGCCGGCGGCTTGGGAGGTGAGGAACTGTCGCCAGGTCGGTGAGGTCTGGCGTGGCGCTGGGCCGTGGCCGGCCGCGGTGCGGATGCGGCGGATGGTGCCTTCTCCGATCTGATGGCCGAGGCCGAGCAGGCGGCGGTGCGAGGACAGCAGGGTGCCCGGCGTCACGATCCGATGGAGGCGAAGCCGGGTGGGCAGCGGTCGCGCCAGTGCGGCCGGCAGCGCCCGGTCGGTGCCGCCCCGCGAGAGTAGCGTCAACCAGCCGGGCAACCGGACCATGAGCAGATACAGCAGGCGCAGAAACACGAGTGCCGAGGATGGAAGACCAGATCAGATGCCAGGGGCGAGTTCTGGCACCGCACAGGGCAGGGTTATGAAGTGGCCGTTGTGCGTTTCCGGTTCATCCAGAGCTTGTCCACGGCCAGGGCTCCGCCGCCGCTGAAGGCGAGGACGAGGGCGGCGACCAGAAGGGAGAGGCAGAGCTCGCTCGCCTTCCATCCCTTGGGGCCCTGCACGAAGAAGATGGCGCCCATCATGTCGATGGCGAGCATGACGCCGACCAAGGGCAGCCCGGCACCGAGGATGATGGCCGCACCCCCGGCCACTTCGAGAAGGAGTACTGCGGGTCCGGCGATCACGGCCAGCGGGATGCCGAGGGAGTCGAAGTAGTCGATGGTGCCGCCGACACCGCGCTCGTTGAGTTTCTCGAGCCCGTGGACGATGAAAATCGTCCCGATGGCGATGCGGGCCAGGAGCAGGGAGACAGACCTTGCCTGGTCGAGCTTCATTGGCTTCTCCTGATCGAGTCTTACGAGTTGTCGAGAGTGAATCTGAGCGGGAGCAGGGCAACGTGTTGATCAGCTCGTTGGAGCCCCACGGCGGGAGACCACCCCGGCGGAATGCAGGGGCCTCGCGAGGTGGTCACTCGAGGGCAGGAGCCTGACCGCGAGCGACAGAGCGTTGTCCGGCTGGGCGGTTGCGGCGCGGGAGCCAGGACTCCGGATCCTCACTCCAGGTCCCGGATCAACGAGGTCAACCCGAACATGGGTCCTGAACTCACCCCGGTCGGAGGAGCCCGCACCAGCGCGAACGACCTAAGCGAACGTTATGCAGTCCGGATTCGGAACGGGCATGGATGTCCCGGTATCTGTCAGCTTCCCGGATCGCGGGTCGATGCTGAACAGGTTGACGGTGCTGCTCGCCTGATTCGCCACGAGCATCCACCGGTTGCTGCGGTGGATCGTGAAGCTCCACGGTGTCAGGCCGCCGCAGGGCATGCGCTGGACGACGGCGAGCCGGCCGGTTCGCCGGTCGGCCGCGAAGACGACGATGGTGTTCTCGCTACGGTTGGAGGTGTAGACGAACCGGCCGTCGCGGCTCATTCCCAGTTCGGCTGCGCTCTTGGTGGCGCCCGTGTATTCGGGCGAGGTGATGGAGAGGCTCTCGTTGAGAGTGAGCTGTGCCTTACGCGGATTCCAGTCGAGGACCTGGAGTTCCGCGGTCAGCTCGTTGAGCAGGTATACCGTCCGGCCCTGGGGATGGAACAGCACGCGTCTGGGGCCCGAACCTGGCTTCACCGCGTACGGGAGCGGGCCGCCGGACAGCGCGCGCGTCCTGCGGTCGAAGCGGTGGACGAATACGCGGTCCGCGCCGAGGTCCGGGACCAGCGCGTACCGGCCGCTCGGATCCACGACCACGTGATGCGGGTGCGGGCCTGTCTGGCGCGGGTGGGGCCCGGAACCGGTGTGCACCACGACGGAGGCCGGAGAGCCGATGCCGCCATCGTCGAGGATGGGCATGGCGACGGTCAGCCCCGCCGCGAAATGCGCCACCAGAACAGTGCCCGAGGGCCGGTCGATGCCGATGTACGACAGGCCGCCGGGCGTGTCCGCGCTGTCGCTCTTCGCCTGAGCGATCAGGTCAAGGGCGCCGGTCGACCTGTCGATCCGGAACGCGGAGACGGTGCCGCCGGCGTCGCCGCTGCCGACGTAGAGAACCGGCTTGGACGGGTGCTTGACCTGCCAGCTCGAGTTCACCTGAGCCGCGACGCCGAACGGGGTCATGGTCCCGCTGACGGGATCGAACCGGGCGCCGGTCACCTGGGTGCCCCGCCACGTTCCGAGATAGAAGAGTTCCTGCTTCGAGTTCGATGAAGCGTTCGCGCCCTGCGCGCCGAAGAGCACCGGGGCGGCGGCGGATGCCGCTAACACGCCCAGCACCTGCCTACGGGCCGGTCGCCAAATCTCGTTTCCGAAGTCCGACATTGTTGCGCTGACCTCTCTGTTCGCGAACGAACACAGGCGAGCGACCAGCCGTGCACCCCAGAAGAACGCCAACCACATTGCGCCACAGTCTGTGACCGGTCGCGGTAGTTCGTCAACCGCCTGATGACTGTTCGCAGCGCAGTCTCAGCTTCGGCGATCTGACGGCGTCCGCGCAGCGGGCGAGGCCATCCACGTGTCTCGCGGCCACGCAGGGGAGGTGATGGTCGGACAACCTCGTTAGGGAATCGAAATATCCGCTAACCGAATCTTGCGGATACATGTCGCCGCTGTTACGTTTCGCTCATCGCTTGTCGGACAATCCATTGAGTCGAGCGACAGGCGAGAGACCACCGTGCGAACGCCAACGCACCAACCATGAGCCAGACGTAGAGCGTGGATACACCCCCAGGACACTCCCGCTCTGACCTCCCCTACCCGTCCCCCAGGCGGTCAAGGAGCACACATTGTCCAACGACCATCCAGACGCGCTCCGCCTGGAGCACGTCACCCTAGAGTTTCCCGGTGCTCACCAGCCGGCCATCGAGGACGTGTCGTTCCAGGTCGGGCGCGGCAAGTTCGTCGCCGTGATCGGGCCGAGCGGCTGCGGCAAGAGCACCATCCTCAACCTGGCCGCGGGGCTGTTGTCGCCGACGCAGGGCGAGGTCCACTTCGACGGCAGGCCGGTCACCGGGGTCAACTCCGAGGCCGCCTACGTGACCCAGCAGGCCAACCTGCTGCCCTGGCTGAGCGTCAGGGGCAACATCGGCCTGGCGCTGAAGTTCCGTAAGGTTGCGAAGGAGGAGCGGAACGCGAAGATCGCCCACTGGGTGAACAGGGTCGGGCTCACCGGGTTCGAGGACCACTTCCCCCGGGAGCTGTCCGGCGGCATGCAGAAACGCGTCGCGATCGCGCGGGCGCTGATCTACGAGCCGTCGATCGTGCTGATGGACGAGCCTTTCGGCCCGCTGGACGCGATCACCCGGCTCAAGCTCCAGCAGGACCTGCTCAACCTGTGGGAGAAGCAGAACGGCACGCTCGTCTTCGTCACGCATGACCTCAACGAGGCGATCTACCTCGCCGATGAGGTGATCGTCATGTCCGAGGGACCGGGCACGATCCGCCGTGTGCTGCCCATCCCCTTCGAGCGGCCACGCCAGATCAGCTCCCTCGTCGAGTCGCCGGAGTTCGCCGAGCTCTACAACGACCTCTGGAGCCTGTTCAGGTCCGAGCACGCCACCGCATGAAGAGACGACAGCATTGATATCGATCACAGAAGAGATCGCCGTCCCCAGTCCTCCGGCCCGCGTCTGGGAGGTCATCTCCAATCCCGCGGACGTCGTGTCCTGCATCAGCGGCGCCGAACTCGGGGCGGCCCACGACGACGGCTCGTTCGACGGAACGCTGGTCGTCAAGTTCGGCGCGGTCCGCGTCAGGTTCGCCGCCCAGGTCACGCTGGAACTGACCGAGGACGAACGAGAAGGCCGCCTGTCGGCGCGCGGCCGGGACGGCCAGCGGGCCACCCGCTTCACCGCGGACGCCACGTTCCGGGTGGTGCCGGGCGACGGCCCCGGCGCGGCTCGGGTGGCCGTGACCGGCGAGATCACCATCAACGGCAAGCTCGCCTCGCTGGTGGAGTCGGGCGCCGGGGCCGTGGTCGCGCGGATGACGAGGGAGTTCTCGGAGCAACTGGTCCAGCTGTGCGCCGGTCCGGCCGCTGTCGAGGCCGGTACGGCTGCCGCGATTGCTGAGACACCGCGGCCCACCGGCCTGTTCGCCCGGTTGCGGGCCTGGTGGGTGCGTCGCTTCACACACACCGGAAAGGCAGGCAGTGCCCATGCCCAGGCTGAATAGGGTGATCGGCGGCTTGGCGGAGGGGAGGCACGTCTTCGCCTCCTTCGCCGCGGCCGACCCGTCGATCGCCGTCGAGTTCGGCACCACCGACTACGACGCCCTGGTCTTCGAGACCGAGCACAAGCCGTGGGACGCCGTCGCGCTGCGGGACAGCCTGCAGTACCTGCTGAACCGGCGCCAGATCTTCGGCGCGGACAGCCTCGCGGCCCCGATCACCCCTCTCGTCAGGGTCCCGACCAATGGCGGCGAGAAGGCGCAGTGGCACGCCAAGCAGGCCTTGGACCTGGGCGCGTACGGCATCGTCTGGCCGCACGTCACCTCGGTGGACGAGGCGTACAACGCGGTCGCGGCCTGCCGTTACCCCCGGTTGCCTGAAGCCCCTCGCTACGAGCCCGCCGGCTTGCGCGGCGACAGCCCGGCCGCGGCGGCGCGCTACTGGGGCGTCTCCACCAAGGAGTACTACGCCAGGAGCGACGTCTGGCCGCTCGACCCGGACGGCGAGATCCTCGTCGCGATCATGATCGAGAGCCGGCGTGGCGTGGCGAACCTGCCGGACATCCTCGACCAGGTCCCGGGCATCGGCCTGGTCATCCCCGGTGAGGGCGACCTGAGCCAGGAGCTCGGCGTGCCCCGCCAGTACGACCATCCGCGCGTCGCGGAGTCCAAGCGCCGCATTCTCGAGGTCTGCACCGAGCGGGGGGTCGCCGTCGGCCATCCCCACGTCACGGTGGACAACGTCAAGCAGGTGCTGGACGACGGCTACCGGTTCCTGATGACGGCCCCGGTGCGTTCGTATCCGGGCCTGGAGCTGGGCCGGACGCTCACGAGGAGCACGTCATGATCATTGACTGTCACGGCCACTTCACCACCGCCCCGCCCGCCCTCGGGCAATGGCGGGAACGGCAGATCCGCGCGTTCGAGGACTCCGGCGCCCGCGTCTCGCCCGGCGAGCTCGTCATCACCGACGACGAGATCAGGGCGGCCATCGAAGGGGGCCAGCTCAAACTGCAACGGGAGCGCGGCACGGACGTGACCATCTTCTCTCCCGGAGCGGGGAAGATGGCCCACCACTACGGCGACGAGCAGACCAGCCTGGACTGGTCCCGGGTGAGCAACGACCTGATCGCCCGCGTGTGCGCGCTCTTCCCCGGCCGGTTCATCGGGGCCTGCCAGCTTCCGCAGTCGCCCGGCGAAGGCCTGGCCGCCTCCATCGGCAACAGTGTCGCCGAGCTGGAGCGCTGCGTCGAGGAGCTGGGTTTCGTCGGCTGCCTGCTCAACCCGGACCCCTCCGACGGCTACTGGCAGGCGCCCCCATTGACCGATCGGGTGTACTACCCGCTCTACGAGAAAATGGCCGAGCTCGACGTGCCGGCGATGATCCACGTCGCGATGTCGCGGAACCCTGCCTTGCAGGGCACCTGCGCCCATTACCTCAACGGCGACACCGCCGCGTTCATGCAGCTGTTGATGTCGGATCTGTTCACTGATTTTCCGACTTTGAAGCTCATCCTGCCGCACGGCGGCGGCGCCGTGCCGTACCACTGGGGCCGCTACCGGGGCTTCATGCTGGACCAGGGCCGCCCGCCGCTGGAGGAAGCGGTGCTGGGCAACGTCTTCTTCGACACCTGCGTCTACCACCGGCGCGGGCTGGAACTGCTCCTCGACGTGATCCCGCAGGAGAACATCCTGTTCGCCTCCGAGATGATCGGCGCCGTCCGCTCCGTGGATCCCGAGACCGGACGGCGGTTCGACGACACCAAGTACCTCCTGGACTCCATCGGCACGGTGAGCGATGCCGTCTACGGCGATAACGCGCTGCGCGTGTTCGCAAGGCTGAAGGGGGCCCTGAAATGAAGGTTTACCAAGCACTCGCCCAGGCGTTCGTCGCGGAAGGCACCAGCGACGTCTTCGGCATGATGGGCGACGCCAACATGCATTGGATGAACGCGCTCGCCCAGCGCGGTGTGCGCCTGTATGAGGTGCGGCATGAGGGCTCCGGCCTGGGCATGGCCGATGGGTGGGCGCGGGCGGCAGGGAGGCCTGGGGTCGTCACGACGACCAGCGGGCCGGGCGTCGCGCAGCTGGCCACCTCGATGATCTGCGCCAGCCGGGCGCGAACCCCGCTGGTGGCTTTCTGCGGTGAGACGCCCTGGGGTGACCAGGGTGCGGTGCAGTACCTGGACCAGCGGCGTTTCGCGGCGGCGATCGAGTGCGGGTTCGTCCACGTGTCCCGGGCCGACCTCGCGGCGGAAGCCGTGCAGAAGGCTTTCTATCTGGCCAGGACCGAGTCGCGCCCGATCATGCTCAGCGCTCCGATCGACGTGCAGAAGCAGGAATGCGAGGAACTTGAGGACTACGTCCCCTCTACCACGCTCATCCCGCAGATACGCTCGCTGCCCGACCCGGCCGCCGTCGAGCAGGCCCGCGACATCATCCGGTCGAGCAAGCGTGTGGTCATCATCGCCGGTCGCGGGGCGCGCGGCGCGGCCGCGGGCGAGCAGGTCCTGCGCCTGCAGGAGCAGACCGGCGCCCTGCTGGCCACCACCCTTCAGGCCAAGAACTGGCTGTGCGGCGAAACCGACTATCACGTGGGCATCGCCGGGCTGTACGGCAACAAGGTCGCGATGGAGCTGCTGCAGGAGGCCGATTGCGTGATCGCGGTGGGCGCCAGCCTGAACCACTACACGATCGAGCACGGCTACCTGTTCCCGGACGCCCGGTTCATCCAGATCGACACGGCTTCGCACATCGTCATGGGAAACGGCGCGGTGGCCGATGCCTACATCAGGGCTGACGCGGTCACCGGCCTGACCCAGCTGAGCCAGACGCTGGAAGGCCGGACCGAGGGCTACCACACGGCAGAGGTGCTGCACCGGCTGACCGCCCCGCTGGTGGTTCCCGCGGAGTTCCGCGGCGAGCCGGGCCGCATGGACCCGCGCGAGGTGATCCACGTCCTGGACGAGGAGATCCCCGGCGAGATCGGCCTGGTGCTGGGCAGCGGTCATCAGACCGACTTCGGCACCATGCTCTTCCAGCGCTCCCGCGAGATCATGTCGAACTACGGCATGTTCGGCGCCATCGGCCAGGCCCCGCTGCTGACCATCGGTTCGATCGTGGCGAACGGCAACCGGCCCGCCTTCGTGGTCGAGGGCGACGCCAGCTTCCTGATGCACCTGCCGGAGTTCGAGACCGCCTGCCGCTACGACATCCCCGTCCTGATCGTCGTCATGAACGACGAGGGCCTGGGCGCCGAGTACCACAAGGCGGCGGCCGCCGGCCTGGACCCGGAGCTCGCGGTGATTCCCACACCGGAGCTGGGCCCGGTCGCGGTGGCGCTCGGCGGCGGCGGCGCGACGGTCCGCAACGAGGCCGAGCTGCGTGCCGCGCTCGCGGAGTATGTGAGGGCCCCGCGCCCGACCGTGATCGACGTCCGCATCACCCGCGGCGTGGTCAGCGTGCCGTACCGTCGGCTGCTCCACGGCGAGGACGTATGAAGCAGCTCACGGCCGTGCTCGGCCGGACCGTGGAAGACCTGCCCGGCTTCGAGTTCCCGCAGGTCAAGCCGCTCTACTCGGCCTTCGCCCGGATGGTCAGGAACCTCGAGTTCGACGTCTGCGAGCTGGCGCTCGCGACCTACCTGCAGGCGGTCGAGGCGGGCGTCCCGATCACCCTGGTGCCCGTCGAGCTGGTCGGCAGCGGCCACCACCGCTCGCTCACCCGCCTGCCCGACGGTCCCGCCCTCACCCCTGAGGATCTGCCCGGCAAGCGGATCGGGGTGCGCTCCTACAGCCAGACCACCGGCCTGTGGGTGCGCGGAATCCTGCAGGAGGAGTACGGCGTCGCCGCCTCGGACGTCACCTGGGTCACCACCGAGGAACCCCACGTGGCGCAGTACCGGGAACCGGCGTACGTGACGCGATCATCGGCCGCACGGGTCGCTGACCTGCTACGCGACGGCGAGGTCGAGGCCGCCGTGCTCGGCCCTCGCGCGATCGGCGGGCAGGGAGAGGGCCTGATCCCGGTCATCCCCGACGCCGACGCCGCCGAGCGCGCCTGGGCCGAGCGACACGGTTTCCGCCCGATCAACCACCTGCTCGTGGTCCGCGATGAGGTGCTGCGTGCCGTACCGGACCAGGTCCGGGCGCTGGCGGACAAGCTCGGGGCCGGATGGACGGACGAGCTGCGCGCCTGCCTGGAGCTGGCCGCCCGCTACGCCCTGCAGCAGGAGCTCCTCCGCGAACCCGTCGACCTGGAGAAAGCGACCCGGAAATGGACGTGATCGGATACAGGCAACGGGGCGATGCCCCCGTGCGGCGCCCGGCCGAGTTCACCCCGGACCTGCTCGAGAAGATCGAATGGCGCCGGCGCGCGGCCGACGAACCCTTTCACGGGGTGGCCGCCTCCGACGGCATCCGCCCGGGCCTGTTCCCGCTGCGCGAAACCGGTCTCGACGTCGACGGCATCCGGCAGGCGGCGCTGGACTACCTGGCCGCGCTGGAACCCGGGCAGCTGGCGGAAGGCCGGTTCCCCATGGACGATGTGACCTGGCGGCACTGGGCGAACGGCGTGCGCTACTTCCTGCGCCACGGGCTGTGCCTGGAGGATCTGGACCAGCGGCAGCGGGACAAGGCTCTCGCCCTGGTACGCACCAGCCTCAGCGCCTACGGCTACACGCAGATCATCGACCTGATGAATCTGAACCTGACCATGGGCGAGTTGCGCGGCGAGGAGCACCTGCTCAACGAGTGGCTGTACTGGTTCAGCATCTACGGCTCGCCCGAGAGCGGCCAGCCGTGGGGCTGGCAGCTCGACGGCCACCACATCTGCGTCAACGCCGTCATCGTCGGCGACCAGATGACCCTCACCCCGACCTTCCTGGGCGCTGAACCAACGGTGGCCGAGGGCGGCCGGTACGCCGGGACCGCCGCCTTCCGCCGCGAGGAGGCCGTGGCCGCGCGGCTGTTCACCAGCCTGACCGCCGAGCAGCGCAAGAGCGCGGTTTTCGCCGATGACCTGCCGCCCGAGCTGTTCGTCGGCGCCTTCCGCGACAACTTCGAGCTGAACTACACCGGCCTGCCGCTCGGCGAGCTCACCGAGCCGCAGCGGCTGATCGCCACCGACCTGCTCGGCCTCTACGTGGGCCGGGCCCGCGAGGACCACGCCCGGGTCCGCATGGAGGAGGTGCTCGCCCACGAGACGGAGACGCACTTCGCCTGGGCGGGCGACCCCGACGGGGTGTTCTACTACCGCCTGCACAGCCCGGTGATCCTCATCGAGTTCGAGCACATGGCCGGCGTGATGTTCGACAACGACTACCCGACCCGCCGGCACATCCACACCGTGGTCCGCACGCCCAACGCCGGCGACTACGGCATCGACCTGCTGCGACAGCACCACGAACGGTTCCACTTCGAGAAGGAGAGCACGTGAAGTTAGTTCTGGGGCGTGACGACCTCGCCGCTGCCGCGGCAGCGGCCGTCCGCGGGACCGGCACACAGGTGGAGCGGCTCGACGTGCGCCCGGTGCACAAGGCCGCACGCGGCATGATCGGCCAAGGCTCGGTGGACATCTGCGAACTGCCGATCGTGACGCTGCTGCAGGCCGTCGCGCACGACCACCCGGTGATCCTGCTGCCGGTCACCATGCTCGGCCGCGCCCAGCACCAGACTCTGGTGACCTGCGGCGACCTGACTGTCGAGGACGTTCAGGGCCGCAGCGTGGGCGTCCGCTCGTGGAGCCAGACCACTGGGGTGTGGATGCGCGGCTTCCTGGCCGAGCAGTACGGGGTCGACCTGCGCAAGGTCGACTGGGTGGTGTACGAGGGCGGCCACGTCGACGAGCAGCACGACCCCTCTTGGGTACGGCGGGCGCCGGAGGGGGCTCGCCTGCAGGCGGACTTTCTCGGCGGCTCCCTGGACTTCGGGATCATGGGCAACGAGCTGCCGGCCGACGACCGCATCCGCACCGCCATCCCCGACGCCGCGCAGGTCGCCGCCGCATGGACGGAGCGGAGCGGCTTCCTGCCCCTCAACCATGTCGTGGGCGTCAGTGAGAAGGCTGCGCGCGAGCACTCGGGCGCCGTCCTCGCCGCCTATGACGCGATGCGGGAGATCACCAGCGATGCGGTGGGCTTCGAGGCGTTGCGCGGAGCCGTGACGAAGGTGGCGGCCTTTGCGCTGGAGCAGGAGGTTGTGCCCCGGCCGGTGGCTTTCGACGAGTTGGTGGCGCGCTCCTGCGAGGCGCTCGGAGTAAGGGAAGGCAGGCTATGAAGGTCGCTCTGGGGGAATACCCCCACGCGCAGCTGGAGCTGGACGGGTATGACGTCGAGCCGGTGGAGGTGAAGCCGATCATCGCCGCCTACCGGCGGATGATCCGCGACCTCGAGTTCGACGTGTGCGAGCTGGCGCCGGTGTCCTATCTGATGGCCCGCCAGGCGGGCGTGCCGCTCACCGCGATTCCCATCTTCCTCAACCGGCGTTTCCACCACGAGGACGTCCAGTGCGCCGCGCTCTCGGGCATCCGGACGCCGCGGGATCTGGAGGGCCGGCGGGTCGGGGTGCGCGCGTACTCGGTGAGCACCGGCGTGTGGGTGCGCGGCGTCCTCGCCGAGGAGTACGGCGTGGCGCACGAGAAGATCACGTGGGTGGTGGACGACGACGACCACGTCGAAGGCCGGGTCCCCGCGAACGTCGAGCGGGTCACCGACGGGCGCTCCCTGGGCGAGTTGCTGAGCGCCGGGGAGCTGGACGCCGCGCTCACCGGTAACGCCGGGACCGGACGCGCGGGCGCACCTCAGGCGGGCTGGACCGCTCACGGCGGCGGCACCGAAGGCTCCTATCCGCTCTTTCCCCACGCCGAGGTGCTCAGCGCCGACTGGTACCTGCGGACCGGGATCTATCCCCTGCATTCGGTGGTCGTGATCCGCTCCGATCTGGTCGAACGCGACCCCGGCCTGCCGGCCGCGCTGTATGCGGCACTGGTGGAGAGCAAACGGCGAAGCGAGACGGCCTGGTCCACGATTCCCCGGCTGGCCCGCCAGGCGGAGCAGATCGGCGCAGACCCGATCCCGTACGGCATCGAGGCCAACGAGCCGAGCCTGAAGGCACTCGTGCGCTTCTGCAGGGATCAGGGTCTGCTCGACCCTGACTTCCCCACCGACGTCCATGAGCTGTTCGCGCAAGGAGACTACAGATGACCGTGATCGACACCCACTGCCACGTCATCTCGGATGACCTGAGCAGGTACCCGCGAGGGCCGATCGGCGGCAAGCAGTCGGACTGGGCCGAATCCCGGCCGGTCACCGCCGACGGCATGGTCGAGCGGATGGACGCGACGGGCATCGGTCAGGCGGTACTGGTCCAGGCCACCACGAACTACGGGTACGACAACTCCTACGTCGTGGACAGCGCCCGGCAGCGCCCCGATCGTTTCGTGGCGGTGGGCACCTTCGACCCCCTGCGGCCCGATGCCGCCGCTCGCCTGTCCGGGGCGATCGACGGCGGCCTGGCCGGGGTGCGGCTGTTCACCCACGGCAGCACCGTGCCCGTTCAAGGCGAGTGGTTCGCCGCACCCGAGACGTACGAATTCTGGGAGAAGGCAGAGGAGCTGGATGTCACCGTCTGCCTCCAGATGCGCCTCGGACCGGCCACCAAGCAGCTGGAGGAGATGCTGGAACGCTTCCCCGGCGTGCGGGTGCTCCTCGACCACATCGGCTACCCCGACATCGCCGC
The DNA here is from genome assembly GCF_039539705.1 of Nonomuraea rosea. Taxonomy (NCBI): domain Bacteria; kingdom Bacillati; phylum Actinomycetota; class Actinomycetes; order Streptosporangiales; family Streptosporangiaceae; genus Nonomuraea; species Nonomuraea rosea. The sequence continues at coordinate 88,689 of NZ_BAABDQ010000023.1, read as the reverse complement.
CTCACCCGCCGACGCCGGCGGCGAGGTGGCCAGGCTCGCCCGCCACTCCGGCCTGCACCTCAAGCTCACCCACCGCAACCTGGAACGCCTCCAGGACGCGGGCAAGGAGGCGGCCGGCTTCCTGGAGCCGGTGATCGAGGCGTTCAGCGCCGGGCGAATCGCCTGGGGCTCGAACCTCCCGGCCGCCGAGCAGTCGCTGCCCGAACTGCTGCGGCTCGCCGAGGAGATCCTCGCGGACCTGCCGCAGGCCGCCCGGGAGGAGATCTTCGCCGGCACGGCGCGGCGGTTGTATCCGAGCCTGGCCGCAGGCTGACCTTCGAAATGCTCCCCGGAGCAGTCGTCATCTCTCTTCTGGGACACAGGTGATCATGGCAAACGGCAGCGACCACGGCCAGGCCGCGGAGACGCGCAACAGGCACAGCCAGGCCTACGAGGGCCTGCGCTCACTGCTGTTGTCGGAGAACATCGCACCGGGCACGCGGCTCACCGAGGCCGAGCTGACCGGGATGTTCAGCGTCTCGCGCAGCACCATGCGCTCGGTGCTGGTCCAGCTGGCCCAGGAGGGCTACGTCACCAGCGAGGTCAACCGTGGCGTGCGGACGAGGAACTTCTCCCCGCAGGAGGCGGCCGACATCCTGGAGGCGCGCGAAGTGCTGGAGTCCGCCCTGGCCGGCAAGGCCGCCGAGCGGGCCACCGAGGAGGAGATCCGCGAGCTGCGCGCCACGCTGGAGGCGATGGAGGACTGCAAGAGGCGCGGGGACCAGGTGGGGTACTCGCGCGGCAACCGCAGGTTCCACCAGCAGGTCAAGGAAGCCGCCCACCAGCAGACCCTGGCCAGGGCCTACGACACCCTGCTGTATCCGCTGGTCATGCGCCAATATCGCAACCTGTCCGCACAACATCCGAGGACCGGGTCGCTGGAGGAGCATCAGGCGATCCTGATGGCCATCGTCACCCGTAACCCGGAGGCGGCCGTAGCCGCGATGCGTCACCACGTTGCCTCCGCCCGGCGGGCCCTGCTGCTGCAGACGGCGGTCAGCCCCGCCGGCACCCCTGCCGAATAACCCCCCATGCACGTGTCAGGAGCCGAAATGAGACAGCACCATACCCGCCGGGGCCTGCGCACTCTGGCGGTCACGGCCGCACTGGTCCTCAGCGCCGGAGTGGCCGCCGCCTGCGGCGAGTCCGGCGGCCAGGCTGGCCAAAGCACCGCGAGCGGCCTGATCCAGGTCATGGTCGGCAGCGGCGACAACATCATGGACCTGCCGATGAAGGTGGCAGAGGCCAAGGGTTACTTCAGCAAGCACGGGCTCCAGGTCACGTTCGTGTCGACCAACGCCTCGACCGGCCCGGCGGCCCTCGAATCCGGCTCGGTGCACTTCCTCAACTCCAGCCCCACCGGCTTCCTGTCCGCGCTGGCCAAGAACGTTCCGCAGGTCGCCATCGCCGCCGACGGCCTGGGCAACCCGATCGCCATCGTCGTCAGCAAAAAGTTCGCCGACGCCAACAAGATCACTGCCGAGACCACGCCCGAGGAGGCGGCCAAGGCACTGGCCACCTCCACCGCCGGCGCCAGCTCGGCCAACACCAAGGCCCAGGCGAGCCAGTTCCTCAAGGCCCGCGGCGTCGACCCCACCAAGGTGAAGTGGGTGCAGCTGCCGAGCCCGGCAGCGAACAAGGCTTCCCTCAACAGCGGCCAGATCGACTGGTTCATGACCGGCCAGCCGACGCCGCTGTCCATCGAGCACGCCGGGGAAGGCATCGTGGTGGCCGACCCTCTCCGCGTTCCCGAGTGGTCTCCTGAACGCGCCGGCTACGGGGAATTCGTGGTGGCGCGCAAGGACTACCTCGACAAGAACCCCGAGACCGCCAAGAAATTCGTCGCCGCGGTCCAAGAGGCCACGGCGTACATGAACGCGCATGTGGACGACCAGGAACTGCTGGACATCGCCGCCAAGGCGATGGAGGGTACCCCGGCCCCCGTGCTGAAGGCCGCCCTCAAGCAGGTCGGCTGGCCGACCAGCGTCGCGATGAACGACGCGGAATGGAAGAAGACCCTGGACTTCATCAACGGGCTCGGCGTGCTCCCCAAGACGATGTCCGTCACCGCGGACAACTGGAGCAACGCCTACGTGCCGTCGGGCGGAGGATCGTGATGGTGGCGACTACTGACAAGCCGGTGCGGAAGAAGACCTCAGCCGTGGCCACGACCAAGCGCAAGAGCGACCGGTGGCAGAGCCCGCTCACCCTGGTGGCGCTACGCATTGTGGTGATCGCCGTCGTGCTGGCCCTCTGGCAGCTGCTGAGCGGACCGGTCCTGCCCGAGTACGCGGTCAGCAAACCCACCGACGTGGCGCAGGCCCTGGTCAAGCTACTCGGCTCAGAGTCCGGATGGATCGACGTCAGGGCCACGTTGATCGAGGTGGTAGCGGGCTTCTCCATGGGCGTCACGCTCGGCACCGTGGTGGGCCTGGTGCTGGGCTCGTTCTCGCTGGCGGGCCGGGTGCTCGAGCCCCTCGTCGCGGCCTTCAACGGCATCCCCAAGATCGCGCTCGCGCCGTTGTTCCTGCTGTTCTTCGGCATCGGCCCCTGGTCGAAGATCACGATCGCGATGATCGGCCCGGCCTTCGTGACCTTCTACAACATCTACCTCGGCCTGCGCCTGCGCGAGCGGGAGCTCATGGAGATCGTCCAGGTCATGGGCGGCCGCCGGCACCACCTGCTCACCTACGTGACGATCCCCACCCTGGCCGCCCCGTTCTTCGCCGCGCTCAAGACCGGCGGACCGCTGGCCATCCTCGGCGTCATCGGCGCCGAGTTCATCGCCTCCACCGAGGGCATCGGCCACGGCCTGTTCACCTCCGCCATGAACCTGGACGCGGCCGCCACCTTCGCCGGTCTGATCGTCCTGATCGTGATGACGCTCACCCTGAACGGGCTGTTGACCTGGCTCGACAAGCTCGCCCTGAAACGCCTCGGGCTCATCGCCCGGCGCCGCCCGGCCGAGCAGCACGCCTGAGCGCACCGACTCGCTTTTCTCCAACCCTGTCCGGTGTGACACATCGTCATGCCTATTCAGGGCGCATCGAAACACAAGAGAGGGCGTCAGCGATGGAATCCGGAATGAAGAGGCGAGCCTTTCTGGTGGCCGGAGCGGCCACCGTCGGCACCGCTTTCCTGCCCAAGCCCTTCGCCGTGGCAGCCGCCACCGGCGACAAGAAGGGCGTGATGCTGATGAACCGGATCGGTCCCTCAGCATCACACCTGTACATCTCCAACCTCGACGGTTCGAACGAGCGCCCGCTGCTGGGCAACGCGACCTTCGACTACCACGCCGGCTTCTCCGCCAACGGCCAGTCGGTGGTCTTCACCTCGGAACGCAGGGGCGACGGCGACTCCAGCATCTACCGGGCCCGTATCGACGGAACGGGCCTCCAACCGTTAGCGATCGGCCGGGCGGTCCATGACGCCGGCGTCCTGTCGCCCGACGGGACCAAGCTGGCCTTCGTCTCCACCCGCGAAGCCACCCCCGGCGACCACAAAACCCACATCTGGGTGCTCGACCTGCGCACCAACAAGCTGAAAAACCTGACCAACGCCCCGAACGTCGCCGGCGACCCCACCATGCCCGACGGTCACTTCCGCCCCTCGTGGTCGCCCGACGGCCAGTGGATCGCCTTCTCCAGCGACCGCAACACGCCATGGCGCGGGCATGACGACGGCCGCGGCTGGGAGCACACCCAGGAGCTCAGCATCTACGTCATCCGCCCCGACGGCACCGGCTTCCGCAAGATCGCCACCAAGGAGGGGTACTGCCTCGGCTCGCCGAAGTGGTCGCCGGACGGCCGCCGGGTCGTCTTCTACGAGATCACCACCGAGGGCACCTGGGGCGCCCACCGCCCCGATTACATCGGAAGGGTCGAATCCCAGATCGTCTCGGTCGACGTCGCGACCGGTGCGCGCGTCGAGCACACCTCCGGCCCCGGCCTGAAGGTCTCACCCCAGTTCGTGAACGCCACCGAGATCGGCTACCTCGTCAAGGGCGGAGCCGCCGAGGGCCTGGCCTACACCTCAGGCACGATCCCGGCCGTCAAGCGGCCCTGGGTGCGCTCGCCGGTCTGGTCGCCGGACGGCACGTCAGTGATCTATGACAAGGTCGGCTGGTCGGTACGCCCGCTCGACACGCCGCTCTACAGCTGGGATCCGGACTGGGACTACCGTTTCTGCGACGTGTTCCCCGTCCTGTCCAACCAGGGCCGCCTCGCCTACACCGAAAAGCAGCTCGGCCACTCCTCGATCGTCACCATGAACCCCGACGGCACGGACCAGCGCGTCGTCTTCGACTCCTACGGGCGGGGGCTGGACCCCTCGCTTGTCGCGCGCGGCCTGGCCGGCGCGTTCCGGCCCGCATGGTCACCCGACGGCGAGTGGATCGCCTTCGGCCTGGGTGGCTGGTTCTTCATGCGCGCCACCAGCACGGCCGTGGTCGCGCGGGTGCGCGCCGACGGCTCGGAGTGGGAGGTGCTCACCGACGGCACCTCGCACGCCGGTTTTCCGAGCTATTCGCCCGACGGCAAGCTCCTCGTCTATCGCGTGTGGGGCGCGGAGAACAAAGGTCTGCGCATCCTCGACCTTGAGACCGGAGCGACGCGTGTCCTCACCACCGAGTACGACAACCTGCCCGACTGGTCGCCGGATGGGAAGCTCATCCTGTTCACCCGCAAGATGGACGCGGTCAATTTCGATGTGTGCACCATCCGTCCCGACGGCACCGGCCTGCGGGTCCTGACCGGCGGCAGCGGCGCGAATGAGGGCCACGCGGTCTGGAACCCCGACGGGCGCATCCTCTACAACAGCGGCATGTACGGCTTCCGCGAGGAAGCGGCGCTGTACGACAACACCTTCCAGCCCTACGGCCAGATCTTCCTCATGAATGCCGACGGCTCAGGCAAGAAGATGCTGACCGACAGCATCTGGGAGGACTCCATGCCGATCTACCTCCCCAACAAGGTTCTGTCTCGTTGACCCGAGAAGGTCGCTGTGTTCTGCCTCGGGACGCGGCAGAACACAGCGACCATGCGGATGCGGCGCTGTAGACGTCAGGGTTCCCCGCCCTGGCGAACATGCCCCGCCCGGGCGGGGCGGTATGACCGGCCGCGATCACGATCGTCTGCGCGGTGCTCGCCGCGAACGCGGCCACCAGCACCGCGGCGATGGCGTCCTCGGCAAGTGAGTGGCGCGCCCAGTCCCTGGCCTGTGCCAGGTCACGAGTCGTGTAAGTCGGACAGCCCCACAACGTGTCGGCCGACCGCAATGACTTCGCGGGCGGTTCGCCCTTGAGCACGAAGGCCAGGCCGCGACACCATCGGCGCAGGCCCGGCCGGACCTGCATCAGCATCCGCACCCGCGCCCGTGCTTCCTGCCCGCGCGGGGCGGGGCCCGAGGTGGTCAGCACCACCACGGCGGCGAAGGGCGTCTGCCGCTGCGTGGCCGGCCGTAGCGCCGAGGTGACCGATACCGGATCCCCGTCGCTCACCTCCAGCAGCGGCCACTGGTCCCAGTTCTCCATGCGACACCTCCAATTAGGTGAGCCTAGGAGCGTCGTCGGATAAGGCCGCCGGTCGTTCCGTTGTCGACAGCTCCCTACTCGGCCTGGTCTGCCCGGCGTGATGCGGGTGAGGCGACCAGGGCGGACCCGAGAGTGCGTCTGAGCCAGATCTCGTAGTCGTCATGAGACCAGCCCGCGTCGATGACGAGGCTGTCGTGAACGCCGCCGCTCATCAGAGCGACGGCGATGTCGGTCGCCTTGGCGTCGACGGAGTGGCCGGTGGCGCGGATGCGCTCGACGACCATCTCGACGCCCAGGCGGTTGCGCCGGGCGCCCTCCGCCTGGGTGGCGGCGATGTCGGGGTCGACGGCAGCGCCGGAGTTCAGGATCGCGAGGATGTCGCCGCAATGCTCCCTGAGCCGGCGTGCGGCCAGGGCGAGCAGGCCGATCAGCTCGTCCGGGTCGGTTGTTCCCTCCAGGTCCGCCATCAGGTCCGGCATGCCCGCCACATCGTCCATCAGGTCGACCAGGCCAATGAGAACGCCCGCCTTGGAACCGAAGCACGTGTAGATGGTCTGCGGTGAGACACCGGCTTCCTGGGCGATCCGGCGGATCGGGGTGCGGGCATAGCCGCCCTCGGCAAAGAGGCGTCGCGCCGCGGTGAGGATCGTGCGCAGAGTCAGTGCCTCGCGCTGGTCGCGCAGCCGGACGACACCGGGCAGGTCCACTGGCATACAGTCTCCAAAGAACAACGTTCCATCTACTGGATTACTGTTCTAAAGTTTAGTTCAACGATCCAGAAGATGCTGTGAAAGGACCATCGTGAGCATCGAACTGAACCACACCATCGTCCACACCCGCGACAAGGACGTGTCAGCCCGCTTCCTGGCCGAGATCCTGGACCTGCCGGTCGGCGCGGAATGGGGGCCGTTTTTGCCAGTCGTGCTGTCCAACGGGGTCACGCTGGACTTCGTCGACATCGGCACGGGGGAGATTCAGCCGCAGCATTACGCCTTCCTGGTCGGCGACGCGGAGTTCGACGCGGCCTTCGCGCACATCAGGCAGGCTGGGCTCACCTACTACGCCGACCCGTTCCACCAGCAGTTGGGCGAGATCAACCACGATTTCGGCGGCCGAGGCGTGTACTTTCAGGACCCCAACGGCCACAACATGGAGCTGATGACCGTTCCCTACGGCACCGCGCCCGCGCACTGATCGGCGGGCCGGTTCAGACCGGGACATCACCTCATAGAGATTGCGAGCGGCATCGACTATGAAGAGCCCGTGCGGGCCGGCGGGTGGTCGATACGGCCGTTGTCGGGGTGGGCCGGATGGTTGCCGAAGGCACGCCGTGCTCGAAGGAGAGTCAGGATGGGCTTCGCCTCCTGACGTAGAGAACGAACCGGGAGTGGTTCGGTCTTGGCAGCCATGTGTTTGCCAGCGCAGCGGGTACTGGTCGCGGTGACCACATGGCGAGCCCGCAGCGCCTGTTCGGCGGTGACCGCCGGTGCGCCACGGCGCACCAGATCGGGGCTTGGCTCACGACTGCCGATCGTTAAGGGCGGTGCCGGTGATCCCGAGATCAGCACCGAAGACGTCGCACTTGGCTACAAAAACCTCCTCGAAGCGGAGCGAGGCTTCCGGGACATGAAGTCCGAGCTCCTGCTTCGTCCGGTCTTCCACCGGCTCGAGCACCGCCTCGGCGCGCATGTGCTGATCTGCTGGCTGGCCCTGCTGCTGACCCGGGTCGCCGAACGCCGATGCGGGCAAAGATGGCCTCGGATCAACCGCGAATTGTCGCGTCTATCCCAGGTCACCCTCGCCGGGCCGGCCGGAACCGTCGTCCACACCACCTCGCTGCGACCCGCTCAACGAGCCGTCTACCAGGCACTTTCCATCGCGCCACCGGCCCGAGTCTCCGTCTTCGAACCCGCCTGACTCGATCAGCAATCGGCCGCGGAGGGCGTAGGCACACGATCATCCCCGGCCCTGCACGCGTTCCCGCAGGTCGACACCCAAATCCGGGCTCGCGTGTGACTACCAGCTGCGGAACCCCGGAGACTGCACCGGCGTCACGACAGCAGGCTCGTGAAGGTCGTCAAAGGACCAGCGCCCGGAACCGCCGGCCCGCCATCCGGTCCGCCGGCCCGGAGACCTGAGCCACGGTGAGCGTCGGACCGTACAGCACCATGCGGGAAAGCGATCGGGCGGTTGAGAGAAGTTCAAGTGAGTGTCGCCAAACCCCAAGAGGTGCCCGCATGACGGAGACCCACACGTGACTCCTGGACCAAGCGCGGTCGAGGACGTCATAGATGCCCAGCTTGCCGCCCAGGCCGGTCGTGATCCCGCCGTTTTCTCGGCCGTCTATGACCGGCACTTCCGAGACATCTACCGGTACATCGCCGGACGGCTGGACGTACAGGCCGCCGACGACCTGGCCGCCGAAACCTTCCTTATCGCCCTCCGCAGAAGAGAGAGTTTCGACCCCAAGCGTGGCGGCCTGCGGCCCTGGCTGTTCGGGATTGCCACCAACCTCGTGGCGCGGCACCGCAGCAAGGAGGCCCGCCACTACCGAGCCCTGGCTCGCGCGGGGGCGGAACCGGATGCCGACAGCCACGAGACCCAGGTGGTCAGCGCGGTCAGCGCCCAACGACTGCAGCCTCAGCTGGCCAAGGCGCTGATGAAACTGACCCGAGGCGAACGGGATGTGCTGCTGCTGATGGCGCTCGGTCAGCTCAGCCACGAGGAGATCGCACAGACCTTGCGGATCTCGTACGGCACCGTCGGCTCCCGGCTCAGCCGGGCCCGAAAGAAGCTCCGCACCGAACTGAAGGACATCGAACCATGAACGAACTGGAGATGATCAGCAAGATGCTGCACAAGCCCGATCCCTCCGACACCGTCGTAGGCGAAGGGCGGCGCCGGCTCCAAAACGCCCAGGCACGACCGAGGCGCAGGAGCTTCGCTTGGCTGACCGGAGGTATAGGCCTCACGGCGGCCGCGGCCGCAGCCGTAGCCGTGGTGGTCACCACCAGCGGAACGCCTGTGGCGGTGACCACCGGATCGCCGAACGCAACGCCTCACAGTGCGTCGGCGGTGCCAGCGCAGCTGTCCAGCACTCAGATCCTGCTCGCGGCCGCCTCCACCGCGCAGAACAGGGCCGACTCAGGGACCTACTGGCATATCAAGGCCGACCACAGCGTGCGCGCCGGAAAGAAGACACGTCCCACGAAGTCCTCCGAAAGCTGGGTCAGGCGCGACGGGCAGGCATGGGTGCCCTCCGGCGAGGGCGACACCGTCTACGCGGCCAAGGGCCCCAAGACGTTCTCCCTGGCCGACAACCACGTCAGCTTCTCCCAGATCGAGAGGCTGCCGACCGATCCGGAGAAGCTGAAGGCGTGGATCGCCGACAAGGTCGACAACGGCGATGGCGATGTGGATCCCGCCGCACGCGAGTGGTTCGTGGCCAACTCTCTGGTCAACCTGCTGGGCGACTTGCCGGCTCCACCGGAGGTTCGCGCCGCGGCCTTCCGGGCGCTGGCCACGATTCCCATCGTGAAGAGCATCGGCACCATGAAGGACGATCTGGGCCGCGCCGGCGACGGCCTGGAGATCTCCGACCTCGGCGTGGACCTGAAGGTCATCATCGACCCCGAAACCTCGCTCGTCGTCAGCCGCAGCTACCGCAGTGGCAAGGACGGCAAGATCTACAAGGAGGGGACGACCACGGTCCGAGTTTCCGAGTGGACCGACACGCTGCCTCCCGTGGTCCCCGAACCAGAGCGAACCGGCCCCGCCCGCGGCTGAAACACCCACGGCTGAGGGACCCGCCCGGCTGTTCTCCAGCGAGCGCGCGTTGGCAGGGTCGCCGCCGACGTCGAGCAGGACACAGCGCCTGTCTGGGGTTTGGTCTTGAGCGGATCACGCTCGCCCCGGAATGGATGCGTGAGAACAGCGGTGCACAACGCGCCTGACCCCGGCCCCGGTCTCCGCTGTCCTGCGGGCGTTTCTGAAATGCCGTGTAACTAAACCTAACCATCGCCCACTACGTAGTGATATCTCCCTGATGATCGGAGAATTGAGTGCAAAGAACGACGAGGTGGGCCGGTGTCGCCGTGCTCGCTGTGGCCATGACCGTCCAGCCGGCCGCCCTGCCACAAGCGGTCGCAGAGTCGGCCGCCCCGCCACAGGCGGTCGCGGCGGCCGGCGACCAGGCGATGACCGGCGTGCGGACGGTCACGCTCATCACCGGTGACAAGGTGACCGTGACCGGCCCGACGAGCGCGATGGTCGAGCCGGGGGAGGGCAGGGAGAAGGTCACCTTCCTCACCGACGAGGCGCGGGGGCGGCTGCGCGTCTTACCCAGCGACGCCGCGCCGCTGGTCGCCGCCGGACGGCTGGACCCCCGGCTGTTCGACGTGACCGGGCTACTGGAGCTCGGGTACGACGACAACCGCAAGGAGCTCCCCCTGCTCGTGACGGGGTCCTCTGGTCCCACGCCCGCCGTCCGCGCGATGAGCGGGTTCAGGCCGCTGGGCGCGGTGCGGGGCTTCTCCGTACGGCAGCGCAGGGGCGAGTCCGCGCGGACGTGGCGGACGCTCGCGGCCGGCACGGGCAAGATCTGGCTCGACGGGCGCCGGCACATCACGCTCGACGTGAGTGTCAAGCAGGTCGGCGCGCCGCAGGCGTGGGAGCGCGGGCACACGGGCGCCGGCGTCAAGGTGGCGGTGCTCGACACGGGGATCGACGCGACCCATCCCGATCTCGCTGGGCGGGTCGCGGCGCGGGCCGACTTCACCGAGGTCCAGGACGAACGCGACGTGATCGGGCACGGCACACACGTGGCCTCCACCATCGCGGGCAGCGGCGCCGCCTCGGGCGGCAGGTACCGTGGCGTGGCGCCCGGAGTGACGCTGCTGGACGGCAAGGTGTGCGAGTCGGAGTATTGCTCGGATTCGGCCATCCTGGCGGGCATGCAGTGGGCGGCCGAGCAGGGCGCGAAGGTCGTCAACCTGAGCCTCGGGGGCCCGGACACCCCCGGAGCCGACCCGCTGGAGGAGGCCGTGCAGACGCTCAGCGAGCGCTACGGCACCCTGTTCGTGGCGGCGGCCGGCAACTACGGCGCCGATCGCACGCTCATCTCGCCCGGCACCGCCGACGCCGCGCTCGCGGTCGGCGCCGTCAGCAAGTCGGGCGAGCAGGCCGGCTTCGCCAGCCGCGGGCCGCGCGCCGGTGATGACGGCCTCAAGCCGGATATCACCGCCCCCGGCGTGGACATCACCGCGGCTCGTGGCAAGGACAGTCCCGGCGACGGCTCCTACGTCGCCATGTCCGGCACCTCCATGGCCACCCCGCACGTCACGGGCGTCGCCGCGCTGCTGGCCGGGGCGCATGCCGGCTGGAAGGGCGGCACGCTCAAGGCGACCCTCATGGGCACCGCCCGGCCGCTGCCGGGGATCGGGGTATTCGCGCAGGGCGCGGGGCTCGTCGACGCCGACCGCGGTACGAGCCAGGCCGTCACCGCCGAACCGACCGGTCTCGGCTTCGGACGGCAGGCATGGCCGCACGATGACGACCAGCCGGCCAGCAAGAAGATCGTCTACCGCAACCACCAGCAGCAGCCGGTGACCCTCCACCTGGAGGTGCGTGGCGACAAGGCCTTCAGCGTCACGCCCGCCACGCTGACCGTCCCCGCGGGCGGGCAGGCCGAGGCCGTCGTCACCTCCGACACTCGCGCCGGCGGGCCCGACGGCCTCCTCAGCGGGCACGTCGTCGCCACCGGCGACGGTGAGCTGGTCCTCAGCACGCCGGTCGGGGTGGACAAGGAGATCGAGAGCTACGACCTCACCCTCAGGTTCACCGACAGGAACGGCCAACCGGCCACCGGCACCTTCACGACGCTGTACCGCCTGGACGCCGAGCAGACGCCGATCGACCTGGAGGAGCCCCAGGGGCCGGCCACCCTGCGGCTGCCCAAGGGCAGATGGCTGATCAGGACCTCCATCCGCGACGACCAGAGCAGGACGCTCCTCGTCCACCCGGGCCTCGACCTGGACCGGTCGCAGACCGTGGAGGCCGACGCGCGGCTGGGCCGGCCGATCTCGCTGACGCTTCCCCGCGCGGACGCCGTCTCGCTGCTGGCCGAGGTCGTCTACCAGTACCAGGTTGCCGACGGGACGTCGCGTGCCTGGGGCTGGCTCGGCAACTCCTACGACAGCACGTTCACCGCCCAGCTCGGCCCCGCCCGCACCTATCCGGGCGTGCGCACCAAGGTCGCCGGGCTGTGGGCCGCCGCCCGGGTCGGCAGCCCGTACGCCTACCACCTGACCTGGTTCCACTCCGGGGGCATGGTCAACGGATTCGAGCGGCGCGTGGCGCAGCGGGACCTGGCCGCCATCCATACCGACTACGCCCGCCACCTGCCCGACGCGGAGGCCAACGCGTACAGCGGCGCCTGGCCGCGCGACGGCGCCGTCTTCGCCTTCCTGTATCCCACCACGTTCGGCACGCCGTTCAAACAGGTCGAGTACGTCAACACCGACGACGGCATCCGCTGGCAGCGTCACCTGTTCGAGTACGGCTCCGACGGCCGGCTCAACCGCTTCGACTCGCCCTTCACGGTCTACCGGTCCGGGCGGACGTACACGGAACTGTGGAACCGCGGCGTCTTCTCGCCCACGCTGCCCTGGGCGGGCGCGGAAGGACTGAACGGCGTCAGCCGCACCGGCGACGTCATCTCGACCGACCTGCTCATGTACGGCGACGGCAGAGGAGCGCTCGGCTCCTCCACCCGGGCCACGCAGCGAACAGCCCTCTACCGTGACGGCACCCTCGTGGGCGAGCAGCCGGAGACCAGGACGAGCTTCACCGTGCCCGCGCGGGAGGCCGCCTACCGTCTCGTCGTCGAATCCGAGCGCGGTGCGCCCGCGACGCTGTCCACGCGCGTGTCCGGCGTGTGGACGTTCCGGTCCGGGCACGCCGCCACGAGCGACACGCCCGCGCGGCTGCCCGTGTCGGTCGTGCGCTTCAGCCCGGCCCTCGACACCGAGAACTCCGCCCCGTCCGGACGGCGCTTCACCGTGCCGGTGACCGTTCAGCCGCTGCAGGGAAGCACCTCCCGCCACGTCAAGCGGCTCTCGGTAGAGGTCTCCTACGACGACGGAGCCACTTGGACCAAGACCGAGATCCACGGGCCGGCGGCCGTTCTGCGCCACCCGGCCGGCGACGGGTTCGTGTCTCTGCGCGCCCGAGCGGTGGACGAGGCGGGCAACACGGTAGAGCAGACGATCATCCGGGCCTACCGCATCCGGCCGTCGTGACCCGGTAGCCATTGGTCCAGCCGATCAGGCGGGCCAGGCCGATGGCTAGGTTGCGGAGGCCGGCCATGATCCGGGGTGCGTTGCCGGTGCGGACCTTGGAGGCGTCTTCGCGGATGTGGTGCAGGGTCTCGACGCTCCAGTGTCCGCGGATCAGGGCGGCGAGCCGGGCGTGGGTGATGCGTCCCGGTGGGAGGTTGGTGACGGCGTAGACCGTGACGATGGTGGTCTTGCTGCTGCGTTGGTCGGTGCGGCGGCGTTTGATCTGGATGGCCTGGGCCGCGTGGGGGAAGGGGCTGATTGCCCTTGACGATGAACAGGTAGGAGCCACCGGCGGCGATGATGTGGCGGGCGTGTTGGTGCTGGGTGCGCAGGGCCATGCGCCCGTCGGGTTGGAGGTGAGGCCCAGCAGGTGTACGCGGCGTGTTTCGATCTCCATGGCGAACAGGACGTACAGGCGTTTGAGGAAGACGGTGTCGACGTGCAGGAAGTCGCAGGCCAGGATGCCGGCGGCTTGCGAGGTGAGGAACTGTCGCCAGGTCGGTGAGGTCTGGCGTGGCGCTGGGCCGAGGCCGGCCGCGGTGAGGATGCGGCGGATGGTGCCTTCTCCGATCTGATGGCCGAGCAGGCGGCGGTGCGAGGACAGCAGGGTGCCTGGCGTCGATCCGATGGAGGCGAAGCCGGGTGGGCAGCGGTCGCGCCAGTGCGGCCGGCAGCGCCCGGTCGGCCCAGTCTGGTCGTGGCCGGGAGACCTGACGACGCAGGACGGCGACCTCATGACGCAGCACCAGGATCTCCACGTCCTTGGAGGTGTCGCCCCGCGTGAGTAGCGTCAACCAGCCGGACAACCGGACCATGAGCAGAAGCAGGCGCAGAAACACGAGTGTCGAGGATAGAAGACCAGATCAGATGCCATGGGCGAGTTTGGCACCGCACAGGTCGGCCGCCGTGCTTGCCTTTGCGGGCCGCTGCGTCGAGTCCTTCGAGGGCCGACTCCCGGATGTTCTCGCGCTCGGTCTCGGCCATCGCCGCGAAGTGCACGCTGCCGACCGCCGAGCAGCCGCTGCGGGTGGCCGAGTTCGACGCCTTGTTCGCCGAGACCGTCCATGGTCGCGCCGTCGTCACTGAGCGGCCTCCCAGGCCCTCCACAACCCGGCGTACACACCACCGGCATCAACCAGCTCTCCGTGGGTGCCGGTCTCGATGATCCGGCCGTGCTCCATCACCATGATCCGGTCGCAGGTTGCCGCTTGAGAGAGACGGTGCGCGACCACGACCGCGGTGCGCCCGGCGAGGACGGCATCGGCAGCGCGGTCGAGCTGTCCGGCGTAGGTGGAGCCGGCCTCGGCGGTCGCTTCGTCGAGGATCACCAGATCAGCGTCGGTGAGCAGCAGGCGGGCGAGGGCGAGCTGCTGTGCCTGCGCGTCGGTGAGCGGGTGTCCGCCGACACCTATCAGGGTGTCCAACCGGTCCGGGAGCACATCGAGGATCGATGCGGCGCCGGTGGTTTCGAGCGCTGCATGGAGGTCGCGATCGGTGGCCCGGGGGGCGGCGAGGGTGAGGTTGTCGCGCAGGGTGCCCGCGAAGACGTGGACCTCTTGGGTGATCATCGCGGTACGGCCGGGGCGAGTCACCTTCCCGGCCTCCGGTAGGTGGGTGCCGGCGACCACACCGGCGAGCGTGGTCTTGCCTGCCCCGGACACGCCGACGACGGCCACGCGCTGACCGGACGGGATGTCGAGGGTGATGTCGTCGAGCACCCGTGGCCCCTCGCCGTAACGGAACGAGACCTCGTCGAGCCGTACGGCGGTGCCTGCGGCCTGTGCTGGGACATCAGGCGAGCTGAACGGAATCGTGACGACCCCGATCATGCGGCTCAGCGATGCGAGGGCGGACTGGAGGGTGTCGACGACCAGCAGCAGCTGGTTGACCGGTCCGAGCAGGCGTAGCACGAGCAGCATGGCGGTGGTGGCGCCGCCGACGGACGATGCGTCGTGGTCGATGAGGACGAAGCCGACGACGAGGACGGCGGTCAGGCTCAGGCACTCCCCGAGGTTGAGCCGGGAATTGAGCATGCTCAGCACGGTGCGTGCGCGTAGCGACTGCCCCGCGACGCGCCAGGAGTCCGTCATCACGGCCCGGTGTCGTTGCTCGGCGAGCCCGAAGCCGAGCACGGTGGCGTAGCCGCGCTGGGATTCGAGGATCTGCTGGGCACGCGCGCTCATCGCCGTTCGCTCGGCGCGGTAGACCCCTGGTCCGATGCGCAGGTACCACCGCACGGCCAGCACGTAGACCGGCAGCACGACGGCGAAGGCGACCGCGTAGGGCCATTCCAGTGCCGCGAGCCCGCCCAGCGACACGACGATGGTGAAGGCGGTGACGGTGAGCACCGGGATCACGGCGGGGGCGGCGTCGGCGACCGCGGTGACGTCGTCGCTGGACCGCGAGATCAGGTCTCCGGTGCCGGCGCGCTCGACGAGGTGCTGGGGGAGCGTCATCGCGTGGCCCACGAGCTGCTCGCGCAGCGCGGCGAGGATGGAGTGGTAGACGCGGGTGGCGAGCACGATCGTCAGCGCGGTGCCCGAAGCACCGAGGACCACCGAGAGCGCCATGACGACCGTGACCGTCAGCACTGTGGCGAGGTCCGCGGTGCCTGCCTGCACGCGGTCGACGAGGAATCCGATCGCCCCGGGCACGATCAGGTCGACGCCGGTGCTGACGATCCCCAGCACCCCGGTCGCGGCGAGCCGGAGCCGGTACCCGTGGCTGAGCCGCCACACCTCC
Organism: Nonomuraea rosea; assembly: GCF_039539705.1. Taxonomy (NCBI): domain Bacteria; kingdom Bacillati; phylum Actinomycetota; class Actinomycetes; order Streptosporangiales; family Streptosporangiaceae; genus Nonomuraea; species Nonomuraea rosea. Next base: position 73,041 of record NZ_BAABDQ010000023.1, on the reverse strand, counting down.
CTGACCGTCTCGCGGCCGCCCGCGACCGGCAGCCCGGGCAGCCCGGCATCGGAGGCCGCGGTCTCGGGTACGGCGGAGCCGCCGCTCACCGCGCCGTCCTTGAGGGCGCGGGTACGTCGTCAGGCAGCTCGACGACGCGGTCGCAGGCGGCGAGCAGCGCCGGGGTCGAGGCGATCAGCAGCGTCGAGCGGCCTGCACGGACACCGCCCAGCCGGCCTGCGATCGTGTGCTCGGTGACCGAGTCGACCGCGGTGGTCGGATCGTGGAGCACGAGCACCGGTGCGTCGCTCGCCAGGGCGCGGGCGAGCGCGACCCGCTGGCGCTGGCCGCCCGAGAGCCGGTTGCCGTCCTCGCCGACAGGGACGTCGAGGTCGGCTGCGAAGTCGTCGCAAGCGGCGGCTCGCACCGCGGCGTCCACCCGCTCGGGCGCGCCCGCGATCACGGTGACGTTGTCGCGGAGGGTGCCGCTGAACAGCGTGGCGCGGTGCGGCGAGACGGTGACCAGGGAGCGGTACTCGACCGGGGACAGCTCCCGCGCCGCGATCCCGTCCAGCCGCGCCTCGATCCCTCCCTCGGCCCTCGGGTCCAGCAGCGCCTCGACGACACGGGCGGCGGTCCGGTCGTCGGCGCGCACGCCCACGAGCTCGCCGGGCTCGACCCGGATCGTCACGCCGGGCCCGGAGAGGCTCGGCACGACCACGTCCAGCTCCGGCAGCGCGGTGATTTCCCGCCGGGTCACGTCATCGGGCCCAGCGGTCGACGCGGCGTTGTCCCGCAGCACGTCGAGGACACGCAAGGACGAGGCGCGGGCGCCGGCGAGGTTCGGGATGGACGTGCTTGCGATGGCCTGGATCTGCGGCAGCAGTGCCTGGGTGAGGCCGACGGCGGTGATCAGCCCGCCGATGCTGAGCTGTCCGTCCACGGCGAACCAGCCCGCCAGCCCCATCACCGCGGCGACGAACGTGCCGCTGACCACGCCCGAGCCCACCAGGAACCTGCCCAGCAGGCCCGCGTTGCGCCTGGCGCCGGCAAGGGTCTCCTGGCTTGCCTGCCGGTACCGGCTGGTCGCCTCGGCCTCGGCACGCACCCCCTTGATCACCCGGTATCCGGCGACCAGGTCCGTGGCCCGTCCGGCCGTGGAGGCCAGCAGCTCCTGGTACGCGCGGGTGTCCCGGGAGAGCCGCTCGCTGAGCACGCCCATCGACCAGACCGCGACGGGCGCCCCGAGCAGCACCACGAGTCCGAGCAGCCAGTGCGTCGCCAGCAGCGATGCCGCGATGAATGCGATGGCCGTGATCCTCGAGACCGGGATGATCATCAGGATCACCGCGTTGGACAGGCGCGCGACGTCGTTCGTCATCACGGAGACCACACTGCCGCCCGGCGCCCGGGCGGTGCCGCCGACCGGGTGCAGCACGCCGGTGGACAGGGTGCCGCGGAGTCGGTGCTGCAGTACCTGCACCGCGTAGGCGGTCAGCCGCAGCGAGAGCCTCGCCGCCGACGTCAGCGCGACGTAGAGGGCCACCAGCACGCCGAGCCACAGGACCAGCTGTCCCTCGTCCCCGGTCGCCAGGGCCCGGTCGATCGCGAGTCCCATCACCACGGGGACCGCGGACTCGCCCACCTGCCACACGATCGCCAGCAGCATCGCGGGAACGCTGACCCACCGCACCGAGAAGATCACGCGCAGCAGGAACCGGCCCGGGGTGATCCCCGGCCCGGATTCGAACGGCCGGGCACCGAGCGGCTCAGTGGGAGCGGGCAGGAGCACTGGCAGCCAGCGGGTCAGCGGTCCTCGCCCCAGGCCTGCGGTGTCGGCGCCCGAGAAACGCGAGGAGTTCCTCATGCCTGGCTCCGGTCCGTGCTCCTGAGCGGGAAGCACCAGAGCAGGGCGTCGGCGAAGATTCCTCGCCACCAGGCGTAGTCGTGTCCGCCGGCGAACTCTCTGTAGCGGGTGTCGTAGCCCTTCCCGGTGAGCACGTGGTCCAGCCAGCGGCTGTGGGTGTTGGAGGTCTCCAGCTCACCGACGTCGTGGAAGATGCGGATCGGTGCCGTTTCCGCGGCCAGGTAGTCGGCGATCAGTGTCGGTACGGGGGTACGGCGCAGCAGCTCACCTGAGCCGGTGCCCCACGTGAGGTCGGGGTGGTACCCGCACGACGGGGACTGGAGGATGGCGTTGCCGAACGTCATCGGGTGGTGGAGCGCCGTCCAGCCGGCGCAAAGACCGCCGAAGCTCTCGCCGGCCAGCGCAACGTCACCGGGATCCCGTGAGAGCGGATAACGGTGGTGGAGCCACGGCAGCAGTTCCTGGACCAGCATCTGGGAGAATGCCGGGTTGCAGAGCAGTTCCTCATCGCGCCGCAGCGCGGGCTGACCGACGAGGACCACCACGCAGGGTCGGACCAGTCCCGCCCGGACCAGGGCGTCACGAACGCTCGGCGCGCTGTGGTCCGGCGTCCCGTCCAGGTGAATCACGAAGGGCAGCGCGCTCTCGCCCGAGAACTCTCCCGGGGGCATCGAGACCCAGACGCGGCGTTCGTCGCCCAGGATCTCGCTCGTCAGCACGGCGGTTTCCACTGCCGGGGCCGGTCGCGCTTCGGCCTGATCGAGCCAGGGCATCGGCACCGCGTCGGGCAGCACTGCCACCGAGGCATCGGAGAACCGCTCCACCGAGCACTCCGAGAACCTCGGTGGCGGGTTGAACGGGTCCGGAATCCGTTCACCCTCACCCGTCGGCCCACGTCGTGTGAACACGTACGAGAAGCGCAGGTCGGAACGCATCCGCAGGGGGAGAACGCGGAACGGCGTCCCCGCCACCGAGGCGAACTCCGTGCCGATCGGGTTGAAGCCGATTCTGGGGCCGATCACCACCGAGAGGGTGACCGTCGTGTCGTCTCCGGGCTCGTCGACGAACGTCACCTCCACCTCGTCCGCGGAGACCCGCTCGACGAGCGGTGCACCCGTCTCCTCAAGATGTCGTCTGAACCTTTCCGGGCTCCACTCACCGGTCGACAGCTTCTCGACAAACGGATCAGCCATTTCTCGCGCTCTCCACGTCGGCGTTGTCAGCGGGCCTCGGCCGGGTTCGTTCGCGGCCGAGCGGCACCACCTGGGGGCTGCCGGCCACCGGATCGGGCAGCACCAGGCAGCGCAGACCGAACACCTCCTCGACCAGCTCGGCCGTGACGACCTCCTCCGGAGTGCCCTCGGCGACCACGGCGCCGTCCTTCATGGCGATCAGGTGGGTGCCGTAGCGGGCGGCGTGGTTCAGGTCGTGCAGGACGGCGACCAGGGTGTGGCCGGCGTGGTGCAGGTCGGTGAACAGCTCCATCAGCTCGATCTGGTGGGTGATGTCGAGGAAGGTGGTCGGTTCGTCGAGCAGCATGATGTCGGTGTGCTGCGCGAGCGCCATCGCCACCCACACGCGCTGGCGCTGCCCGCCCGACAGCTCGTCCACCAGGCGCCCGGACAGGTCGGTGACCGAGGTCTGGTGCATCGCCCTGAGCACGGCCTGCTCGTCGTCCTCGGTCCACTGCCGGATGAACCCCTGGTGGGGGTACCGTCCCCGGGCCACCAGATCGGCGACGGTGATCCCGTCCGGGGCGATCGAGGCCTGCGGCAGCAGTCCGACCCGCCGCGCCACCTCTTTGGTCTTGTAGGAGTTGATGTCGGCACCGTCGAGGACGACCTGCCCGGCCGACGGCTTCAGCAGCCGGGACAGGCCGCGCAGCAGGGTGGACTTACCGCACGCGTTCGGGCCGACGATGACGGTGAACGACTCGTCGGGGATCGCCACCGAGAGGTGCTCGGAGATGATCCGCCTGTCGTAGCCGATCGTCGCCGACTCCACACGGAGGCGCGCGGCGCCGGGCGGGGTCACGCTCACAGGCGCCTCCTGGCTTCGGTGAACAGCAGGTATCCGAGGTAGCCGCCGCCGAGCACGACGGTGATGATGCCGACCGGCAGCGGGGTGGGGGCGACGTGCTGGGCGAGGTAGTCCGACGCCAGGCACAGCAGCGCGCCGACGAGGGCGGCGGGGGCGAGGGTGATCCCGGCGGTGCGGGCGAGCCGGCGTCCGATCTGAGGCGCGACCAGGGAGATGAACGCGATCGGCCCCGACGCGGCCGTGACCGTCGCCGTCAGCGCCACTCCCACCAGGATCAGGCCGAGGCGTGCGGGCGAGACCCGTACCCCTTGCGAGGCGGCCGCGTCGTCACCCAGCTCCATCTGCCGCAGCGGCCGGCTCAACATCCCGGCCGGCAGCAGGAGTACGGCGACGCAGGCGCCGCCGATGACGACATGGTCCCAGGACACGCCGTTGAGCGACCCGGCACCCCACGCGGCCGCGGACATCGCCTGGTCCAGGTCGGCCTTGAGGATCAGCCAGGTGTTGAGCGACGCGAGCATCGCCGAGACGCCGATGCCGACGATGATCAGCCGGAACCCGTGCACCCCTCGTCGGTAGGCGAGCACGTACACGGCCACGGCGGTGGCCATCCCGCCCAGCAACGCCCCGCCGACCAGCTGCGCGTAGGTGCCGTTGACGACCAGGATCACGATCAGCGCGCCGGTGTAGGAGCCTTGGGAGAACCCGATGATGCCGGGGTCGGCGAGAGGGTTGCGCAACAGTGACTGGAAGACCGCCCCGCTCACCCCCAGAGCCGCGCCGAACACCAGCGCCGCGGCCACCCGGGGCAGGCGCCACTCGACCACGATGTCGTGGACGATGCCGGTCTCCTGGCCGGTCAGTGCGGAGAGCACCTGACCCGGGCTCAGGCCGTACGAGCCGGTCATCAGCGCGAGCACCGCCGTACCGGCGACCGTGACCGCGAGCACCGCGCAGACGACGACCGAGCGCCACTGGAGCCGTACGGCGATCCGCCGGTGCCGCAGCACCAGCACCCGCCTCCCGAAGTCCACCCGCGGAATGTGCGTGCTCATAGTCTGCTCGCCTTCTTCCGCCGCACCAGCGCGACGAGAACGGGAGCTCCGACGAAGGCGGTGACGACACCCACGGGGATCTCGCTGGGTCTCATCACGATGCGGCCGAGGATGTCGGAGACCAGCAGCAGGCTCGGGGCGAGAAGGATGCTGTAGGCGAAGATCCAGCGTTGGTGCGGGCCGACGATCCAGCGGGCCACGTGCGGCACCATGAGCCCGACGAATCCGACGGGTCCGGCGATCGCGGTGGCGCCACCGGCGAGCAGGGTGAGGGCGATCACCGCGAGCACACGGGTGCGTACCAACCGGACCCCTTGGGCGACCGCCAGCTCGTCACCCAGAGCCAGGGCGTTGAGCGGGCCCGACACCGCGAAGGCCAGGATGAGTGCCACCGCGAAGAACGGCAGGATCGGCCATACGACCTCGAGCGGGCGACCCACGATCGACCCGGCGTTCCAGTACCGCATCGCGTCGAAGGCGTCCGGGTTGGTCAACTGGAGCGCCTCCCTGGCGCCGCCGAACACGGCGCCGACGCAGACCCCGGCGAGCACCATGAACACCGGCGAGGAACCCTGCCGGGTCGACCCGAGGGCGAGCACCAGGAGCGTGACGATCAGTGCCCCCGCGAACGCGAACCACATGTAGCCCTGGGCGTCGCGGACGCCGAGCACGCCCACGGCGACCGTCACCGCGAAGGACGCGCCGGCGTGGACGCCGAGGACACCCGGATCGGCCAGGGGATTGCGGGTGAGGGCTTGGATCAACGCGCCCGACAAACCGAGTGCGACGCCGACGACCAGACCCACGATCGTGCGCGGCAGCCGGAAATCGCGGATCGCGAACTGGTCGATGTCGGCCGAGGAGCGGAACAGCGCGTCCCACACCACTGACGGCGCGATCGCCGTCGACCCGATCATGACACTCAGCACCAGCAGGACCACCAGCACCACCAGCGCGACGACCAGGCCGAGCAGACGACGACGCGATCCGGGCACCGTCTCGGTGCCCGGACCGTCCTGCCGGAGGGCCAGGGCTGTCACTTCTTGGCCGGCAGGGCCGCCAGTGCGCCGGCGAGCGAGTCCAGGTACCGGATGACGGGCCCGTAGGAGTTGTTGCCGGGGCAGAAGACTCCCAGCGCACGGCCGGAGCTCACGGCAGGCAGCGCCTTCCAGGTGTTGGTCTCGACCACCGGCACGAAGGACTCTGCCGGCCGGCCCTCGGCGTCGACGGGGTAGGTGATCACGTCGTACTTGGACAGCTCACCGATCTGCTCGAACGGCAAGGACTCGTAGGCCAAGGGGTCCTTGCCCTCGGCCGCCTCGGGGAGGTCCAGGCCGACGTCGTCCCGGGCGATCTCGGAGCAACCGATGTCCGCGATGTAAAACGTTCCGGGGTCGTTCCAGTCGCCGCGGGAGACGTCGACGAACGAGGTGTCGTCGATGATCTTTCCGTAGGTCGCCTGAATCTTGGCGACCTTGTCCTTGAACTCCGCCTTCTGCCGGTTGAGTGCATCCGCGACGTTGCCGGCCTCCGCGATTGCGTCGGCGAAGGCCTTCCACTCGGTGTCGAGCCCCCAGAGCACGGTCGGGGCGATCGCCTCGAGCCGCTTGCCGACCTTGTCCCAGTCGCTCGAGTGGAACTGGACCAGGATGAGGTCCGGCTTGAGGCCGGCGAGCTTCTCGAGGTCCACCTCACCACCGTTGCTGCCGATGATCTCGGCTGCCTCGTAAACGGTCCTCTGTTCCTCCGGCAGCACGCCCAGCTCGGAGTCGGACGCCTCGGTGACGCCTACTGGCTTGCCACCCAGATCGATGAAGGGGAGGTTCGTGTTGCCGATCGTGACGACCCGCTGGGGGCTGACGGGAACCTCGATGGTGCCGTTCTCGGCCTTGACGGTTCGGGTCTCGGCGGCCTTGACGCCGGGGGCCTCCGCGGCCTTGACGCCGGTGCCGTCGCCGTCACCGCCGCAGGCGGTGAGGACGAGCGACGCGCTCATCAGCGCGGCGGCAAGGGCGGCGCCGCGCCTCCTCAGGGGGATGTTGCTCATGGGTGGTCTCTTCTTTCACTTCTTCTCGGGAGGGAGGGGTTCAGTCGGCGCTGGAGCGGAGGAGCTCGTGGACGGTGGTGCCCAGGCCGACGGTGTGCGCCGACCTGCGCGTGAGGCCGGCCCGGGCGATGACAGCGTCCAGCTCCGCTGCGGTGCGAAGGCCGGAGCCGTGGCAGACCAGGCCGATCAGGTCTTCCTCGCCGTCGTGCTCGTCGAGGTCGTCGGTGTCGAAGACCTCCTCGATCAGCAGCACCCGTCCGCCGGGGGCGAGGTTCTCGGCTGCCCGGCGTAGTGCGTGAGCGGCGTCGGCGTCGGGCAGGGTCTTGAAGGCGCGGCTGACGAGCACGGCGTCGGCTGCCGGGCTGGGCTCGAAGACGGACTGCTCCAGCACGCTGACCCGCGTGCGTTGCCGCTCGTCGGGAATCGTGGCGGGCAGGTCGCGGCGCAGCCAGCCGGCCTGGGCCGGTAGAGCGCAGATCGTCACGCGCAGGCTTTCGTGGGCCGCGACGTACTCACGGGCGTGGGCGCCGGCACCACCGGAGTGGATCACGAGGTGCTGGACTCCTGTGAGCAGGCCGGACATGGCGATCGGTTCGGCGAGTGCGGGCTGGAACTTCGCCAGGCGCTCCAGGTGACGGTCCTCGTAGTCCTGCTCGGCTCGCACGTCGGCGAAGGTCTGGCCGGTGACCGAGGCGTAGGCGGGCCGGCCGGTGCGGACCGACTCGGTGAGGCCGTGGATCCCGAGCATCTCGCGGCCGACCACCCCAGCGGAGTGGAGCCGGTCCGCGATGAACTCGAGAGTGAGGACATCGCCGACCGGCGTCAGGGCGTAGTGACCCGGTTCTGTCTCGGTCACCACGTCCAGGGTGTGCAGGTAACGCAACAGCTTGCCCAGAGCGCGCTCGTCGGCGCCGGACTTGGAGGCCAGTTCGGTCACGCTGGTCACGCCGCGGGAGACCAGGTCGGGGACGCCCAGCTCGACGGCGGTGCGGATCGCGATCGGCGCGACCAGCTCGGTCAGATCGTGGAGCTTCTGGAACGGGGTGACCGTCTTCTCCGGGTCGGGTACCGCTCCGTCGCTCTCCAGGGCGACGACCTGGGAGCGACGCCAGTAGCCGGCGAAGTCGATGTCCTCCTTGGGCACGCCACGGTTTTCGACCAGGTGCCGGCGGATGTCCCGGACGGCCGTGTGCTCGCCGGCCAGCCACGCGAACGCCTGGCCCGACCACCACTCCGCACCGCGGACGGCCTCGGTCAGCAGCGACACGGTCCCGGCCGTCACGCCGGGGCGGACCAGCCACGTCACGTCCACCCCGGGCAGCTCGCGCAGCTTTTGGCGGTGGGCGTCCTCGGCGATCTCGATGAACACCTGCGCCCGGGCGTCGGGCGGGAGCTCGTCGAGCAGGCGGCCGATCGCGGGGAGTGCGGTGTCGTCGCCTGCCACGAGCAACCAGTCGACGCCGACCGGGAACGCCTTGGACGTGCTCGGGCCGCTGAGGTGGATGCGGTCACCCGGCTGGGTGCGATAGGCCCACGTCGTTCCGGCGCCCACCCCGTGCTTGACGAAGTCCACGTCCAGCTCGCCGGCCTCGGGGTCCCACCGGCGAACCGTGTAGGCCCTCGACAGCGGTCGAGGATTCTTGGGCACGATCAACGTGGCCTCGCCCTGGACCGGGAGCGCCGGATCGCGCTGACCTGGGTACGGGAAGTAGAACGCGAGGTCGTCGTCGAAGCCCGAGGACTCGAAGGCCGGCCGTACGAAGCCGTCCGCGGTGGTGAACGCACGCAGCTGTTCGCCGCCCAGCGTGACCCGCCGCATCCCCGGGGTGATGTCGACGGTCCGGACCACCTCGACCTCACGCAGGGTCGGCGGGTGCACGGTGAGCCGGCGTGAGGTCTTGGGCATGCGGGGAACCGAACTTTCCGCTCGTTTCGAGGGCAGAAGCCGCGCGTCGGCATCGGGACGGCACGCACTGGTAAGGTTAGGCAAACCTCACTAACAATAGTGTGCGCAGACTGCCGAATGGTTAGGACGTGGTGGTGCCCTCGTCGTTCGCCGCAGGCGCCAGCGACCCGCCGCCGATTCCGAGCGCGCGGTTGGGTACGTCAGATGCGCCCGTTCGGCCGCTGCTGCTCTGGGTTCGCACCGGCGCGGTGCACGTGCGTCTCGACGGCGGGCCGGCGCTCCACCTCAAGACCGGCGAGGGCGTCTGGATTCCCGCAGATGGCTGGGCAGAGCGGGCGATCACCACTGAGCCAGGCACTGTCGCCTTCCCGCTGTGGCCCCACGCCGGCGTCGGCGCCTGGGGGTCGTCGGAACCGACGCGGTTCGACGTTCCCAGTGGCTGGCAGGACTGGTTGATCCAGCTCTTCAACCTGCAGGTCACTCCGTTCAGCGGCCGCGGGTACTCACCCGAGGCGATCGAGGAGCTCCTGCGGCGTCCTGGCTCGCGCTCGTCGGTGCCCGTCGAGGTCGGGCGACATCCGAGCTCGGAGGGATTCGCATCGCCGGCGATGCCGCGAGCCCGCGGCGCCAGAGCAGTCGCCGAGGAGCTGATTCGCGACTCCGCGCTTGACCTCACGGTCGAGCAATGGGCGTCGCGGGTGCTCTCCAGCGCGCGCACCCTTCGCCGCGACTTTCTCGCCGACACCGGGCTCACGTTCGAGCAGTGGCGCCTGCTCTGCCGGCTCGGCGCTGCCGTGGAGTTCCTCGCCGCCGGTTACGACGTGGACCAGGTGGCCGCTCGAGTGGGCTTCGCCAGCCGCAACGGCCTCACCCGGGCCTTCAAGGGACGGTTCGGACTGACCCCCCACGAGTTCGGACGGGAGCTCTCCGCCCGACCTGGCGCCGGTGGACTGACGCAACGGGCAGCGGCGGCACGGCAGACCGACGACCTGATCCGGATGATGCGCAAGACGGACGCTCCCGCTGCGCCCGAGATGCTGCCCGCGGCCAGCACGCCGTCGCACACCAACGACATCCACGTCCTCAGCTGGATGTATCGGGGCAGCGGGTACCTGGACATCGGCGACCGACGCTACGAGCGGGAGCGAGGGGTGGCGACCTGGATCCCCGCAGAACTGGACCATGTCACCGGCCTGCGTGAGAACTCCGTCTCACTGCCGCTGGGTAACGCGAGCACCGGCGACCTCCAACTGACAGCGCCGCTGCAGGTGCGGTTCTCGCCCGCGTGGGACGACTACTTGATGTTCTGCTCGATCAGCGCCCGGTCCGTACTGCGTCCCGACGACCACAACCCCCGCCACATCCTCGACCTGTTCGCGGAACAGGTCGCCGCGCAGCGAGCGCTGTCGGTGCCGATGCCCAGCGATCCGCGCGCGCGTGCTGTCGCGATGGAGTGCTTGCGTCGTATCGGCGAGCCTGGCGAGCCTGGCGAGCCTGGCGAGACGCAGGATGTCGATGTCCGCGCTGAGATCCACCGTGCCTTCCGCGACGAGACGGGTATGACACTGGGTCGCTGGCGCTATGCCGCCCGCATGCGCATCGCTCGCGACCTGCTCGCCGCGGGCGCCCCGCCCAGCGCCGTCGCGCGCCGGGTCGGGTACGCCCACCTGCCTACGTTCAGCGCCGCCTTCTCTCGCTTCCACGGACTGTCTCCGCGGGACTACCAGCAGCGCGAGTCTGAGCGGAACCAGTAGTGCCGTTGCTGTGAGCTTGCTCCGCTTCGGCGGACACCATCGCCTGGGTGCCTCGTACTCGGCAGGGCTACGGTAGCCGAGACGGCTGTGCGGCCGGTGCAGGTGTACCAGCCCTCTCGCGCCGGGTCTCCATGACGAACAACACGTACAGGCGCTTGAGGAATATCGTATCGACGTGGAGAAAGCCGCATGCCAGGATGCCGGAGGTTTGAGCGATGAGGAACTGGCGCCAGGTCGGTGAGGCCCGGCGCGGCGCGGGCTCCAGCCCCGCCGCTGCCAGAACCCGGCGGACCGTCCCTTCCCCGACCTGTAGCCAAGGTCGAGGAGCTCGCCCTGGATGCGTCGATGTCCCCATCGCGGATTCTCCCGTGCCAGCCGGATGATCAGATCACGGATCTCTTCGGAGATTGGGGGCCGGCCCTGCGTGGCGGGGTAGGCCCAGTTCTTCTTGACCAGCCTGCGATGTCTGGCGAGTAGCGTGCCGGGCGTCACGATGCGATGCCGTCGAAGGCGAGCGGGTAGCAGCCTGGCCAGCGCGGCCAGCGCGGCCAGCACCGCCCGATCGGCCCAGTCCGGCCTGGGCCGGGCGACCTCATGCCGCAACACCAAGATCTCCGCTTCTTGGGAAGCGCTGCCCCGTGTGAGCAGCACCAGCCAGCCGAACACCCTGACCATCAGCAGATTCACAAGTCGAAACAGCCCGAAAGTCAAGCCTGGAAGACCAGGTCAGACATGCTGCATCAGCTCTGGCACCGGACAAGGGCCGCCTCTGGCGAAGCGGCCTTACGGCCTACGCCACGCTTGCGTCTCGACGTGGCTCAACGCCGGCGTACCGGCCACGCAGGCAGCGGAGTGGGCCGGTCACAGCGGCAACCGGACACGTGGAACCCCCCGTCTCTGCGCGAAAGTGCAGGTCAGGCGAGGGTTTTGGCTGTTCCAGAGAAGTAGGGCGGGTGGGACTTGAACCCACGACCCACGGATTATGAGTCGGTTCGATCAATGTCGCCCAATGCCGACGAGTGTCGATCGGCAATATGCGTCATTTGTGCCCGTCTCGGTGGCCTGCAGAGGGGCCAGAACTTCGTGATCAGGCTGGAGTTTCGCTGCAGATCGAACGCGTCAACCATCGAGCATCCATTGGCCGGTGTGGCGTCGGCGAGCCCGGTGAACCGCGCTGAGGTTTGGCGGAAACCTCTTCGCCAAACCTCAGCGCCTCACGTGGTGGCGAAACTGCCGGTGTGGGTCGTCTCAGCGCCTGTCTCCCCGTTCAGGGTTGCGCGGTGTGACGTCGTAGTCGCCGGCATGGGTTGGCAATGAGGTGTGCAGCTCATCTTCGATGTCCTCCTTTTGTTCGAGGATCGACGGAGCTTCCTCGGACAGGGCCGGGTGGAGTGCCGGCTCTTCGGCGAAGCGGCGCGGGATTGGCAGGTGTCCGGCTTCGAGGTCATCGGCGAGGTCGTCGCAGGCCCGCGCCATCTGGCGGCGCCACTGGTGCTGTTGCCGCCAGATGGGTGCAGGCGCCGCCCCTGACGATGCGCGAGTTGACCAGCGTGCTCACGCCCGGCGCTGGCCCGCCTCGGGGCGACTCCCCGTGGACTTCTGTGCGATGTCTCGCATGCGTGTGACATGGGGATGCCAAGGCCGGTCCGTGGGGCCGGTGAGTACGAGCCGACGGCCGAGTCTCGGTTCGAGCTCGACCATGATCAGGGTGTCGGGAAGCATGGTGGCGGCGAGCGAAGGCATGATCGCGACGCCGAGGTGTGCCTCAACCATGGCGAAGACGGTGCTGACCTCGTGGACCCTCTGCGCGGGGGCGTAGCGGGCGCCGGACGTGGCGTGCAGTTGCTTGATCTGGGGCTCGCAGCCGCTGGAGGTCACCACGAGCGGGTCCGCCAGAAGGTCCTCGAGTTCGATGCGTCCGCTGGCCGCCAGGGGGTGATCCCGTCGGAGCACGGCCCGGAAGTCGTCGCTGGCCAGCAGCAGACCGCCCGCCGGGAACGGGTCGGGGTCGATGAGCACGGCGGCGTCGACGGCCCCGGTCGCCAGCCATTCCTCGAGCTCGGCATCGTTGCCTTCGAAGAGCCGGATGTCGACCCCGGGGATCTCCCTACGCCACAGGGCGAACAGTTCGGGAATGAGCCGGTGGGAGACAGTCGGCGACGCTGCCACCCGGACGAGGCCGGTGGCGTCCTTTTCGTTGTGGGTCTCGATGGCGGCTTCCAGGGCGCGTGCCGCCGCGAGCACACTGCGGGCGTGCGGGAGGAGGACCTCGCCGAGCACGGTTGCGGTGATGGCGGGGGAACGGCGCACGAGCGGGGCTCCGGTGGCGCGTTCGAACGCGGCGAGTGTGTGGGAGACGGCTGACTGGCTCATCCGGAGATGGTCGGCTGCCGCACCGAAGCCACCGTGGTCGATCACGGCCGTGAACACCTCCAGCTGGCGCAGGGTCACGCTCATGCATTTACCTCATGAATAGATGAGCTTGATTTATTTGCTTCATCTCTGCAGCCTACCGAAACTGAGCAGGTGACGGCACGATCAGCGACGGCATGCGTCCGCAAGACGCCTCGAGACGAGGAGAACACGTGTGAACGGCATCGCCGGGAGAACGTGGGCATGGGCCCGTCTGGGCGTACTCGCCCTTTTGTGGGGATCGACATTCCTCTGGATCAAACTGGCTCTGACCGCGCTGTCTCCTGCCCAGCTCACCTTCGCTCGCTGCGTACTCGGGGCGCTCACCTTGCTGGCGTTGTGCCTTGGGGCGCGTCAGCGTCTCCCCCGTGGGCGCAAGATCTGGGGACACCTTTTCGCCGCCGCCTTCTTCTGCAACGCTTTGCCCTTCTTGCTCTTCAGCATCGGTGAGCAGAGCGTGGACTCCGGGGTGGCCGGCGTGCTGAACGCGACGACCCCGCTGTGGTCACTGCTGATCGGGATCATCATCGGCACCGAACGCGGAATCCATCCGATCCGCCTGGGCGGGCTGCTTCTCGGGTTTGCGGGAGTCGTGGTGATCTTCGCTCCATGGCAGCATGCCGGCCCTGTCGGCTGGGGGGTGCTCGCCATCGTCGTCGCAGCGGCCAGCTATGCCATCGGCTTCATCTACATGGGACGAAACCTCGTCGGGAAGGGTGCCGCCACGATCTCCCTCTCCACGGCTCAGCTCTTCGCGGCGGCGGCACTGACGGCGCTGACCTTGCCGGCCGGCAGCCTGGCGCCGGTCCAGGCCGACCAGCGGGGCTTGATCGCCGTCGTCATCCTGGGGATCTTCGCCACCGGAATCACCTTCCACCTCACGTTCCGGATCATCGCGGACGAGGGCGCGACCAATGCCGCGACAGTCGGCTACCTGCTGCCGGTGGTCTCGGTGGTGCTGGGGGCCATCGTGCTGGACGAGGGTTTCAGTGTCAGGGTCGCCGCCGGCATGGTCGTCGTCCTCATCGGTGTCGGAATGACGCGTCGACGGAAACCGGCCGTCGAAACCTCGCGGACTGCGAAAGAAGAGGATGTCCTTCAGTGACGACAGTGACAGTGAGCATCTCCCCGGCGGTGTCGCTGCGAGCGGACGCCATCGTGATCGGTGTCGCCAAAGGCCCTCAGGGGCCGGTGCCGGCACCCGGCGCGGAGACAGTGGCCAAGGCGTTCGACGGTGCGTTGGCCGAGATCCTCGGCATGCTCGGCGTGACCGGCGCTGCTGGCGAGGTGGTCAAGCTGCCGTCCCCCGACGGCGTCGAGGCCGGCATGGTCCTCGCGGTCGGCCTTGGCGACGCCGTCAACAGCGGCGCGTACGATGCCGAGAAACTGCGCGAGGCCACAGGTGCGGCCGCCCGGAGCTTGGCCGGCACCGGCAAGGCCGCCCTGGCCCTTCCTGTCGAGACCGCCGAAGCCGCGGAGGCGGTGGCCCTAGGCGGTCTGCTCGGCGCGTACACCTTCACCGCGTACCGCACAGCCGGCAACGCCAAGGCCCCTGTCGGTGAGCTGACAATCCTCACCGATCACGCGGGCCACGCGAGCGCCAAGGCCGCGGTACAGCGCGCCACCGTGATCGGCCGGGAGCTGAACCGTTGCCGGGACCTCGTCAACATGCCGGCGAACGACCTGTCCCCGGACAGCTTCGCCGCCACCGTGCAGGCAGTCGGTGCGGAGTACCGGCTCGAGGTCGAGGTCCTCGACGACAAGATGCTCGCGGAAGGCTCGTTCGGCGGCATCCTCGGTGTCGGTCAGGGGTCAGCCAACCCACCTCGGCTGGTGAAGATCGCCTACAACCACTCGGAGGCGAAGACCAACCTGGCCTTCGTGGGCAAGGGCATCACCTATGACTCGGGCGGCATCTCGTTGAAGCCGGTCGGCTCCAACGAGATCATGAAACGCGACATGTCCGGCGCCGCCGCCGTGTTCGCAGCCGTGGCGGCCGTATCCCGGCTCGGCCTGCGGATCAATCTCACCGGCTGGCTGGCGCTGGCCGAGAACATGCCGTCCGGGTCCGCCACCCGCCCCGGCGACGTGCTGCGGATGTACGGCGGCAAGACCGTCGAGGTGCTCAACACCGACGCCGAGGGACGGGTGGTGCTCGCCGACGCCCTGGTACGCGCGGGCGAGGAGAAGCCTGACGCCATCGTGGACGTGGCCACCCTGACCGCGGCCATGAGGATGGCACTGGGCAACCGCATCTTCGGCGTGATGTCCAACAACGACGACTTCCGCGACCGCATCCTCGACGCCTCCAAGCGGGCCGGCGAACAGGCTTGGCCGCTGCCGCTGCCTGACCAGCTGCGCAAGAGCCTGGACTCCCGGGTGGCCGACATCGCCAACACCGGCGAGCGGATGGGAGGCGGCCTGGTGGCCGGCCTGTTCCTCAGAGAGTTCGTGCCGGACGACACCGACTGGGCTCACCTTGATATCGCCGGACCGGCCTTCCACGAGGGCGCCCCCTACGGCTACACCCTGGAGGGCGGTACCGGATCCGCAGTGCGGACCCTGGTCCAACTGGCGGAAGACATCGCGGGCGATCGCAAGCCTGCCGGCAGATGACAATCCACGACGAATGAGGACCGAAGACCGTATGACCCTTCTCGACTCCGCCGCACCCTTCGGCCACTACTCACTGGCCACGGTCACGCCGGACGGCACCATCTGGGTGTCCGCGCAGCTTCCGGTGGGCAGCGGCATCTCTTCCGATTCCCCCGTTCCACGGCAGGCACGACAGGCATTGTCGAATGTCTTGTCGATCGTCGAATCCTTCGGAGGCAGGATTGAGTCCGTTGCCAAGGTCAACCTCTACCTGACGGACATCTCCGACTGGGACGCGGTCGACACCGTCTTCGCTGAGGTGTTCGGCGAACATCGCCCAGCGCGGACTGTGCTCCAAGTCGGCGGGTTGCACCATGGCTTTCGCGTAGCGGCAGACGCTGTCTCCTGGCGCACACAATGATGAATCCCGATCGAAGGGGCCGGCGGCCATGAGGATTCTCTACCAAGTCGATGCCTTCACCCGCACTCCGTTCACCGGCAATGCGGCCGGTGTGGTGCTGACGGCACAGGGCATGACGGACGCCGAGATGCTTGCGGTCGCGCGAGAGCTCAACAACTCCGAGACCGCCTTCGTGCTGCCCCCGGATGGTTCTGACCACGATGTGCGAGTCCGCTTCTTCACCCCGACAACAGAGGTTCCGACTTGTGGGCACGCCACCGTGGGGGCACACTTCGCCCGAGCCGTCGAGTATGACCTACCGTCGTGCTCGCTGGTGCAGAAGACGGGCACTGGGTTGCTCCAGCGGGTGGAAGTCCACCGGGACGGCGACCGGGTGCGGATCGGGATGCACCAGGGAGTGGCCGGCTTCGGCGCCGAGTTGGACCGCCACCAGGTGGACAGGCTGCTGCGAGGTCTGGGCGCCGGCGCCGGCGACCTCGCCGACAACGGTCCGGTCCAGGTCGTTTCGACCGGGCACTCCAAAGTGTTGGTGGAACTGCGTGACCGCACCGCGGTGGACGCCTTGAAGCCGAATCCCGCCGCGTTGATGGAGCTCAGCCATGAAGTGGGCAGCAACGGCTTCTTCGTTTTCTCCCGTGCCACCGGTGACGCCGGTCTGCTCACTTGGTCGCGGATGTTCGCACCCGCGATCGGCATCACCGAGGATCCGGTAACCGGCAACGGGCACGGCCCGCTCGGCGCGTATCTGGTGTGGCACGGCATCGTCCCGGCACCCGGCGGCCGACTCACCTTCACCGGGAGACAGGGAGCAGCGATGGGACGGCCCGGTGATATTCGCGTTCATGTCGAAACCCAGTTTGACGGCAGACTCCTGGCATCCATCACAGGTGATGCGGCAACAGCATTCAGGGCCGAGCTGCACAGTCCCCCGCCGGACGGGCATCCAGCGGACGCCACGGCGTCCGGACCGCTGAACGAGCCGGGTCTTTCATTCCGCTGAAGCGCACGTCGGTCCCTATCAGGACTCGTTGGTCGAGCAGGTCGATGGGGGTTGGCGGTCTTGTTTCGGCTTGCGATGGGGTCAGCTGTCCGATGCCGCGGTGGGGTCGGGCGGTGTTGTAGTGCTGCAGGTAGCGGGTGAGGGTTCGGCGTAGATGGTGACCGGTGTTCCGGTCGTCCTGGTTCTGCTGCCACGAGGAGCAGGAACTCGGCGGCGACGCTGAGGCGGGAGCCGGCCGGGGCCGCGGCCCGGAGCACCTCCGCCGACAACACGGTGACCTGCGCTTACAGGTAGTCACCCGCGGGGTCCTGGACGCGCAGAACCACAAGTCGCTGAGTCGTCCGACACCGCTGACGCCGGGCAAGCCCTACGAGATCACCTTGAAGATGCTGCCGCAGGACTACGAGTTCAAGGCTGGGCACCGGCTGGGCCTGGTACGGACCGGAACCAACGACGACATCACCGACGCCGAACCCGGCACTGGGACCAAGGTCACCGTTGACGTGGCCGGCACGTCAGTTTCGCTGCCGCTGGTCGCCGGCGCGTCCAGCGGGCAATAGGCCGATCGATCTTCGCCTACGGTCGCGGCCGGCGTGGTCGCGACCGTACAGCGAAGGCCGGGTTCTCCCTGCCCGGTGTCAGAACTTGATCGTCACGCCGCCCGGGCTGACCTGCGGTGCGGAATCTTGAGTGGCGACCGTCCATCGGAACCTCTCGCAACAGTCGCGCATCAGTGGCCAGGTCAGAGGGGTGAGCAAGATTCATCGGCAATCGAGGAAGATCTCGTGGCACCGGACAGGGACGAGGCCAGGCCAATCACCTCGGCTTGTGCCGTGGCCAGCGAACTCGCTGCCGACGACCGGAAGTCGGCCAGATGGGGGACCAGCCAGGCCAGGGTCATCTCGGCGGTGATGAAGGAGAGGTTCACATCGGACACGCCCTGCTTGGCGAAGTACGCGCGTAGGTAAGGGGTTTGGAAGTCCCAGGACTCCCGCGGGGTGCCGGGACCGTATGAGCCACCTCGCGCGGTGATCACCACGACCTTGGTGTCGCGCAGCAGGCTGTCTCCGGTGTCAGAGGCATGGAAGGCCCCAGGGAAGCTCACCCGGTCGATCCAGGACTTCAGCGAGGCAGGTATCGAATAGTTGTACATCGGGGCGCCGATCAGTACCGTGCCGGCTGACAGCAACTCAGCGATCAGTGGGCGGGTCAGCTCCCATTCACGCTGCTCGGCCGGGCTTTCGATCAGCTCGGCCACCCTGGCGGGCGGGAGGAGACCATGCCGCTCCACCCGCCTGCCCAGCGCGCAATAGGCGGTGCCCAACGGCGGCACCGGGGTGGCGGCCAAATCCCTGTACTGGTAGCTGGCCGAGCCGTGCACGGCCCTCCAGGTGCCGGCGAACAACGCTGTCAGCTGCCTGCTGATCGACTCGTCGGAACGGTTGGCACCGGAATCCACGTGCAGCAAGGACGCCATGCTCGTCTCCTGTCACCTCAGTTACGTCGGGTACGTCATAGGAGGCGACGGAACGAGGCGCGGAAAGGTGACCGGGTGAGCGAGCGAGACGATCTGGCAGAACGGTTCGAGGAGCAGCGCGGCCAGTTGCGCGCACTCGCTTACCGGATGCTCGGCTCGCCGGGTGAGGCCGAGGATGCCGTGCAGGACGCGTGGCTTCGCCTGAGCCGGATCGACTCCCAGCAGGTGGACAACCTGGCCGGCTGGCTGCGTACCGTGGTGACCCGCATCTGCCTCGACCTGCTCCGTTCCCGCAGGTCACGGCAAGAGGATCCCACCGAGCAGCAGAAGCTCGACGAGATCTCTGCAACCGCTCGGGGGACCCAGCCAGAAGAAGAGGCGGAGCTTGCCGACTCCGTCAGCAACGCGCTGCTCGTCGTCCTCAACACACTGAACCCTGCCGAACGGATCGCGTTCGTGCTGCACGACATGTTCGCCGTGCCGTTCGATCAGATCGCACCCATCGTAGAGCGTACGCCCGTCACCACGAAGAAGCTCGCCAGCCGCGCGCGTCAGAAGGTCCAGGGCACGCCCCTGGTACCGGCACCGGCGCTCGCCCAGCACCGGCGGATAGTCTCGGCGTTTCTTTCCGCCGCGCGGGCCGGCGATCTCACCGGGATCCTCGCCGTACTGGCTCCAGACGTGGTACGGCGAGCCGATCCGGCTGCCTTGTCACCGGGCGCGGCAGTCGAGGTCCGTGGTGCGCGAGCGGTGGCGGAGGGCACCCTGGTCCTTGCCCGAAGGTCGCAGCTTGCCGAACTCGCGCTGGTCAATGGTGCGGTCGGGGTTGTCGTGGCCCCAGGTGGTCGGCTGGTGCTCGCAGTCACCTTTGTGATCGAGAACAACGAGATCATGGAATATGACGTGATCGCCGATCCCACCCGCCTAGGACAACTCGATCTTGCGGTGCTCAGCTTGGATGACGGACAGTAGAGCGGTCACTGGAATTTCATCGCATGGGCCATGCCGGTGATGAGCTCACCGTGGGAGACGGTAATCCGGTTGCTCATCCACGGCATCCACGCCAAGCCGCCTCCGTCCGGCTCGCAAACGCGACTTTGGTTCGGCCGCCATTTCGGCCGAGGAAATCTCCGGCTGGTTGGTATGTGCGGCTGACGTCTGCTCCCGGCCAACTAGCGCCGCAATCCTCGGCCCCGGCGACCTCGCCGGCACCGGCAGGCGTGGGACCGGCGACCAGGCCGTCGGTACGACCACCCGGTCCCGGTCGGACCGATCGGAGACGAGCCGGGCCGCAGCCCGGTCGACGGGTACTGGCGTACCCGGAACGCCGCAGCCCTGGCCGCCGGGCGCTGGCATGCCCCAGACCTCGACGCGCGGTTCTCCCAGGACACCTGACAGGACCGCCTGTCAAGCGGTTGATCGTCGGGTCAGTCGCCGCTCTTCTCGTGGTAGACAAGGCGGGCGGACACCTCCGATGTCGTCCCCAGCCGCCGTCCGGGCGGCAAGACGTGTCTGGCCGCACGATCAGTCAGCACGCACTCATGGAATCCGGCGATGCTGGAGAAGGCCGTACGATCGAAGCTGAGGTGGCTGGAGAAGGTCGACTGCGCGAATGCGGCCAACCCGCCGAAGGTCGCCTCGTCGAACGTGGCGGCCCCGGGGAAGCGGGCGCGTTCGAAGCCGGCGGCGGCGACGCGGCCATCGGTCAGATCGAAATCGACCAGGGCGGCGCCGGTCAGGTCCAGGCTCATGCCCTCCCAGAAGGCGGGAGGCATCAGGTGCTGGCCGGCGGGCCGGTCGTCACGCACATGGGCAGCCAGGATGCGCTGCGCCGTGAGCCGCACCCGCAGTTCGCCCTCCCGATCGCCTGCCTTGCCGGACGGGGCGGGCACGGCGGTGGCTTCGGCGCCGGGTTCGCCCCGAAGACGCGGCCAAGGCGGCCTGCGGCGTTAGGCGGGCGGGTCGTCCGAGCCGCGTCGGCTGGCAGACAGGTCAGGCTTGTCGTCGGTCCAGCGGGCCTTCTTGATCGCCATGAAGGAACGGGTTTCCTTGATGGTCGTCACGAACGCGAGCGGCTCCCCCGTAGCCGTGTTCACGATGAGCCGGCCCTCCCCATTGCCATGCGGGAGGCTGACGGCCTGGCCGGTGCGGCCCAGCGGGTCGGTGACCTCGCCCTCTGCCTTCACACCGGGCAGCGCGGCGAGCATGCGAAACGCCGCCGCCCGCACATTGGGCGGAGCGGGAAGATCCATGATGATGTGCACGCCGGTGTCGTAGAGTTCGGCGTTCACGTCCATGTGCGCGTATTCCGCGCCCCGCTGCTTGGCGATGACCGTCTTCAGGTAGTCCCTCAGGCCGTCGGGGGTTGTCGGCAGTTCGCTCAGCGCGGCCCGCGTCATGGGCTTGCCCACCGACGAGTCGGTTTTGTCGCCGTCCACCCGTTTGGTCACGGGCTCGCCCGGCTTGCTGTGCAGCGTCACGCTCCGCGTCTCGAAGGACTTGCCGCGCGTGGTGACGGTTGTGCCCGGGTAGGTCCAGCTGCGCGGAGAGCCGGCCGCTTGCCACGCCTCCTCGTCCTGCGGCGTCGCCGGTTTGATCCCCAGGTTCTGGTTGATGAACCAGGTGGGCTTGCCGGGTACTTGAGAAACCCACGTCTCCAGCAAGGTGATCATCTCAAGGGTGTATTTGCCGCCAGGTTCGACGCGCTGCTTGCCGGCAACGCCGTTGCGGACCCAGTACGCCCCGTCCGCAGGTGTCTTCGCGGCCGAGGTCGCGGCCGCCAGGAGGACCTGCTGGGCCGACAGCTTCTTGGCGAGCTGTGCGGACGGCGTCTTAGCGGCGGGCCGCGTACCCGGCGCTCCTGCCGAGGTTCCCGACGTGACCACAAGGGTCACGGCCGCCGCGGCGCCGAGCAGGCCCACGCCCAGAGCGGTCCATCGGGCCGTCCGCATCGCCCGGCGTTTGTCCTGGTGAACAGGGTTTTCTTCGGTCATCTCAAGGCTCCTCAGGTTGGCTGGTTTCGGCGTACTGGCGAAGGCGGTGGCGAGCCGGGTCCGGCCGTCCGCCACCACCTCGGGGGAGACGGGCGGTGCCGAGAGCAGCTCCCGGATCGCGGTCAGGTCATCCATCTGCTCCTCCAAACATGGGATTGACGCCGCCGAGAGCGGCTCTCAGCTTCTTGCGGGCCCGGTTGAGCCGGGACCCGACGGTTCCCGGGGGTATGCCGAGGGCCTGCGCGATCTCCTCGTAACTGAGCTCCGCCAGCGCGAGGAGCACCAGCACGTCGCGGTCGGCATCGGGGATCGCGCCCAGGGCGGACGCGAGTTGCTCCTGCACGCCTGCGGCCGTCAGACGGCGAGCCACCAGATCCTCGTGCCCGGCGTCGACGGCGTCGACCGCGTCCTCCGCCGCCGTACGACGCAGGGTCTGCAGCTGGCGCGACTCGCTTCTGCGGTGCTGCGCGACGACGTTGGTGGCGATGCCGTACAGCCAGCCGCGAACGACGCCACGGTGCGCGTCGAAGCGTGCGCGGCCGTGGAAGGCCGCCAGGAAGATCTCCGCAGTCAGGTCGTCGGCGGTTTGCGTGCCCAACCGGCCGGCGACATATCGATGGATCTCCGCGAAATAGCGGTCGTAGAGCGCCTCGAACCGCTCGGGGATGCGGAGGGACTCCTTGAGCAGGTTCGCGTCCTCGGTTTCTCGCGGAAGATCGCTCACATCCTGTAACGCGCTCATACGAATTCCTCCGCTCCTCCCTGCGGGAACGCTTTACGGGGTCGCGTGGCTGTTGTGGTTGGTCTTCGGATCACATCTCTACTTGGCGAAACCTCAGATTCTTCTTCACGCCCCTACGGCCGTACTTGTTGGTGCTGTGGCCGGGAGGTTCACCGGCGGGATCCACGCAGGCTCCGGAAGAACTGGGCGAGGTGTTCACGAGTGTGGTTTTGCGCGATCGGGAGGCCGTCATCGCAGGTCAGAAGCTACTTCGTTGGATTTTCCACCCACCAAGCCGGTTACGGTCACCACCAGCCGCCACGCCAGCTCCCTGAGGGCGGGGATGACCGCCGCCTCGCCGGGACCGGCTTCCGCCAGGTCGAACACGGTGCCCAGCATCGCCCCCCTCGCCAGGCCGGGGGAGGGGGACCCGCCTCCCGGCCAGTACGCCACGATCGGCCAGTTCTACAACTCCATCGGCAAGGGCCTCAAGCACCTCGACGAGACGCTGGGCCCGGCTCTGTGGACGAACCACCGGCGCGACCTCCAGTACGTTGCCGCGTACTGGAACGTGGACGGCGGCGGTGCCCATCGATCCCCTCCACCCCCAGCCCGGCCTGGACGAACTCCCGCACTACACCAAGTTTCGGGGCGCCTGCCACGCGGCTGCCGTGCCTTGCCACGGGCATCCTTGACGCGGTGGTTGCCCCGGCCTGCCCCGGCATTGAGCCGTGGGCCGGTAGATGTGGCCGCATGAGCAGACACACTCCGTGGGACAAGGAAGCCGCCGCCCGCGTGCAGTCCGCGGCCGCCAAGGACCCTAACTGCCCCAGCGCCCGTGACAGGGGTTGAGGAGCCTGCGGACAGCCGTTGGGGGTACCCGCGAGTAACTTAGCTGGACGCTTCGGCAGGGCCCTCGGCCGGGATGAGCGGGGGGTTCCGGCTGGCCGGGCAGCAGCCCGGTCAGCGCGGTTCGGATGGCGGCCCGGCTCACTCCATGCGCGCGGGCGAGAGCCGCGATCGAGGTGCCATGGTCGACGAACGCCGATCGAACCTCCTCAAGTCGGGAGCCGGCCAGTGCGGGCGGCCGCGGTTGCGGCCTTCGGCTTCGGCGGCGGCGATCCCTTCGGCGGTCAGCTCGTTTTGCAGGTCGCGCTGGAATTGCCCGACCGCGGTGATCACGTTGATGAGCAGCGCTGTCGTGGCGTCGTTGGCGGCAAGGTCGTGGAAGTTCGACAGGGGGCCTGACAGGACGCCCAGGGCGACGCCGCGGGTCTGGCACCAATCGCGGACGGCGTGGATGTCGATCAGGTCGCGGCACAGTCGGAACAGCTCCGAGACCGTCAGGACAATCGCCGGGTACGCGGCGGCGGCGACGGCGAACGCGGGCCGCTCCAGCGCCGGGACCTTCGACGTGGTTGCCGGGTCCTCGAACAGCAGCACCCCTTCGGCCGGGCGGAACCCTTCGGCGACGCCTTCGGTCCGCACCAGCAGTCCGGCCTCGGTGAGGATGTGCCGCTGCCGCAGCAGGGACTGGGTGGCGGTGGAGGAGCGGGAGTAGACGATCCGCACCGGCGGCTCCTTGGACATGAGGGACGGGAGCCCTCCCTCTACCTGCCGGGAAATCCTGTCGTCAATTCGGACTCGAAAACACCTACCAGGAGCGGTGTTTTATGCCGTGAAGTCTGATTTTCCGGGCCGCGGGGAGTCTGGTCGGCGGGGTGTCGGGAAATCGCCTAATCCCGACAGGCCGGCCTGGTAGTCGGCGAACGCCGCAGCGTACTGGGCGGGCACGCCGGGGCTGATCGCGCCGCGGCGCCGGCTCGTGTCCGCCTGCTATCACCGCCAGACACACGAATCTGCCGGCGGACTTGACCCTGACGCTGCGTCAACCCTGCATGCTGGCTGTCATGTGCATCCCGCCAACAACCGATCAGGTCCAAGGGCCCGCAATCCACGTGCAGGGCCTGGAGAAGTCGTACAAGGCGTTGCATGTCTAGGCGAAGTTGAGAGCAGGATCAGAGCATGCTGACCATCAGTCAATTGGCGGCGTATGCCGGCGTCACGGTGCGGGCGGTGCGGCACTATCACCAGATCGGACTCCTGCCCGAAGCGGACCGGGATGCCTCGGGCTACCGGCGCTACGGCGCAAAGGCAGTCGTGTCGCTCATCAAGATCCGAATCCTCGCCAACGCTGGCGTGCCGCTGTCTCAGATCGGTCAGATGCTCCAAGCCGACGCACCGACCTTTGCCGAAGCGGTCCAACGGATCGACAGTCGCCTGCATGACGAGATCGAACGGCTTGAGACCAGCCGCAAGCAGATCGCGCAGCTCGCCGCCGGGGACAGTCTGGCGCTCCCGCCGGAGGTGATCTCCTACCTCGATCTGCTTCGGGAGATCGGGGTAGGAGAGCGGATGGTGGAGGCCGAGCGGGACGGGTGGATCCTGGTTGTTGCTGCCTCCTGGCCCGAACACATCCCCGCGGTTATGGCCGCAAAATTCGCGCAGCTCAACGACCCGCAACTCGTTCGGCTCTACCGGATCCTGTCGGAGATCATCGAAAACGACGACGCAGGCGACGACGACCCGCGTCTGGCAGAAGCCGCCGATATCATGGCCGGCCTGGCCGAGCAGGCATACACCTCCGGCGAGATCAACCCCGACGAGGTCGCGCACGACGACCTACCGATTGACCTTCTGGACGCACTTGCCGTCGAGTCCGACCCGCGGGCGGAGCGGCTGCTGGACCTGATGCGCGAGCGCGGCTGGTCCGGTTGGCACCGGATGGAGCGGCTGGCGGAGCCCTCCGACTAACCTGCGGGCGTCGTTTCACACCTGGACGTCGACTACTCATGTCGGCGGGCGACAGGGTGCAGGACCAGGCCGGTGGAGCGCGGCGTAAGGCCGGCGTCGCCCCGAGACAGCAGGGTGGCAGCCAGCCACCGTCCGGTGCACCTGCTGCGAGCCGGTGTACAGCTCGTCGCCCGCCCGATGGCCACCTGCGTGTCTTCTGCGAGTAAGGGGAAACCATGACCAGCCAGCAATCCACCTGGACCGGCATGGTGCCGGTCGATGACACCGTGCTGTACGTGCGCGACACCGGCGGGCCCGGCCATCCGATGGTCTACCTCAACGACGCCTATGCCGACCAGTCGCACTGGCGGGGCATCATCGCTGACCTCGGCAGCGACTGCCGGCACATCACCTACGACGAGCGCGCCCGCGGCAAGTCGAGGCTCTCGGCGGACTATTCGTTCGAGGGCGCCGTCCGGGACCTGGCCACCGGCACACACCAGCCACCGCTCGCGATTCACCTCTGAGAAAGGCAGACCATGACCATCAAGCGATCCCCCTGGACCGGTATGGTCCCGGTAGACGATACGGCCTTAGCCGTCACCGACACCGACGGCGACGGTGTCTCCGTGATCTACCTCAACGGCCACGCCGCCGTTCAGTGGCAATGGCGGCGGGTCCTTGCCGAGTTGGGGACGGAGTGGCGGCATATCACCTACGACATGCGGGGGCGCGGTAAGTCGAAGCGCTCGGCGGATTATTCGTTCGAGACGAACATCCGAGATGTCGATGCTGTCCTCGCGGCCCGGGGTGTGGCCCGGGCGGTGGTGGTGGGCTGGTCCTATGGAGCGTTTGTCGCGGCGCACTGGGCCAGCCGGAATCCGGCCCGTACCGTGGGCGCGGTCTTGGTGGAGGGCGCGCAGCCCTACGACTGGTTCGACGAGTCCATGGAGCCGGGGATGCGCAAGATATGGAAGCGGATCTGGTGGCCCATGCAGCTGCTGCGGCCGTTCGGTATGGCTCCGCGGATGACCAGCGACCAGCTGGCAGACAGCAACATCGAGGTCGGCAAGATCGCCCGCGAGCGTGACCTGGGCCCCGTGCTGGACAGCATTACCGTCCCGGCGCGCTACGTGGTCGCTTCCGGGGAGTCCTTCGGAAGCCAGGGCGGGCACGAACGGATACGCGCCAGCCTCCCTGCGGTGACTGCCCGCAATCCGAACATCCAAATCAGCGCGAAAGTCGCCAGCAACCACGGTTCGATCCTGCGTAAGGACTATCGCGCCATCGCCGAGGCCGTACGTGAGGTCGCCGCCCTCGACCACGAGGGGAACTGAGGACGCCGCCGTCACGGTGAATCCCGCACGGGAGCATCCTGATAGCCGCCGGCGCAAAGCCAGAGGTCTACACGCCCTCTAACTAATATCCCTTGAGTTCCTTCGAGCTTCCTCGGCCTCTCTAGCCCCAGGACCTGGGCTTATCTGCTGGTGCTCCGGCTTCTTCTGGTGTTGATGAGATTTCGGGGATTCTGAAGGTCTATCGTCCTGGTCGTTCGTCTTGCTGTGAAAGTGAAGGCGAGGTGGCTGGAGTTGGCGCTGGCGGTGGTGAAGGATCTGCGGGTGGCACGTGCCCCGGCCACCGTCGATGACCTGGAGGCGCTGGAGACCGACGTGCTGGCCGGGTTCGTGCTGGCCCGGGCGGCGGCGGGGTTGTCGGACGGGACGATCTCCTCCGACGTGGTGCATCTGGAGCAGGTGCGGGCCTGGTTCGGCCGGCCGCTGTGGGAGATGGGGCCGGCCGACGCCGATGCGTACTTCGGCAAGGCGCTGCGCGGCGTCGCGAAGGGCACCCGGCTGGCCCGGGCCCAGGCCATCAAGACGTTCTTCCTGTTCCTGGAACTGCGGCACAAGGTCGAGATCCACCAGATGACCGGCCGCGTCGTCGAATGCCCGATCGACGAGATGAACCGGCCGCGCGGCGGCGCGCAGGGCAAGCTGCGCATCCCGCCCACCGTCGAGCAGGTGGGCCGACTGTTCGCCGGGTGGCGGCAGGAGCTGACGACCTGCCGGAAGTTCGCCCCGACCGCCCGCAACTACACCGCCTGCCGGCTCATGTCCGCGGTCGGGCTGCGCGTCAACGAGGCCTGCAAGCTGGATCTGGCCGACCTCAAGTGGGACCTGGGCCGCTTCGGCAAACTGCACGTCCGCCACGGCAAGGGGGCCCGCGGGTCCGGGCCACGCGAGCGGATGGTGCCACTGATCAACAACGCCGCGGCGACGCTGCGCTGGTTCGTCGAAGACGTGTGGGGCCAATTCGGCGACGACCACACCCGGCCCGGGGTCGCGCTGCTGCTGTCGGAGCGCAAGAACACCGACGGATCGGTCGCCCGGGTCGGCGATGAGACGCTCCGGGCCGCACTCGCCAAGGCCGCGGCCGCCCACCTGCCGGAGTGGGCCGATGTCCTCACCCCGCACGTGCTGCGGCACTTCTGCGCCTCTCAGCTCTATCAGCAGGGCATGGACCTGATCGCCATCCAGCAGCTGCTCGGCCACGCCTGGATCGCCACCACGATGAAATACGTGCACGTCACCGGCACGCACGTCGAAGACGCCTGGGCCGCAGGTCAGCAGCGTGCCGCCGCCCGCCTGACGGGACTCGGGAAGGGAGTGACACCATGACCGCACATCCCGCCGGACCGGCCAGCGACTACTGGGCCCGACACGAGCTGGCGTGCGCACTCACGCTCGGCGCCACCGGACTGCCCTGCGTCCAGGCAGGAGTCGAGCTGCTCATCGACACCGACGTCTGGCTGCATCGGCCCGACTTCGTCGCCGAGTACATCACCATCGACGCCGGCGTCGCCACCGCGCTGGCGTTCGTCGACTGGGACGGGGCGATCGCAGCCCTGCAGGAGGGCCGCCTGCCCTGCAGCGGCGGCGAACGCGCCGTCTTGCGGATCGCCGCGAGCATGAGCGGCGGTATCCCAGTCGACTTGAATGACACGTTGACCAGCCTGGATGGCGTCAACCTCGCCCTGACCGCGACCGCGATACGGAACGCCGCCGGACATCGGGCCGGATCGGCCGCCCTCTGGAAAGAGGCCGAGAACACATGAGATGGAACCTGCGGCTGGCCGCCGCCAACCGCGGCATCTGGAAAGCTTCTGAGCTGCAGCGGATGCTCGCCGAGCATGGCCTGAAGATCAGCGCCGGGAAGATGTCCGGCCTGTGGTCGGGCGAGCCGGCCAGCATCAAGCTGGACGACCTCAACGTCATCTGCGCTGTCTTGGGCTGCGGAGTCGAAGAGCTCCTCATCCCGGAGCCCGGCAAGGTCAGGCGCGTCGATGACGGCCAGGACAAGCAGGTCACGGCAGCAGTCTCGGGCGGCCCGCCCGTGGTTCCGAAGCGGAAGGACAGTCGTTCTCTGCCGCCTGCGTGACATGCCGCCGCGACGGGTTCTGCATGGTCCACAGAGCTGCATGGACTGCCTGGCCTGGGGAGTCCTCGGCGCTCGCCGATGCTCGTCCTGCGCCGTGCTTCGACACTGTTACCCGGACAGCGAGGGCGAATGCGCCGGGTGCGGCTGGACGGTCGCGCTAAAACGGGGTTACTGCAGGTTGTGCTGGCAGCAGGCCGCTTATGAGTCGAAGGCCGCAGGTGGCCTGCCCCGCGGCGCGGTCTCGGTCCTGGAGTCCGGGGAGAGACTGCCGTTCCAGCAGCTGTTCTTCGACCGGATGAAACGACGCCGTCCCGATAGCCCGGACCATGAACGGGGATGGCGGTCGCGGCCCAAGCCGCCCCCGCCGCCTGCGGCCCGGCCCGCCGAATGGTGGATCCAGCTGAGGCTGTTCGAGGCACCCCGGGACTTCACCCGGTTCGACGAGAGCGCCAATGTCGATCTCGCCAATCCGTGGCTGAGCTGGGCGCTCTATCTCGCTTATCGGCGGGGCGAGGCGCGCGGCTGGCGACGTGGTGTTCGATTCGCTGTCCAGCGCGCTCTGACCATCGTGTTGTCCCGGCATACCTGCCTCGACATCGTCTACTACTCACAGGTGTTCCCCGCGCTGCGCGCGCTGGACCTCACCGTCGAGCGGACCGTCGAGGTGCTGCAGGAGATGGGCGTTTTCGTCGATGACCGGCCGCCGGCCTTCGACAGGTGGCTGGAAGCCAGGCTCGAAGGACTCGCCTCAGGCATCCGAGACGACGTCGAGGCCTGGGCGCGGGCGCTGCGCGACGGCGCACCCCGGATGAAGCCCCGCAACATCAAGTCGATCTGGATCCAGGTGAACCGGCTGCGCCCCACGCTGCTGCGCTGGTCAGACCGATACGACCACCTGCGGGAAGTCACCCGGGAGGACCTCGCCGCGGTCCTCGACGGCCTGCAGGGATTTCACCGCTCGAACTTCCTGGTTGCGGCACGATCGTTGTTCGCGTTCTGCCGCAAACGACGCAGTATCTTTCGCAACCCGACCCGCGGCATCCGCATCGGCCAGCATCCCTATGGCCTCATCCAGCGGCTCGACCAGGACGACATCGACCAGGCGACCGAAGCCGCCACCACCCCGGCCGCCCGGCTCGTGCTCATGCTCGCCGCCGTTCACGCCGCCCGCACCGGCGCCATCCGCTCCCTGCTCCTCGATGACGTCGACCTCGGCAACCGACGGCTCACCATCGCCGGCCGCACCCGCCCCATCGACGAGTTCACCCATCAGATCCTGCTCGAATGGCTCGATTACCGGCGGACCCGCTGGCCGAACACGGCCAACCCTCACCTGTTGATCAATCGGCTGAGCGCCCTCGACACCGGCCCGGCCTCCAAGATCTACTTCTCTAAGAAGCTTCGCGGTCAGGCTGCGACACTCGAACGCCTGCGTGTTGATCGGCAGCTTGAAGAAGCCCTCGCGCATGGACCGGACCCGCTCCACCTCGCCGCGGTGTTCGGCCTCGACCCCAAGACCGCCATCCGCTATGCCGAGAACGCCCGCGCCCTGCTGGCCACCGCAGCCGAAGAGCAAGACCCCGCCAGTCGCGACGAACCCAAGGGTCGAAACGGTCCATGAGGGATGAAGACCCTTCAGTTCAGGCTGAGGAACCTTCAGTTCGCATGAACTCTGGGACTTCTCCGGGGTTGAGGAACCGGCAGACAGCCGTTATCGATAAGAACGATCTTGCTAGGACGCTGAAGCGGGACGCGGGTGGGATAGCTTCTGGTCAGCGTCCCGCGAGTGCCGCGTAGGCGGTGGAGCGGCCGATCTTGAGGGTGCGGGCGGCCTCGGTGATCGAGACACCCTCGTCGACCAGGCGGCGTGGTGTGGCCAGTTCGGCGGGGCCGATGACGCGCGGCCGGCCGGTCTTCTTCTTGCCGGGCAGCATGGCACCAGTGGATTCGCGGCGCTTGGCGGCGGCGATCCCCTTGGCCTGGCGCTCGGCGCGCAGCTCCAGCTCGTATTCCGCGGCCGCAGCAAGGACCGCGAGCATGAAAGGGCCCTCCTTGGTGCCCAGATCGAGTTCTTCGTCAGCGACACTACGGTGATGCCGCGGTCGCGCAGCTTGTTGACCGTGGTCAGCACGTGCCCCGCTGAGCGTGTGGGTGCCGAAAATCACGTCCGACGGTCCCACCTGCAAGTCTTTGACAAGCAGAGATCCTTTCTTAAACGGACGCTCAAGCGATGTTGTGCAGATCCGCGTGTCTGCCAATAGCGGGTTCCAGGCGGCGTGGTTGAAGTGAACGATTGATCCGATGACGTGGCCGTGGCGCAGCGCCAGGGTGCGGTCCCTTTCCGAGTTGCCGTAGATATCGCAATAGATCTGCTGGCCGTCGAATACGTTCAGAAGCACACCAGGTTCTCTATCCGCACTGGCATCCCCAGCGGCAGCGAAGGCTCCAAGGGCTCGTCCAGGGGAAACGTCCGACCAGTCGAATCGGAACGGACCTTCGTTCGGTTCCGATGGGATCCGGCCGATCAGCTCGAACGTGACGATCGGCTGCCCAGGGCGGTGGACATGCAGTTCCAGCTTGATGAAGCCGTCGAGGTCCTCGCGGGTCAGGTCGCCGGTTTCGCGCAGTCTCGCTTCGGCGGCCTCCTGCGCGGCAGCAAGGGTTCTGAACACGTGGCCGATGTCGATCCATTCGGAGTTGCTGATCCGCGCTCCCTCGCGCAGCAGGGCGAACGCGTACGAGCGCGGGCTCGTCTCCAGGGCCGGCGGCGGACCGGTCTCGGCCTCAAGCGTCTCGAGGCAGGCGTCCGCTTGTTCGTCGAAGGGGTCGCGGCGCAGTGCCTCGCGGTAGGCGGCTACCGCGCCGTCGCGGTCGCCGAGCCAGGCGAGAGCGTGGCCGAGGTGGATCGGCACGAGCGGATCTTCGGGATCGGCGTCCAGCGCCGCCCGTGCGGCCTCGGCGGCGCGTTCGGCGACCGGGCGGCTCACGTCGTCCCAGTCGTCTTCCTCCACGCCGTTGAGCGGCGGGCCTTCCAGATCGTAGTCCCAGCCGGAGTTCAACTGGTTCTCCACGTCGGTGCAGAGGCGCAGCTCGAACGCCGCGATCAGGCAGCGGCCTATCGCCACCGCCGCGGGATCGGCGTGCTCGGCGGCGTCGTAGCAGGCGCGCGCCTCGGCGAGCAGCGCACCGATCTCGTCGGTGCCGTGATCGTCCCAGAAGCGGTAGGCGCACTGGGCGAGGAGATCGAGGGCACGTTCCACGTTCATCAGGGAAGCCTGCCATATCCGGAATATGCCTGTGTTATCCGTGCTCTTGTCTCGCCACCTATCCGCGCGAAGCCGTGATCGATCATCCTCGTGCCGTCACCCTGGAAGGAAGCTCGCTGTGAACCTCGCTGATCTCGCCCGCGTGGGCGACGAAGACCTCGCCGGAGAGGCGTCCGCACCGGAGGCGCGGACGCTCATGCACGCGATCATGTCCGAGGGGCGGGAACCAGTTGGCCGCGCCCGAAGATACGACGGTGGCTCGTGGTGGGCTTGGCCTCCCTGGTGACGGCCACGGCGATCACTGCCGGTACCAGCCTGGTCGGTGGCCCGGTGACGAGTTACGCCAACACGGCCGTCTCCATCAAGAAGACCGATGAGTACTTCAGTGTGAGCATCACTGACCCCACGGCCGACCGTCATCGCTTTGAGGAGGCGTCCGGGCGGTCGAGCTGAACATCACGGTCAAGGCGGAACTGCGGCGCCGTCCGATGTGGGGAAGCTGGTCTGCCCCATCATCCCGGACGGCTTCAAGTGGCACGGAAGCATCGGTACACAGGGGATCACACCGTGTTCATCGGTTTCTGCGCGAAGGTGTGGATGCCGACCGGCTTTCCCCGGCCGTGTGGTGTTGACGTCGGCCGTCCCGCCAAGCCGGGCAAGCGTGCCGGTCCTGCCTGGAGAGGTCCCGCAGGAGGGTGACAGGATGACCCGGCAGTGCGGGGCGTGCGCTTGATCTGGCGCGGGCGAGTGCGAGCGCGGCCTCGAACTGCGGGCGTACCCTCACCCTGGCGAAGATTTTCTCGGCGAAGATCTTGCGACGGGCGATGCCGTGCGCGGCCAGCGTGTTCAGCTGTGACTGCAGTTCCTGGGTCAGGAAGGAGCAGCGGGCGTAGCCGATCCGGATGTCGGCCGGTCGTCGCTGAGCGGGGCGGGCGGCGGTGTCGGTCAACTCTCCACGTCGCATCACGATCAACCATTCCAGCGCGAACGTTGATCATTCGTCGGACGCTCCCAAGCCGCCCGCGGTCACGACCTTGAGCTCGTCCAGCGCTTCCCGCATCAACCGCGACAAGTCATATTCCTCGTCCGCCACGATCCAGCGCTCGAAGCCGACTTTGAAGACGGCGACACCCGACTCGGCGGCCAGGCTCGCGGCCGGCTCCGTCACCCCGTGTCGGCGCAGGGCGTCGGCGAGAGCAGCCGAGATTGAGGCGAGCTTGAGCAGGTCGCGCTCCTGGAGCTCGGGGTTCGCCATGATCACAGCCTGTCGGGTACGCACCCAGTCGCGTTGGCCGGTGAGCATCTCGGAGATCGCATCAAGACCCACCGCCAGCGCGTCGATCGGCGCCACGGACTTCAGAGCATCGGAGACCGACCGCACGAACAACTCCTGAAACTCGCCGGAGGTGGCGAACAACGCCTCGCGCTTGTCGGCGAAATGATTGAAGAAGGTCCGTTCCGTGAGCCCGGCGCGTTTGGCGATCTCTGTCACGGTGGTCTGCTCGTATCCGCGCTCGCTATAGAGCTCCAGCGCTGCTGTGGCCAGGCGCCCGCGCGCGTTCGGCTCCCATCTGCTCATGGGCAGACCCTACGTGATTACAGGGACTGAAGTCACCTGTTAAGGTCGATTGCAGTAACTGAAGTCAAGAGTTGAGGTTTCCATGCGCATCCTTGTCACCGGCGCGACCGGCTTCATCGGCTCCGCCCTCGTTCCCGAGCTCATCGAGGCGGGACACCAGGTCGTCGGGCTCGCCCGCTCCGCCGCCTCCGCCAACGCGCTCACCGCCACCGGCGCAGAAGCCGTCCGCGGCACCATCGACGACCTTGAGGTCCTGCGAGACGCGGCCGCCGCGTCGGACGCAGTGATCCACCTCGCCTTCAAGGGCGACGTCGCGTTCTCCGGCGACTACCGGGGCGCCGCCCAGGCCGACCGCCGTGCCGTCGACACCTTCGGCGACGCGCTCGCCGGCACCGACCGCCCCTTCGTCCTCGCCTCCGGCTTCATCGGTCTCCCGTCCGGGCGCGTGGTGACCGAGACGGACGTGCCTGCCATCGACGGCTCGCCCTTTCTGGTCCGAACCGCTACCGCCCAGGCCGCGCTCGCCTTCGCCTCCCGCGGCGTCCGCTCATCGGTGGTGCGGGTCTCTCCGACCGTCCACGGTGAGGGGGACTACGCCTGGGTGCCGGGCCTGATCGCCGCCGCCCGCGTCACGGGCGTCTCCGGCTACACCGGCGACGGCACCAACCACTGGCCGGCAGTCCACCGCCGCGATATCGCGCGACTGTTCCGCCTGGCCGTCGAGAAGGCACCCGCCGCATCGGTGCTGCACGGCGCCGCCGAGGAGGGCGTCGCGCTCCGCGACATCGCCGAGGTGATCGGCCGCCACCTCGACGTGCCGGTGACCTCCGTGGCCCCCGAGGCCGCGGCTGAGCACTTCGCCTGGCTGAGCCCCTTCATCGGCCTTGACGTCCTGGTGTCGAACACCCTCACCCGCGAGCTGCTGGACTGGCAGCCGAGCCACCCCGGCCTCCTCGAAGACCTCGAAAAGGGCCACTACTTCCACACCCCTGACGCCACCACCACCTGACCAGCCCCGAAGAACACCACCTGCCCGGCCCTTGGGGATGCCGGAGCCATTCCGCGGCAAGGTCCCAGCGCAGTTCAGCGATCAGGAGGCTCCCGATCTCGCCCTGGAGGGCATCCTGAAGCGGGGCTGATCACGCTGCTCAGCTGGCTTCGGCCTGCGCCTTGGGGTGGGTGAGGCCATCGTCCTGATTACGAGGGCACTTTGACCGAGATTCAGGCATTGTGTGTCGAGCATCTGGGCGAGGGTTTGGGTGCTCGGTCTGTCCGCGCTGGCCAAGCCTGGATTCGTTCTTAAGCCTGCTCACGACGACGCGCCGCAGACCGGCCGATGGTGCGTTGGCGGCCCTGCGCTGCTTGAGCCGGGAACCCCGTGGCCGGAGACGAGCAGAGGCTTCCCGCTCAGCCTGGTGGCGGTGGTGGACACCGACGAACTCGTGCCATGGCTCGGTGAACAACTGCCCACGCGGCTTGGCCTGGTCAACGTGTTCTAGATCCAGCCCGACTTCCAGTATCGGGAGGATGGCCGATTCACCGGGTTGATGAAGCCCTACGAACGCTGGTGGGGTCAACGCGACCGTCCGGGCGACTGCCGGATTGTGCTCGCAGACCCATCGCGCGCGGTCGAGATTCCGGCGCCATCGCCGGCTCACATCCTCGATGAAATACGGCTGCACGCCGCACCCATCATCACCCTGCCGTCAGTTGCGGAAGAGTCAACGATCCGGTCCTGAAGGCGTTCGACTTTGCCGCCGTAGCCCGAGCCGAGCTCCAGCGTCCTGTTCCGACGTCAAGGACGAGCGTGGGCGTGGGCGCGGTAGCGTTGCGGACTGACCCCACGGGCTCGCTTGAAGGCGGCGCTGAACGCGAACCCGCTGCCATAACCGACCTGACGGGCGACGACGTCGATCGTGGCATCCGACTCCATGAGCAGGTCGGCGGCAACGTCGATGCGCCATCCGGTGAGGTATGCCATGGGCGGCATACCCACGAGGTCGGTGAAGCGGCGCGTCAGTGTCGCTCGGGACACCCCGGCCTGCCGGGCGAGCGCGTCCACCGTCCAGGGATGGCCCGGGTCGCGGTGGATGAGCCGGAGGACGGACCCGACGACGGGATCCCCGTTGGCCCGGTACCAGGCAGGCGCATCGGCATCGGGCCGGGTGAGCCATTGGCGGAGGGTGCCGACCAGCAGGACGTCCAGCAGCCGTTCGAGCACGAGATCTTGGCCGGGCTCGTTTCGCACGGTCTCCTTGGCGAGCAGCGACACCAGCGCGGATTCGAGGTGGGCGGCCGTGGGGATGACCAGCAGCGGCGGCAACGCGTGGAGCAGGTGTGTGGCGATCTCGCCCGGTCCCGAGTACTTGCCGATCAACAGCACCGACGAGCCGTCCGCGCCGTCGTGAGCTCGCTCGCCGTTGACCCAGGTGTGCACATCTGGGTCCGCGACCTCGGGCAGGTCCGCGCCGGCTGCGGTCATCCGTCGGGGGCCGGGCTGCACGACCACCTGGATGGGAGTACGGGGATCATCGGCGAAGGTGAACATGTCCGGGCCACGCATCATCGCGATGTCGCCGGTGTTCAGGCGTACGGCATCTCCGGTGCTGGGTACGATCCAGGGCATCCCGCGCAGGACGGCCACGAGGTTGAGGGGCGCCCCGTCCCGCACCTGTACCGACCATGGTGGGTTCAGGATGGTTCGCAGCACGAACGTGTCTCTTGCTCGGGCTCCGTCGAGCAGGATCGAGAAGGGGTCCACCGGCACAGGATAAGTGGCACGATTATGTGCCTGCGTGTTTCGAACATGGCCCGGACCTCGGCGTTCTGCTGGACTGTGCAGCATGAAAGCGACTAAGCCGACAACGTTGGTCCTCGCCGGGACAGGCAAGACCGGGCGCCGGGTCGTGTCCGGGCTTCGTGCGCGTGACATGCCGGTACGGGTCGGTTCACGCAGTGCTGAGCCGGCTTTCGATTGGCAAGACGACTCCACGTGGGAACCTGCACTGCGAGGCATGGACTCCGCTTATGTGGCCTTCCATCCTGATGCGGCGTTCCCCGGCGCGGCCAGAGCCGTGGGTTCCTTCGCGGAACTCGCGGTGGCCTGCGGCGTGCGGCATCTCGTCCTGCTCGCCGACCGTGGCGCCGCCGAGGCTGAGCGATGCGAACAGGCAGTGCGCGACTCGGGTGCGGAGTGGACCGTCGTGCGGGCGGGGTTCATCACGCAGAACTTCAGTGAGGCGTTCCTCCTCGAACAGGTCCGGGCCGGTGTGGTCGCGCTGCCGGTCGGCGACGTCGCGGAGCCGTTCACCGACGCGGAGGACATCGCGGATGTCGCCGTCGCGGCGCTGACCGAGAACGGCCATGCCGGCCGGAACCACGAAGTGACCGGGCCACGGCTGATCACCTTCGCCGATGCCGTCGGTGAGATAGCGAGGGTGACCCGCAGGGAGGTTCGTTATCTGCCGGTCACGCCCGAGCGGTTCGTCTCGTCGCTGACCCGGCGAGGTGTCCCGGCCGAGTACGCGACGCAACTGACCAGCCTGATGGCCGAGGTCTTCGACGGTCGCAGGGCCGACATGACCGACACCGTCGAGCGCGTTCTCGGCCGGCCGCCCCGCGACTTCACGGAGTATGTCCGCAGAACCGCCGTAACTGGAATCTGGAATGCCCACACCGAGTCCTCTGGTGGAGCCTGACGCGCACTCTATGAGATCCCGTCGCTCGCCCCGACCGTCGCAGTGGGTCCGGAAAACCGGACCCAACCAACGCGAAGCGTCCGAGCCGCGTAGCCGCTCCGGAGGGCTCCCAGGTCAAGCCCCTATGCGATGATTTTCAAAGCGGTACAGGCGCCCGGCTGCCGCAACATCGCACGCACCGACCAGGATAGGGCCATCGTGCATTCGCCCGTGACCACCGTTGCGCTTTCTGGACCTCACTGGACGGCTGACCCGATGGCGACCTTGCCCGGCCGTCACATGGCCGGGCAGAGCATGGCCGTTCTCATGCATCCGAGGCAGGCCGGTCGGTGCCACAGGTGCAGCGCCGATGTCCGCCGTGGCGGCACTCGGGCCACGTCACCGAGCCGCTCAAGGTGTCAGTCCCAGCTCCCGCAGCGGCCGCCATCCTGCGGCTAGGAACAGCGGGCCCTTGGTCCGTTCGGCAACAGTCTGGGAAGTAGCCGGGCGGTTCCGGTTGTATCAGCACCCGACGATCTCGACCAGCTCCGCCTGGAGCGTCACGAAGTCCTGGACGGACTGATCAGCCAGTATCAGCAAGCGGCCTGACCAAGCTTGCATACGCCCAGGTAATTCCACGAATCGTAGTTTTCGCACCCAACAGGCCGATCGCCACCGGCGTGGTTGAGGGCACTGCACGTCATTTGATCGGTGACCGCCTGCAGATCACCGGTGCCCGGTGGAGCCTGGCAGGAGCAGAGGCCATCTTCAAGCTACGAGCCGTCATCAGCAATGGAGACCTGGACGCCTACTGGACCTATCACCTCGACCGCGAATAACGTCGCATCCACCAAGCCCGCGACCCGTACCGATACGCACTCACCGCCTGATCACCACTGCTGTTGTTCAACGGCGTGAAGGCCGCTGAGCCGTCCAGCCCTGTTCGAGCAGGCCGAAGATCACGTTTGCGGCCTCGCACGGGTCGGCGTGTCGCTGGACCAGCCCGGCAGCCTCCAGCGTGAACCGGGCCAGCGTGGCGCAGGCGAGATCGTCAGCCGGGGCCCCGCACTCCTCGGCGATGGCGTGCGCAAGTGCGGTCTCGTGGCGCACCCACATGCGGCGAGCGTACTCGCTCAGGGCCGGGGTCTCCTCGACCATCCGCCGGATGGCGGCCATTCGCTCATCCGCGACGACCTTGACCGCCCACTCCAGGATGTGGTCGCGCAGGGCGGCGGGGATCGATCGGCCGGGCGTGCGGTCGCGCACCGCTGACACCAACGCCGCCTCAAGGTCGGCGTCGAGGTCGAAGAGCAGGGCCTCCTTGCTGGGGAAATGCTTGAACAGGGTGGTCACCGCCACGTCGGCGGCATTGGCGACGTCCTTGACGCTGACGGCGTCATAGCCGCGTTCGAGGAACAGCCGAAGTGCGGCGTCGGCCAGGGCCTGACGGGTCTGGGCCTTCTTCCGCTCGCGACGTCCGTGTGGTTCGCTCACCCGCCCAGCATACGGTCAAGGCGTACCCGATTCAAAAGGCTAGTAACTTCACTTTTGAATCGGATACGCTTTTTGGGTTCCGTGCCACGAAAGGACCTTGTGCCATGACCTCTGTCCCCATCGCCATCGTGGGAGCCGGTATCGGCGGCCTCGCCTGCGCCCGAACCCTTCAGCAGTACGGCCGTCCGGTCACCGTGCTCGAACGCGAGCCCTCCGCCCGCTCCCGCTGGCAGGGCGGCATGCTGGACCTGCACGACACCGGCCAGGCCGCCATCCACGCCGCGGGATTGGTCGGGGAGTTCCGCGCCTTGGCCCGTCCCGAAGGTCAGGAACTGCGCGGCCTCGACCCCGTCACCGGCGAACTGGTCCACCACGAGCGGCCCGCCGACGCCACGATGAGTGCGCCCGAGATCGACCGCGGCCAGTTGCGTGGACTGCTTCTGGACTCCCTGGCTGCCGGCACGGTTCGCTGGGGACATCCAGTGGCCGCGGTGTCCCAGGCCGGCGACGGCACCGCCCGTCTGCACCTCGATGACGGCACGAGCCAGGACTTTGCCCTGGTCATCGGCGCGAATCTCGCCATGCTCGACGGCACCGACCTGGCGACCGCCATCGCCAGCCACGACGACCTCGACCAGGCCGTCCGTGCCTACGAGAACCCGATGCAGGCCCGCGCCACCGCAGCCGCTCAAGCCTGCGCCGACCTGACCGCGACCATCACGTCAGACACGGTCATCAACGTGGACGCCGCCCGCCAACACCTCAACGAGAAAATCCGGGCAAGCGCGGCTTTCCCACACGGAGCAACTGGGCTGGGCGGATAACTCACTGCAGAAGAGCCGGAGCTACACCTATCGGTGTCCTCGGGTCGCGTGGCAGGGCGTGTCGGCGCTGGCTCGGCGTAGTTGACAGGGGATCGCCTGTGCGCCCTTCCGGGGAGTCGGCCTCTGCTCGTACTCTGTCCACCCAAGAAGGATCATGCACGGAAGCGAGGCCATCGGTGCTGCATACGGCCTATCTGTCGACCGAACGCATCTTCCTGCGCTGGGCCGCCGCAAATTCCGAAGCCGAGCTGGTCACGACACGCAACGGAACCGAATTGGGACGACGACGAAGACCTGAACGGGGAGGTACGGGAGGCAGCCGTACTCTTTGACTCCGCCGTTCCCGGCGCCGACCTGGAGCCTGACGAGCGACTCATCATCGATCTCGAGCCTGACCAGTACAGGGTCCGAGCCACCTGCACGAAGGACGAGGACAATTGGATGATCCTCGTCCAACTGAGCCTTGGGCGTACTCCGCCCTATGCCCCTCCACGATCAGGTAACCAGGAGCCGTTGGAGGGCCGCACACATCTACCCCTTGGAGGCAACATGAGTGCCATATTCTCCCCGATACCCGAGCTCAACCTCCTCAAGGAATTCGAGGACAGCCTCGACGGGGAGCCCTATGCCCGCGGCTTCGAGCTGTTTGAATACGGTCGCGTCTCCGCTCTCGGCCCCGAGCCGCCCGCCGAGCTGCGCGACCAGCTCATCCCGTTCGCCCAGGCAACCGCCTCTGGCTCCTTCTACGCCCTGTGGAAGCATGACGGCGGCACAGACCTTGCCACGCTGCCGGTGATCTTCTGCGGCGATGAGGGGGACCTGTACATAGCAGCACGCGATCTACCTGAGCTGTTCCGCCTGCTTGCGGCCGAGGACGAGGGCGAGCCCGCCCATGGGGCCTACGTCGCCTGGTTGGAGCGCACCTTCGGGCTGACGCCGGCCGAGGAGCCCGCCGCCATCTACCAAGCCGCGCTCGTCGAGTACGGGCGATCCTTCGCTGACTGGTGGCTGACCTTTGATGACGAGGATTCGATCATCGCTGATCTTCTAGACGAACTAGAGGAGCTCAACCTCTGAGCCTTCCGTTCACGGCCGCTCTCTCGTCGGCAACTGGATGTTCAGCCTCAGTTCCACCGCAGCAGCTGCGGACCACGCTGACCGATGTCACCACCACCGCCGACCACGACGACCCCACACTGGTCCATGTCGGCCTGCGGTGGAGATCAGGGACCACAGACCTGCTGCTGTCAGCGTAGGGGGTGTCGCGACGCTGGTGCGGGCGACGTCGGTGAGGCGTTGCCGTTCGGCCCAGGCGGCGAGGATGTCCTCCGCCAAATTATCGACCACGCGCATCGCCCAGACCAGCAGCGGCCCCATGGCCTCCTCTGCCAGCGGTTCAGTTCTCGTTCTCCCCACCGGGCGTGGTTGGGGCAGGGAGATAGGCATCGACACCCGCCTCCTCCCATGGTGGCCGGCCGGAACGCCCGCACCTGGGCCGGGACCAGGCCCTGCTCACGCATCAAGGCGCGCACCAGCTCGGCCGAGCAGTGCTCACCGCGACGTGCCAGGGCGGCGTGCACCCGCCGGTAGCCGTAGGCCTCGTGCGAGCCGGCGAAGATCTCGGCGACCGACTCGGCCAGCAGCGTGCGCCGTTGCGCGGTGGCCGAGGCCGGCCGCTCACGCCACTCGTAGTAGCCCGAGCGGGACACCCCCAGCCAGGCACACATCTTCACGATCGAATGGCAGGCCTTCTCCGCATCGATGAGCTCGTACGTGGCGAGCGTCATCGAGTCTCGGACGCGAAGAAGGTGGCCTGCCTTTTTCAAGAAGATCAACTTCTCGCGCAGCTCGGCGTTCTCCCGCTCCAACTCCCGAATCCTGGCCCGCTCCGGCCCGGAGACCGCCGGCCGCTCCTCCTGGGCGCTCGCGATCCGATGCCGGTTCACCCAGCTGCCCAGGGTGCTGGCATTGATCCCGAACTCCCGCGCCACCGACGCGACCGTCCGGTCGCCCTCCAGCACCATGCGGATGGCTTCTTCCTTGAACTCCGGCGAGAACTGCCTACGACGCCTCGTCGCGTACCTACCTCTTCCAGACTTCCGTCAGCTTATGTAGCCGACTGTCTGGAGTCTGCTCGGCACCTCAAGTCGTCTGCACGGATGCGCGAAGTGGTCTGCACACTCCTGGACGCGGTCAGGGCCCGCGTGGTGCACAGGCCCTGATCCATTGCTGGGGTTTGCTTCGGTTTATGCGGTGGCGGGCTGAAGGAGTTCGATCTCAATGGCCAACGCGCCAAGCGCTTCCTTCTCGGGGGCTTCGATGCGGCGGGTGTTGGCCAGCTGCTGCTCGCGGGGGCTGGCTGTTCACACTCTGATCGTTGCGATTGCTGCGCCTCAGTCCGGCCTGCCGGCGAATGCGGCCTCGATCCCTCGTCGTGCCTCGGTGGTGGCCAGCCAGGTGTCCAAGTCCATCAGCTTGGGGTGGATGCGACGCAGGTCTGCCAGGTTGGTCGTGTAGTACTCGGTGTTGGCCCAGTCGAACGCGG
The DNA here is from genome assembly GCF_039539705.1 of Nonomuraea rosea. Lineage (NCBI taxonomy): Bacteria > Bacillati > Actinomycetota > Actinomycetes > Streptosporangiales > Streptosporangiaceae > Nonomuraea > Nonomuraea rosea. The sequence goes on along the minus strand of NZ_BAABDQ010000023.1, from coordinate 31,158 downwards.
CCGTGGCCTCGGGGCTGTGCTGCCGGATGCTCTCCAGGGTCACCTCCTGGTCTCCCATCGTCATGGTCAGCGGAGCGAGCGGGATCGTCCGGCCTGCCGCCCGGCTGAGGGCGTCGGCTATCTGCGGGGGCGTCAGCGCATCTCCGGAGATGTCGAGAGCCTGCCCGGCATACCGGTCGGGCCGGGCGAAGGCGAGTGCGGCGAAGGCTCCGATGTCGTCCACGGCGATGAGCTGCACTGCGAGATCGGAGCGGTACGGCAGCGTGAGGCGTCCTTGAGCGAGGCCGAAGTACGGGCCGGTGAGGTCTTCCATGAAGGCGGCCGGCCGCAAGATCGTGGCCGGGATGCCGAGAGCCCTGACATGGCTTTCGATCCGCCACTTGTCCAGCGGTGCGTGCCGTGCCAGCTTGTCGGCGCCACCCATGGAGCTGTAGAGGAGGTGGCGGGCTCCGGCGGCAGCGGCGGCGTCGGCCACCCGGATGCCCCGCGCGGCTTCGTGCTCGTCGGACGGCTGGACGCTGAAGACGCCATAGGCTCCCCGCATCGCGGCCACCAGGGCTGCGGAATCGTCCATGCTCGCGACGACGAGGTCGGCGCCGGCTTCGGCTAGGCCGAGCGCCGCGGGAGCGGACGCGTCCCGCACCAACGCGCGTACCCGCCATCCGTCGGCCAGGAGGTGGGCGGCGACGGCGCCGCCCTGCCGGCCGGTCGCTCCCGTCACCAGGATGGTCTCGTCGTGCCGTGCCGTGGTCATGCGTCGCTCCCGGTGATCGAGTAGGGCTTGGGCAGCGCGACCGCCTTCTCTGTGGCTCGTACCGCCTCTTGCGGGGTCAGCAGCTGTGTGATCCTGATCGGGCCGTACTGACCGCGTTGCAGGTAGCGCAGGCTGCATGCGACGGCGTCCACGGTATCGGGCAGGTCGACGATGAAGACCAGCTCGGTTGTGGCGGCCGACAGCCACACCCCCTGCAGGGTGCCGCCCAGCGACTCAAAGCCGGCAGCCAGTTCCCGCGGATCGCTGAGCGGGTGAGGGTCCATCTGTCCCTCGAGGATCGCCTTCCATCCCTGAGGAGAAAGCGCTTCGTGCATCAAGTACGTCGGCATGCTGCCATCCCGTCTCGCCGTGCACCGGGGCGATCCCGGCTCCGCCACCATAGCTGCACTCAATGCAAGTCGGCAACAGGTGCGTTTAAGCACTTGATGCGGTACAGCATGGAGTGCAGTAGACTGGCGTCATGACGACCCAGCACGACGAGAGCACGCTGCGGGACCGCAAACGCCGGCGCACCCGGCAGATGCTCATCGAGGCCGCCGCGGAACTGTTCGAGCACAAGGGGTACGACGAGACGACCGTGGCGGAGATCGCCGCTGCCGCCGAGATCGGCACCCGTACCTTCTTCAGCTATTTCGCCAGCAAGGAAGAGATCCTTTTCCCCGAGAGCGAGGCCCGCACGCGCGCGGCCATCGACGCCATCACGTCACGACAGCCCGACGACCGGCCCATCGACGTGCTGCTCCATGCCGTCCGCCACATCGTCCAGGCCGACACCGACATGGTCAGCCCGATGGCGCGCATCCGGCTTCACCTGATGCGCACCGTGCCCGCGATTCAAGGGCGCGTCCTGCGCCTTCAACAGCAGGCGCAGCGCGACATCGCCCGGCACCTGCACGCGGCGTTCCCCGACCATCTCGACGAGATCGACGCGGGCGCCCTGGTGGGTGCGCTCATCGGGGCGATCAGCGGAGCACTTCTCGTGCTGCTCGAAGATCCCGAGCTTGCCGAGCAATTGGCCGAGCGCCCAAACGAGATCGGGGCACGGATCCACAACGCCGCCGAACGCGCGCTGAGCCCTTGGGCAACGACGCCGTAAGCGGACATGGCCCGAAACTCCTACAGCTCCGGCCAGCCGCCACTCGGATGATCAGTGGGTACGGCGACGCGGTGCCTGGACCTCGGTGACCTTGGCGATGGCCTCAGCGCCGGGTTTGACATAGCGCATGGCGGTGCGGGGGTTTCTTGTGCCGGGTCTTGCCCATGATGAGTTGCAGCGGGACCTCGGCCTCGCCCAAGTGGGTAGCGGCGCTGTGGCGCAGCTGGTGCAGATCGAGCCCGGCGTATTTGTCCAGCAGGACGCGGGCGCGGTCGTAGCCGAGGCGGGCACGGCCGGTGTGCGGGCAGATGTCGCCGGCGGCCGGGCGGCGGGCAGGGACCGGGCGGCGTTCGGACAGGAACACCGGCCCGTGCGTGCGCGTGCTGCAGCCGGAGCAGCAGGTGGGCGGTGCCGCTGTCCCAGTACACCCATTCGGCGGCGCCACCCTTGGAGCGGACGGGGGCCCGCCGGTGCTCCAGGTCAAGGTCCTCGACATTGAGCGCCAGGATCTCGGCGGCTCTGGCCGCCGTCTCGTAGAGCATTCGCCACAGCGTCCGCTCCCGTAGGGGGAGGTCGCGGCGTGACAGCACCCGGTGGATGGTGGTCTTGGCGACCGCGCGGGTCTCGTCGGCGTTTTCTTTGCGGCGTTCGGCATCGGCTGGGACCGACGGGGCGGCCCAGTGCTTCTTGGACTGGCACCAGGTGAGCCAGGAGGTGACGGCGGCGCGGTTGCGGTTCCAGGTCGCCGGCGCGCTCGTCCCCCACAGCTCGGCGAGCGCCTGGCCGATCTCGGCGTCGGTCACCTCGGCCAGCGGGCGGTCCCCGGCCGAGCAGGGCGATGACGCGGTCGACGGCCGAGGCGTAGGCGCGGTGGGTGTTGGGGTTGGCCGTGCGCGGGGTGGCCAGGAAGGCGTCGGCGGCCGCGGCGCAGAGCGGTGACTTTCGGCGCGGCGCTCATGCCAGCCGCCCAGCGGCGAGTGCCGCGCCGGTCCGGATGATGTACCGGATAACGTGCCGGAGTCGCGCACCTGCACGGCGAGGGGTTCTCCTGGTCGCTGCGCCGTCATGATCGCTCATGTACGTGATAACCGGCCATTATCACGTACATGAGCGGGGCGGGGTGGCTATCGGGGCGTCCCCCTGTGTCGATTGCGACGCCTTCCCCGAGGAGGAGTGAGTACGGTTGACGGCGGCGGCCCGGCGCCGAGACGGCTCACTGACCAACTGTGAGCGCGGCGTTCCTGGCCTGGAGGGCGTCCTGAGTCTCGGGCACCATCAGGCCCAGGTTGTCGCTGATCTGCATCTTGATATCGACCAGCTTGCGCTGCTGGTCCTCATAGCGGCGGAAGGCTTCGCGGTGGTCAGCGCCCGCCAGCTCCGTGGCAAGCAGGTAGGCGCCGGTCAGGGCCAGTTCCGCCCCGGCCCCCGAGGCGGGGGAGGCGCAGTAGGCGGCGTCGCCCACGAGGGCCACCCGGCCGGCCGACCATGACGGCATGCGTACCTGGCTCAGGGCATCGAAGTAGAGGTCGGGATCGGCCAGCGCGCCGTCCAGGAGCTCCGGCGCCCGCCACGATGTCTCGCCGGCGAAGTTCTCCTTCAGCAGCCTGCGCTGCTCGTCCAGGTCGTGGTGGTCGAAGTCCATCGCCTCGGGACGCCGGAACATGAAGTATGCCTTGGCCTGGGCGTGGTTGCCCGAGCGGTAGATTCCCACCATCTTGCCCGGCGTGTTGAACATCGTGATCGTACGGTCCGCGCCCAGTGCCGCGTCGGCGTTGCCGAAGGCGAAGTAGTAGCCCTTGTGGTCGAGGAATTCCGACTCCGGCCCGAAGGCCAGGCGACGCACGTTGGAATGAAGCCCGTCCGCGCCGATGACCAGGTCGAATCGGCCGGTACCGCCGCTTTGGAAGGTGACCGTCACGCCGTCGGAGTCCTGCGCCAGGCTCTTGATCGAGTCGCCGAAGACGTAATCGACGTCGTCCTTGGTCACGTCGTACAGGATCTTCACCAGGTCACCGCGCATGATCTCGATCTCGTTCGCGAGCTTCACGGAGGCCACCCGCTGCCCCGCTGCGTCCACGAACTGCATCTCGCGCACGTCGGCCACCGCCGCCCGGATCCGCGGCAGGATGCCCATGCGCTCGACCACGTCCAGTGCCTGGTCGCGCACGTCCACGCCCTGTCCGCCGGTCCGCAGCGCAGGCTTCTGCTCGATCACCGTGGTGTGGAAACCGTGCTTGGTCAGCCAGTAGGCCAGGGTCTGCCCGGCGATGCTGGCTCCTGAGATGAGAACTCTTTTGTTCATCGCTACTCCAAAGGGTGTCGTTGTCGTTGTCGCACGTGGTCGGGGGCCGCGGCCCGTGCAAGGGAAGGCCAGCTCAGCGCCCGGCTCGGTCTGGGCGGAGCAATGGGGCGAACGGCGGCGATCTCGGCGGCCCAGAGTGAACCGAAAGGTTGACGATCGGCGAGATGCCGGGCTCGGAGATATCGGGATCTTCCTGGCACTGGCTGAGGAGTGGCATGTCGGCCGGACCGCCGAGTGCCTGAACATCGCCCCGCACCGGGTCAGCCGGGCAATCCTTCAACAGCGGGTCAGCCAGCGATCAATGGAAGGAGCGCCGCATCGGTGCAACCCTGTTCGACCGCACCATGTCCGGCTGGGGATCAGGAGGCGTGGGCTGGTCGGACGGCCACCGCCATCCGGCGGGGGGCGTCGGCCGCGCGCAACTGCTGGGCGAGTGCGTCGATGTCGCCCCACGTGGCGTGCTCGCTGTCCAACGGGAGGAGTGTGCCGTCTGCGAGCAGGTCCAGCAGATAGGCCAGGTCGGTCCCGAACCGGTCGCCCGCCCAGAAGCCCTCGATCGCGCGGCGTCGCCCCACCATCTGGTAGGGGGCGAACGTGGTCGGCTGTCCCGAGCTCGCGCCCACCTGCTGGATGAGACCGCCCTCGGCCAGCAGCTCGAAGGCCTGAGCAAGGAGCGGTCCGCCGACTGAATCGATCACGCCGTGCACCGGAGCGGACACCTGGTCCAGGCCGGTGACCACCTCCTCGGCTCCCAGGGCCGTCAGCCGGTCCCGGCTGCCGGAGTTGCGTACTGCGGCGATCACGTGCGCGCCGGCGAGCCGGCCCAGCTGGACGGCGAAGTGCCCGACCGCTCCGCCGGCCCCGGTGACCAGCAGGCGGCGGCCGGTCAACGCGCCCAGCCGCCGCACGGCTCGCAGCGCGCTCGCCCCGGGCACCAGCAAGGTGGCGGCCTGGCCGGGGTCGACGCGCTCCGGCACGATCGCCAGCTCGTGCGTGGGAACGGCACGCAACTGCGCCCAGGCGTTCGCGGTCGTCAGTGTGGCCACTCGGGTGCCTGGCGCGGGACCGGTGCCGTCCTCGGCGGCCCGCCGTACCACGCCCACCGCGTCGAATCCCGGGATGCTTCCCGCCGGCAAGGTGGCCGCGTGGTCAAGATTGCGGGCGAGCAGGGTGAACCACTCCACCTCGATCACGACCTCGGAGGCCTGCGGCACCGGCTCGGGGACCTGGCCGAGCCGCACACCAGCAGGGGTGTCCGGGTCGCTGATCAGCGCTTGCATAGGCCTCTCCAGGCTCATAAGCTATCTGAAATGAACATTCCACTTAAGGATATGGAACGGCTATTTCAGATGTCAACCGCCGAACACCCGCGCCGCGCCGACGCCGTCCGCAACCGCCACCTCGCCCTGAAGGCCACCAAGACGCTGCTCGCCCAGCCCGGAACCACCATCACCGTGGAGGCCATCGCCCGCCAGGCCGGGCTCGGAGCGGCCACGATCGTGCGAGCATTCGGCACCAAGGACGCACTCATCGACGCAGCGGTGGCCGACCTGCTCGAACCGCTCATCCAGCGGGCCCATCAGGCAGCGGCCGAACCCGACCCGGCCGCCGCCCTGCGCCGGTTCCTGCTGGAACTGATCGACTTCCAGGCCGTTCACTGGATCGTGAGCGAGCAGCTCACCCGGCTGCCGGTGCCCCTGACAAGCGCGCGTCGCGCCGAGCTGCGCAAGGCGCTCGTCGACCTGCTCCACCGGGCGCGCGAAGCAGGGGGGATCAGGACCGACATCGACCCAGACGTCACCACGGTGATGCTGGGCGAGGCGGCCTACGCGATCGCACGCTCCAGCGATGCATCCCCGGACCTCGCCGCCAGCTTTGTCACCGTCATGATGGACGGCCTACACCCGCGATCCTGATCGTCTCGCGTAGCCCCCGAGTCAGGCGTCCGCCACGGGCCGACCGTCTCACCCGCTGCCTTGCCACCGATATGGAGCAGGCTGCAGCGCCGGGCCGAGCGTGCCGCCGGGAGTGATCCTCCCGTCCGGCCTCGGACCGGCGGATCAAGATGGCGAACTTCCCCCGGCAGACACCTGGCGCCGGGAAAGGCCCAGCTCGGCCGCCGCCGCGTCCGCGGCAGCCAATCCCACGGCCGCGGCGTCAAACGCTGCCAGCACTCAGCCAAGCGCACATGAACCTTCTCGAAGGCGTGGCGAAGAACCTCTCATCGAACTCTTCGGGAGCGCCGAGTCCGGCGCGGAGAACTACTCGCCAACATTGATCTCACGCCATATCTGCAGATTGGGGACGATGGAGCGCCGCGCATCGATTGGACGGCCGACTCACTTCCATCTTTGACGCTGGCGGGCGAATCGCTTCCGCCCGGACACCCGGTTACCGATGCGTCACGCATGGCGGTCATCCCTTACGGCCACACCGATGGCGCGTCTCCCGGTTGGGGGGTTCGGCGCGATCGTTCTGGCTTGAAATCTGGGAAGCAGTCACCTACCGGCTGGGAAACGATCTTTATGGCCGTCGGGGAACCCAGGTCAGAGCTATTCGTGAACACCCCCAGATGGCCTCGACGAGTCGCGGACCTGTTGCATTCAAGCAGAGCGATCTGTCACTGAGTGAAGATCAGTGAAGGCCCCGTCGATGAGGACGGGAACGGCGGCGCAGGCGTCCAGCTCGGTGGCGACGCTGACATCGTCGGCGAATCCACCGCCGATCAGCTCCCGGCCGGAGGAACTGGCAACCACTGCTGCCCTGACGTCCGGCATTGCCTCGAAACCGGCCGCGGCCAGAGCGGCTTCGGGCGAGAGCACATCGCCGAGCCGTTTGCGCAGTGCGGCGATGACAGCTCCTGCGCCGAGCAGGTCCTCCATAGCGGGCCGCAAGCTCTCATCGGGCCAGCGCTCGCCCGAAGCGATCACCGCGACGGGGCGATCGATCGTCCCATAGCCCTGCTCAACGAGCCAGGACGCCACGGCTGTCGCGTTCCGAAGAGCCCCGGCGACGACACGTGAGTCGCCGGCCGAGGCAGCGATGGTGGAGCCGTTGGGGGAGGGAAGCACCAGACGGGGAGTGAAAGGCGCACGGCGTAGTGCCGCAGGAGAGAGCGACCAGGGCGATGACGCGCTGGCCGCACGACGACCAACCGCCAGGGCGGCACCCTTTTGGTCCGCGAAAGTGGAAGCGGTCGCATCCCGCCAGCGATAGGGGAAAACCCGCATCCCGGATTCCACCGCAACCGTCACTGAGGTCGTGAACGACAGCACATCGACGACCACGATGCACCCGACCTCCGGCGCCAGCCGATCTGCGCCCGTCACGCCCCATTCGAAACGAACCCCATGGCCCGTCTGCACATACCAATCACCCATGATCAGCCATCCTGCCATCTGAGCCGGTGTGGTCGGTAAGCCTGCGCGGTGGCTCCGACGGTGCGTCGCTGTGCTGAAAGTCGGCGAGCTGGGCTTCCTGCCTTCCCGATGGGTCTGGCGGATCGTGGTTGCCGTCGATTGCGTTGGGGGTCAGATCCCTGCAAGCCCATCGAGAGAATTGGGCTCTGCTGAACGAATGGCGACACAGGAATGCGATGCCCAAGTATTTGTATGTCAGGCTTGCCGGCCAAATGGGTGATCTCAACCGGTGTGGAGCCTTCAGGGTGACTTGGGGTGGGGGTGGGGGGGGGCTTGTGGAGCTGCGCGAGATTGAGATCTTCCTTGCCCTTGCCGAGGAGCTGCACTTCGGCCGCGTGGCAGAGCGGCTGCATGTCTCCGTGGCGGCGGTCAGCAAGGCGATCAAGAAACAGGAGCGGGCCGTCGGCGTCGAGCTTTTCGCCCGTGACAGCCGTAATGTTCGGCTCACGCCGGTGGGTGAGCAGCTCCGCGACGACCTGCGCCAGGTGTATCAGGGGTTGACGCAGAGCCTGGAGCGGGCCCGGCTGGCGGCCCGGGGCAAGACCGGCACGCTCCGGGTGAGCCTGTTTCCCGTCAACGTTCAGGAGTTGCGGCGCTACTTTGAGAGTTCCGCGCCTGGCACCCGCAGTGGGAGCTGCGCCTGCGGGTGTCGGCCTACCAGGATCCGTTCGCCCAGCTCCGCAACGGGGAGACCGACATCCTGGTCACCTGGCTGCCCGTCGAGGAGCCCGACCTGACGGTGGGTCCGCTGCTTTTCGCCGAGCCGAGGGTGCTGGCCGTGGCCGGCGACCATGCGCTCACCCGATGGTCCTCGGTCTCCCTGGAGGCGGTCGGCGACTTCCAGCACGTGGTCATCGAGTCTGTGCCCGGCTACTGGTTCGACCACTTCGTTCCGGAGCTCACCCCCAAGGGCCGGTTGATCGACCGTACCGCCAACGTGAACAACATCGAGGAGGTCTTCATGCACACGGCCCTGGGCGAGACCGTCACCCTCTTCCCGGCCCATGTGAGCTGGTACTTTCCCCGCCCCGACATCGCGTACCTGCCCGTCAAGGACATGGCTGCGCTGCCGTACGGGCTGGTGTGGCGCAGTGATGCGGAGAACGACCTCATCCGCGCTTTCGCCCGCGTGGTGCGCGATCTGGGACCGTTGCCCGGCTAAGACCGTCAACCTGGGGTTAACGACCGTTGCGATAGTCGTCGTTGATCCGCAGCACTGCCCGGCGTGATGCTTGATCCATCCAACAAAGCACACCCGTCGGGAGGTGAATGGGGATATGTCCTTTTCTGGTGCTGCGGCGTGAACATCGTCTCTTCCGCTGTATCCCTGACCGTCGCCGACCCGGCCGCTTCCAGCCGGTTCTTCACCAGTCATCTCGGCTTCCGCGAAATCCTGGCCGGCGAGGAGTTCATCGCGCTGGGCCGTGACGATGCGGCCGTCGACCTGGTCCTGGTGGAGCGCGACCTTGAGCGGTGGCAGCCGGGACAGGGGCTGGCAGAGGTGATCGTGGTGTTCACGGTCACCGGCCTGGCCGCCGAATACGAGCGGCTGCGCAGTGAAGGCGCCACCATCACCATCCCGCTCCGGCGCGAGCCGTGGGGTGAGCTGCTGGTGCAGCTCACCGACCCCAACGGCGTGGCGATCCAGCTCACCGAGTGGATTTCCCCGATCACGGGCTGACTCCGGACCGGCCGGCCTGGCCGTGCCGTTCACCGTCACCGGCCTCACCGCCGACCACTCGCTGTCATGTCAGCGGCCGCGTCAGGACGGCGACGGCCCGCTATCAGCGCGGTCGGCGATGGTAGCTGCCATGAACGGTTCGGCGATCGCGGCCCCCAGGGCCGCGCACAGGCCACGCCGTACGCACCCCGGCCCTCGCACGGCGCTCATGGATGCTCATGAGCGCCGCACCAGGACGGGTTTCGCAAGATCGAACACTGTAGATGAGGAGATTCATCATGGGACAGAACAACACCGGCTTCACCGCAACCGGGCTGCGCAGGCTGCACGAGGTGCTGGCGCGGCATGTCGACTCCGGGAAGATCCCCGGGGTTGTGGCCCTGGTCAGCCGGGGTGAGCACACGCACGTCGAGACGCTGGGCACGATGCGGCACGACGGCGGCGCGCCGATGCAGCGCGACACGATCTTCCGGATGGCCTCCACCTCCAAGCCGGTCTCGATCGCCGCGGCGATGGTGCTGCTGGACGAATGCCGGCTGCGGCTGGACGACGTGGTCGACCCGTGGCTGCCCGAACTGGCCGGCCGCCAGGTGCTGCGCAGCCCGGACGCCGAGCTGGACGACACCGTCCCGGCCCGCCGCCCGATCACCGTCCGCGACATCCTCACCTGCACCTTCGGCCTCGGTATGGACTTCACCGCCCTCGGCAAGCCGATCATGAACGCGGTCTTCGCTCAGGGCCTGACCCCCAACCTGCCGACCGAGGTGCCCGAGCAGGACGAATGGATGCGCCGCCTGGGCGAGCTGCCGCTGATGTACCAGCCCGGCGAGCAGTGGCAGTACCACATCGGCAGCGACCTGGCCGGGGTGCTCGTCTCCCGGGTGACCGGCCAGAGCTTCGAGGACTTCCTGCGCGAGCGCATCTTCGAGCCGCTCGGCATGACCGACACCGGTTTCCACGTGCCCGCCGACCAGCTCGACCGGCTGCCCACCCTGTACGCCCCCGACCCGCAGACGGGGGAGTTCCTGGCCTGGGACGAGCCCAAGAACGGCCGCTGGAGCACGCCGCCGGCCTTCCAGGGCGGCGGAGGCGGCCTGGTCTCCACCGCCGACGACTACCACGCCTACTTCCAGATGCTGCTCAACGGCGGCACGCACCAGGGCCGGCGCATCCTGTCCCGGCCCGCCGTCGAGCTGATGACCACCAACCGCCTCACCCCCGAGCAGAACGCCCCCCGCACCGACCTGGCCCGCAACAACGTGCACATCTCCTTCGGCCAGGGCCAGCAGGGCGGCTGGGGCATCGGCATGGCCGTGCGCACCTACCGCGGCGACTACGCCCCCATCGGCCAGTTCGGCTGGGACGGCGGCAGCGGCACCTCCGCCTACGCCGACCCCGCCAACCAGCTCACCGGCATCCTGCTCTGCCAGCTCGGCTACTCCGTCCCCAACCCCGCCCACCTGATGAACGACTTCTGGACCACCCTCTACCAGGCCATCGACGCCTGACACCTAAGCCGCCCCCAGCAGAGCCATCCTCGGCGATCACCTCTCATCACCGATATCAAGGAGCACCCCGCCATGTCCCTCACCCTGACCGACCAGGACAAGCTCACCCTGCGCACCGCCGCCTACGGCGCCGTCACGCTGATGTCCGCCGCCGACGCCGCCGGCAAGCCCCACAAGAGCGCCACCGAGGGCTCCATCGCCCTGGCCTCGGCCACCGGACTGATCGGGCATGTGCTCGCCACCTACCCCAAGGACATGAAGCTGGACCACACGTCCGTGGCCGCCATCGCCGACCAGGTGCTGCCGGCCCTGACGGAAGCCATGAGCCTGCTCAAGCAGCAGGCTCCGGCCGAGGCCGACAACTTCCGCCGCACCGTCCTGGTCTCCGTCGAAGCCGCCGCCCGCACCCACCAGGGCCAGCCCAGCCCCACGGTGGCGGACATGAGCCGCAAGATCACCGAAGCGCTCGACGCCGCCTGAGGGCAGGCCGGCCGGCGCGGCTACCGCCTGTCACCGGTCCATTCCGGGCTCCGTGGCACGGCGACCAGGACGGCCCGCCGACCCCCAGACGCCGGGCCCACCCGCGCACGCTTCATCACCAGCAGTAACCAGCCCAAGGAAGGCACATGTTAGCCTCGCAACGGCGAAGGTTTCTCGCCGCAGTCACCCTCACGACCGCGCTCGTGGTCGCCGGTGCTCCCGCCGCGTCCGCGGCGGCGGAGCCGGAGATCAAGGTCTCCGATGGGGTGACGCAGCCGGTCTTCTCCTATGCCGACGCCATCCGTGAGCACGTCCGGGTGCAGGCGCCGGTCGACAGTGACGGCGACGGCAAGAAGGACCTGGTCCGGGTGGACATCATCCGGCCGAAGGAGTCCGGTTCCGGGCTCAGGGTCCCGGTCATCATGCAGGAAACCCCGTACTACGACGACCCCGGCGTCGGCTACGAGATCGAAAAGAAGACCTACGACGCGAACGGGAACGTGACGAAGTTCCCGATGTTTTACGACAACTACTTCGTGCCCCGCGGGTACGCGTTCGTGTCCGTCGACATGATCGGCACCAGGCTGTCCGAGGGCTGCCCGACCTCCTACGGCGCCGCCGACGTGCTGGGCGGCAAGGCGGTCGTGGACTGGCTGAACGGCCGGGCGACCGCTTACGACGACCAGGGCGATCCGGTCAAAGCCACCTGGACCACCGGACGCACCGCGATGATCGGCCACTCCTACGAAGGGGCGCTCGGCGCCGGTGTCGCCGGCACCGGCGTGCAGGGGCTGGAGACGATCGTGAACATCGCGGGCTATACCAGCGGGTATGAGAACTCGCGCTTCAACAGCGTCCTGACCTGGTTCAAGGGCGCGGCGGCGTGGCAGGCCGAGCGGGTCGACAAGGATCCGGCGCAAAAGTGCGCGGCGGTGCGCCAGAAGATGCTCGAGGACTCCGACGACGCCACCGGCAACTACAACGCCTACTGGCACGAGCGCAACTACCGCAACGGGTCGATCTCCAAGGCGCGCAACATCCAGGCCAGTGTCTTCGCGGTGATGGGCATGCAGGACCGCAACGTGGTGAGCAACCAGATCCCCGAGTGGTGGGCCCTGCTTCCCTCCAACGTGCAGCGCAAGATGTGGGTGACGCAGTACGGGCACCTCGAGCCGTTCTGGGCCCGCCGTGAGGTGTGGGTCGACACCCTGCACCAGTGGTTCGACCACGAACTGATGGGCGTCGCCAACGACATCATGCGCCGGCCGCGCGTCGATGTGCAGCTCGGCCCGGACCGGTGGATCAGCCAGGCCGACTGGCCGGCACCGACACAGAAGGCGACCTTCAGGCCGCGGCAGGACGGCTCCCTGAGCCGCACGCCCTCGACCGGCACCGGCAGCTACCTCGACACCGCCCAGACCGAGATCGCGATGGCCGACAACCCCGCCGCCACCAACCCCCACCGGCTGGCCTACCTGACCCCGCCGCTGAAGACCGCGATGCGACTGTCCGGAACGCCGACGGTGAGCCTGAAGGTCAAGCTCGACAAGCCGACCGCCAACCTGGGCGTCCTGCTCGTCGACTACGGCACCGACACCCGCATCAACTACCGCGAACGCGGTGCTACGGCCGCGGAAGGCCTCAAGTTCATCGGCGGCGAGGACTGCGTCGGCCAGAGCACGGCCGACGACGACGGCTGCTACCTCAAGGCCGGCGACAACACGGCGACCTCCGCCTTCAACGTGGTCACCCGCGCACTCCTGGACGCCCAGAACCACACGTCGCTCAGCCGCCAGGCCCCGCTCACGCCGGGCAAGCCGTACCAGATCACCTGGAAGATGCTGCCGCAGGACTACGAGTTCAAGGCCGGACACCGCCTCGGCCTGGTGCTGACCGGCACCAACGACGACTTCAACCTCGACGTGAGCGGCAACGGCACCGGGCAGGACGTCGAGCCCGGCACCGGGGCCCAGGTCACCATCGACCTGGCCGGCACCTCGATCACGCTGCCGCTGGTCAACGGCACGCCCCTCAAGAAGTAGAAGATCGACGTCCGCGTACGGTCGCGGCCAATGGCGGCCGCGACCGTACCCGGACAGGGCAGAACCGAACGTGCCGGATCAGTGCAGCCGCGGCCTGGCCCGAAGAGGGGGTTGACGAGCGTGAACTCCCGGGTCCGCGCACCGCGACGGCATCCAGCACCGACTACGAGCGTTCTCGCCGAGAACGGCCGTGCCAGTAAAGGCTGTAGCAGGACTCTCACCAGTCAAGGGGCACAGCACCAACTGACCTGCCGAGAATCAGGCAGCCAGCTCGATCACGGTGAAGCCGACCTCTTTCAGGAGGGGATCGAACGGGTCAGGCCGGCGGCGCAGGTCGTCGGGGGCGTAGGCGCCGAAGCGGCTGATGTGGGCGCGTAGGTGCGGGGCGATCTGGCCGAGCCGGTCGGCAGTGATGCTCCAGCCCTCAGCAACGAGCTGCCGCACGACGTCGGAGATGTCCTGGGCAGCTGACCAGCACCCAGTCGGGTGGCAGCGCGGTGGCGCTTGACGACTACCCCGGATACAGCGGTGTGGTCGCCGGTGCGAGTTACGACGTGTCGCGGTGGTACCGGGAGGCCGTGGCGACCATGCCTGCCGTCACGTGGAATGTGCGGTGGCGCGACGAGTCCAGGCCCGCCACTACCGGCGAACAAACCGCCTAGACATGACGATTATCAACATTCGTACAGCTCGACAAACCGGCTCACCCATGTCTTGAACCGTTCGTCACACTCCTTTCGTTCAGCCCAAAACGCGTCCAGGTCCTCTGGCGGCCCCAGGCCGAAGTTCTGGTCCAACCAGATGAGGAACTCTTGGTGGCCATCGCTGTACTCCTCGACGCTGACGGGGTCAGGGAACCCTCTGGAGGTGGGCTCACTATCGATGGCGAGAAGCTGAAACAGCTCCGGCAGGCTCCGCGCGACTACACAGAGGTCTCCCTCATCGCCGACCAAGACGACGGGCAAGGCGGCAAGTTCGGTCCGATCGTCGCACCGCCACAGGGCGTAGTTGGAGCCGGAGCGAGTGGCCCGGGCGAAGGGAATGAATCGGCTGAGGAACTCCGGATGCTCCGACCAGGTGTCGAGGTCAGCGTCCTCGCCGTACTCCAACAGTTCGAATCCTTCTGAGTAGTAGACCGGACCGATCCGGTCGTCGAACTCTTTGAGCAGGTTCAGCCCCGGGACGGGCGAATATGCATCGCTCATGTGGCTTCCTTGCCTGGAAGGGGGTGGCGTCTTCGGATCGGAGCGGTGTAAATAGCTCGACGAGGTAGGTGCCGTGAGTGGATCTTAGGCGAGGAGGGGGGTGTAGCGGCCAGGATCGTGGCCGGCGTCCTTGTCCTGAGGCTTTTCTTGAGCTGGACGGCGAATCGCCCGTCGTGCCCGGCCTGGTTGCGCGATCCTGTCCTTTGGCCGCTCCTTCGAAGGACGTGTGGATGGCTGAGGCGATGCATCCAGCGTGGGACGAGCCGCTCCAGCAGTGTCGGCCGGCAGATCCCGGCCGGTCAGTGGGTTTCTGGTCTGGGGATGTGGATGCCCGCAGCGCGGAGCTTGGCCTCAACGAGCGCGGCCCCCCGGGCCGCGGCCGATCCCTGCTCTTCGCCGTAGTGGGCGATCAGGTGGTACCGGGCCGCGGTGTCGGTGCGGGCTTGCAGGCCGGTCACGATCTTCAGGTGTGCGGGGTTGGCGAGGAAGTGCTCGGCAATGGCAGTGGCGAGTTCGGCCAGACGCGGGTCGTCCGGCTCCCATGCCGTGGCTTCGGTTGCCTGCTTGCTCAACGCGACGAAGCGGGGGTCGTCGAGGGCGTGCTCGACATGGGTGAGGAAGTCGTCGAAGCCCTCGGGGACCAGGGCCCTGGCCAGTACCCAGCCCTCCCTGGTGGCCGCCACCTCGTCCGAGGGGAGGCCGAGGCCGGCCATCCGCTCCAGCAGCGCCACAGCGCGGTCGGGTAGCAGAGCCCGGTCTCCGTCGGCGAGCCGGTGCAGCATGTCACGGCGCGCGATCAGCTCCTCGATCCGTTCGGTGAGCTGCCGCTCGACGTCGGCGAGCGCGGTGGCGAACAGCGCGGCGTCGGTCTCAAGCAGGGGCCCGACTTCGGCCAGCGGCACCCCGGCGGCGGCCAGCGTCCGGATCTGCACCAGCCGCAACAGCTCGGCCGATCCGTATCTGCGGTAGCCGGAGCTGTCGCGTTCCGGCTCCTTCACCAGGCCGAGCTTGTGGTAGTGACGCACCGTCTTCACCGTGACGCCGACGAATGCCGCCGCCTGCCCGATCGTGACTCCGTTCCTCATCCGCTCATCCTGCCTTGTGCTCGAGCTCGGCGACCAGGCAGACCACAGCCGAGCATGTGGCCCCGGTTCACGTTCTCCCTGATGCACGACCCGGAAGGGGCCGCCTCTGGAGGGGTGCGGGTCACAGGTGCTCAGTGCGCCGGCCGGGCTGGATCGGCCTGCTCGCCGCAGAACACCTTGTTGACGAGCTTTTGCTGAGCATTCGGGAACGCTGTCGCTATGGACATGGCGGCGTCGTCCACCCAGGTCAGTACGGAGGTCAGGGTCTTGCTGCCGTCGGGCGTGCTGTACATCAGCGTCGCGGAGCCGACGTTGCCGCCGTTGTGGGTGATGACGGCGCCGCCGCAGTCGGTTTTCTGGACGAACACCCCCAGCCCGTAGTCCATGTTCGGGATGCCCGTGGCGTGCGGGGTGCACATCTCGGCCAGCAGTGCGGCCGGCAGGAGCTTGCCACCTACCAGCGCGGAGATGAACGTGTGCAGGTCCTGGGTGGTCGAGATCATGTCACCGCCGGTGGAGACCCAGGAGGGGTTGTAGCGGGTGATGTCGATCGTCTTGTGCTGGCCGTCTTCCTCGTAGCAGTAGTAGATGTGGGCGTGCGGCGCAGGAATCTCCGGCGAGGCGTCCGGCACCACGGTGCCCGACAGCCCGAGCGGCCCCAGGATCAGCCGCTGCATCTCCTCGGCCAGCGAGCGGCCGGTGACCTTCTCGATCAGCAGCCGGGCCAGCACGTAGTTGGTGTTGGCATAGCTCCAGCCCGTGCCCGGCTCGAACCGGGCCGGCTTGGACAGCGCCAGACGTACCAGTTCCTCGGGCCGGTAGGTGTGGAACCGGTTGTCCACCCACTCCTTGCCCGTGGTGCTGTAGGGCACGGGGATCCCGTGCACGATCGACCCGTCGTCGTAGACCTCGCCGGTGAAGTTGAACAGCCCGCTGGTGTGCTGCAACAGCATCCGCACCGTGATCCGCCGGTCCAGCCCGAACTCGGGCAGGTAGTCGGCCGCCAAGGTGTCCAGCTCGATCTTGCCCTCGGCCACCAGCTGCAGCACCAGGGTCGCGGTGAAGGTCTTGGTGTTGCTGCCGATCCGGGCATGCCCGTTGACCGGCGGCTTCGCGGTCCCGCCCAGCTCGGCCACCCCGGCGCTGCCGACCCACTCGCCCCGCTCATCGTGTACGCGCAGCGACACCCCGAGGAAACCGGACTCGACGATCTCCTCGATCGCCTTGTGCAGTTCCGGGCGATCCTGCCCGGCCGCAGCTGCCGGCAGGGTGCTCTTGCCCTGGTCGGAACGGGTGATCGTCATGGTGGTTTGCCCTTCGAAGTTGTTATGTCCGGGTCGGCGTCTCGCCGCTGCGCCGAGCTTCCACCCTGACCCAAGGTCAACCTCAAGCGTGATCTAGCTCACAGCTGCATTGGGGTTCGAGACAGCTTTGGGAGCAGGACGCCGTCCCCCGCTGGGTGACAGTCGCATCTCGCGCGGGAGGCCCGGCGGGTGTTCCGTAAGGCGATCCCCACCGGAACACCAGCCGCCCGGGCAACCGCCCCAGGTCGGGGTGTTCCGTATAGGTGCTCCGGGAACCGTTCCGGTCGAGGCCCCCCTGACGGGTCCGAAGGCCTACGCGGTGAAGAACTCTTATAACTGGTGCATGTGGGGTGAGATCGGCTCCAGCGTCACCTTCACGCAGAACGGCAAGGTCGTGGGCTCGCTCAGATACGACGCCCGTGTCACCCTTATCGCACACTCCTTCACCGGAGAGAGGAACAACAACCAGGCCCGGCAGGCCAACCAGTACAAGAGCCGGCAATTCAAGGTGTTCTTCTACGTGGACGAGATCGATCGGGACGGGAAATCGGATTTCCCGGCCATGGTGGCCCCAGCCAAGGCGGCGGCGGATACATTCCCGTTCAACCTCGGGCTCGCCTTCAACCCATCGAATAAGTGCGTGCCGTTGGCCGACCGGGTCGTGACCGCGCTGGCGCGATCGCCCGCCCCGGCGGTGCTGGCCGAGTTGCGGGCTGAGGTACGCCGCCTCGGCGAAGACCTGCTGGCCCAGGCCCCACCCGCCGGCGCGCCGCCCGAGGAGATGAACGGCTGGCACCCACGGTACGTGGCGGTGAGCGTCCTGGAGGCGGCGCTGCAGGAGGACGCGATGGACGCGGCATGGACGGCCGTCCGCCGGGTCGACACGCTACGGCTCGGCGATCGCGAAGGTCGGCGCATGGGCACGCTCAGGGAAGTGCTGAACCGGATACTCGCCTCGACCAGCTGACCGGGCACCAGGACGCGCTGTTCGGACGCCTCGCCCCGGCACCTGGTCAGGCGACGGGTACGAAGGCGGCGATCGTCTCGACGAGGCCCGCCGGAGCCTCCAGCGGGTTCGGCGATGGACTCGTTGGAGTCGTAGGCGTGGGAGAGGCCCTCCCGGTACTCGGATCTGACCGATGCCGAGTGGTCGATACTGGAGGGGAGGCGCGGGAAGACCGGACTACCTTGTGAACCCTGGCGCGCAAGTCAAAGATCAAGATCAGTGTTTACGCTTCTTCCGGCGGCCTCGGGCTCCCGGCGGCCGGGTGGGAACGAGGCGGAGGGGGTGTCGGGCGGTGTTGCGGAGCGGCTCGGCCACCAGCTCGCGTAGCTCCCGCAACCCCACGACATCGGGGTGCCCCGACGTCAGGATCGCCTCCACGAACTCGTACGCGTCCCCGCCCCCCATCCTCTTGAGCTGCCCGACAAGCCCCTCAGGCCCTGCGAGCTCCAGCACCGACAGGAAGTTCTCCGCCCCCATCAGCAGGTTCTCCCGCTCACTCAACGACCCGGGCTTTATCTCCCCGGCATCGATGAGCTGCGTCCACACGGCGGGCCCGAGGACCGGGTCGTGACGTAGGTCCTGCAGCAGCCGCCTTTCGGGCCTTATCGCCTGGATGACCCAGCTCCCGCTCGGATGAGCGGTGGTGCCCAGCACACGGACACGCCTGGTGGCATGCTCAATGACGGCCAGGATGTACTGGCGCTGCCCGTTCAAAGTGATGGTCTCGATGAAATCACAGGCCAGCAGGGCGTCGGCTTGCGAGCGCAGGAAATCGGCTCACGTGGTGGACGCACGCTCGGGCGCCGGGTCAACACCTGCCTGCTTGAGGATCTCCCACACCGTGGACGGTGCGACCTTGATGCCGAGCGTGGCGAGTTCACCGTGGACCCGCCGATAGGCCCAGCCGGGGTTCTCTCGAACCAGGCGCAGGATGAGAGCGCGAATGGAGCGGACCGTGGGCGGGCGCCCCAACCGCTTCGGCCGGCAGGTACGGGCATGACGACGTCTCATCAGATCGCGATGCCAGCGCAGGACGGTGTCCGGCCGGATGAGCAGCCGCAGTCGGCGCAGGACCTCGCGGGGCAGCGAGGTCAGAAGGGCGGCGAGAAAGGCCCGGTCCTCAGGCGCGAATCTCACTCTGGTGTCAGCGCCGAGCTGGCGCTCAAGAACAGTGATCTGGTGGCGCAGAGCAAGAATCTCCACGTCCTTGTCCCGATCGCTCACGGGTAGCAGCCACAGCGCGGCAAAAGCGTTCGTGACGGCGAGGTAGGCCAGGCGAAGGAGCACGGCCGATCATCCTGCCGCACTTGGTTCCGTCGCCTGGATGCTCGGAGCTCGCGCCGCCACGCGAAGCCCTCACATGGTCATGACCAGGGCGGATGTGATAATCGGCAGGCGCACAGCTGAAGAGCTGGAAGATCCTCCGAAAGCTACGCTGCAGCCCCAGCAAGGCCGGCCACCTCTGCAAGGCCATCGCCGTCCTTCAGAACCACCGCGTTGCCCAGGCCGCCTGAGGATGAAAAGCATTCCATGATGGAGTTCATCCGCGGTATTCGGACGCCATTCTTGACGATGCGTACTCCGGCATCGGCTCATATCGTGTCGAGGGTCGCGGTGAATTTGGCGTCTCGGTCGCGGATGAGGAACCTGGCCGTGGCTCCCGCATCCTGCAGATCCATGGCGAGGTTGCGGCCGAGTTGGGTGACCCACTGCCCGGTGGGATGGGCGGTTACGCCGAGGATGCGGATACGGCGGGTGGCGTGCTCGATGACCGCCAGAATGTACAGGCGCGCGCCGGTGAGGGTACGAACCTCGAAGAAGTCGCACGCGAGTAGGGCGCCTGCCTGGTTACGCAGGAACGTGGCCCAGGTTGTGGCGGTCCGCTCGGGGGACGGGTCGATGCCGTGTGCTTTGAGGATCTCCCACACGGTGGAGGCGGCGATCTTGATGCCGAGTGCGGCCAGCTCACCGTGAATGCGCCGATTGCCCCAGGAGGGGTTCTCCCGAGCCAGCCGCAACACCAGCAATCGAACGGACCGGGCAGTACGTGGACGTCCACGCCCGCGAGGCGCGCTGGCCGCGGCGTGATGGCGCCGCAGTAGATCACGGTGCCGGCGCAGGATGGTGTCCGGGCGGACCAGCAACATAAGGTGCCGGAGCTTGTCTGTCGGCAGGAGGTGAAGCAGCCCGGCGAGGAGAAACCGATCAGCTGGCGTGAACGCGGGCTTGGTCACCTGCCGCTGTAGCACCATCAAACTGGTGCCGTAACACTAAGATTCCGATCTCTTTGTCCCGATTGGTTCGGGGGAGTAGCCCTAGGAACGAGAAGGTGGTCGTCATCGTGAGGTAGGCCAAGCGCAGTAACACAACCGACCATCATGCCGCCATCTGGCGCAGCGCTCGCGACATCCACCAGAGACCGAACCTGCCCATCAGGTCTTCGACCTGCACGGATGAATATTCGGCACCCGCACCGTCCTGGCGCCTGATCCCCAGGACGGCTGTCAGGTGACAATCGAATCTGGCCATTGATCATGACGTGACCTCGTGCTGGCCACCCGGCCAGGCGTGGGAAGACGCTCACAGTGCTCGACGGCGTCACATGCGACGAACTCGCCGCCTGCCATCAAGTCAGTTACGATCTTGAGGTGACGCGTAAAGCGCGGTTGCTCCTCGGCGTGGTGGCGTGCGCACTCCTGGTGAGTTGCTCCACGAGAGAACCGCTCTGCGGGCCATGCGTGAGGAGTAACGAAGTGCTGATCTTTGAGTCCGCCGAGCTGTTACAGCGTGGCCGATCGTACGAAGTGTGCACCGATTTCGGCCCCTGCCGGACATATCCATGGCAGCGGCCCCGGTCAGGAGACGCGGACGCAGGGCGCGACCCGGAATCTTTCGCATTCAACAGGGAATACGTCAGTCCACCGATAGGAAGCTCCGAGGGCCTCGCACGGTGGACGGGGACCGGCGTACGCGTTACCTTGCGCGACC
The DNA here is from genome assembly GCF_039539705.1 of Nonomuraea rosea. NCBI lineage: Bacteria > Bacillati > Actinomycetota > Actinomycetes > Streptosporangiales > Streptosporangiaceae > Nonomuraea > Nonomuraea rosea. The sequence continues at coordinate 10,267 of NZ_BAABDQ010000023.1, read as the reverse complement.
ACACCAGCGCAGTCATCGCACATGGTACGGCGACCCTCGAATACGTCGAGTCGCCGCCGCGCTCCTGCGAGTGCCCCATGAACCAGGTGCGCATCACGCTCATGCCGAGGTAGCAGGCTTGGGACGCTATTTCCGGCTGGTCTGGTGTCGCCACGCGACGTGTGTGGCGCCGCCGCTCTCGTGGTCGAGGGCAGGATCAACGACGCGCGTGCACCTGGCGGGACACCTGCAGCGGCGTGCGGATGTTCACCGCCGTGGGCGGGACCTTCGACAGCTTGAGCACCCGGCCGTACTGATCCGGCGGGTAGTCGCCGGAACCCAGCTTGTGCCGGTAGCCGTCGGCTGCACCGCGAGCGCCCCAGACGCTGATCCTCAGGTACGGCTCTTGCTCCAGCCAACCGTCGAAGTCGTCGAGATGATCGGCCACGTGCCGGAGATAGCGGTCGCGGACAAGGCGTGCGAAGGTCTCGGCGGTGTCGGGCGAGGCCCCGACCCCGGCGACGCAGTCGTCGCCGGGCGCGGTCCACCCGGAGGTGCTGTATTCATTGACGCTCTCGATCAGATACGCGTACTGCGTGGTCAGCCTGGCGGTGTGCTCCTTGTCCCCGAACTGCTCGGCCGCCTGGGCGGAGCGCGCGGCCCACTCGGCGAGCGCGGCGTAGAGCGTGGCCTGCTGCCGGTGCGGCGGCGCCCCGCTGTTCAGCACGGCCGCCTCCAGCGGCGGCATGTTCAGCAGGTCCATCACCTGATGCAGGGGCTCCACGGGGCCCAGGTGGGTACGGGCCTCGAACACCGGATCCGTCATGGCTCCCAGTGTGGGACGGGTTCGCCCGGCGCGCCCGTGGTAGGCCCGGCCAAGTTGGAGTCGTCGTTGGATCGGCCGATGGAGCAGCCAGCCTCGTGGGCGAACTCGCGGGACCGCGTACTCGGGTAGAGGTGGGCCGTGTTCGTGACCGTGGCGGGATCCGGGAGGGCGTAGTACCCAGGGGGACGGGCGTGAGACGGCGGTACCGGCGACTATGCTGCTCATCCGTTCGGACGGTGAAGGAGGAGCATGATCGACGTCGATGGGTATCTGGCCGTGCTGGGAGTGGCCCGGCCGGCGGCCCCGACCGCCGAGGCACTGTGGGCGCTGCACCGGGCGCAGGTAGAACGGGTTGCCTACGAGACCCTCGACAACCAACTGGGCCGGCCGACGGGCATCGGCGCCGCTGAATCCGTGGCCCGGATCCTGCGCGGGCGCGGCGGCTACTGCTTCCACCTCAACGGGGCCTTCGCCGCGTTGCTGACGGCGCTCGGCTACGACGTCACCCTGCACCGGGCCGGGGTGCAGGATGAGGTCGAGGACCCCGCGGGCGCGGCCGGCGACCATCTCGCGCTCACCGTGTGGCTGGACGGCGAGCGGTGGCTGGTCGACACCGGGCTCGCCGGCGGAATGTACGAGCCGCTGCCGCTGCGCGAAGGCAGCTACACCCAGGGGCCGTTCACCTACGGGATGGCCCCGTCGGTGGTGGTGCCCGGCGGCTGGCGGTTCGCCCATGACCCCCGCGGCGCGTTCACGGCGATGGTCTTCGCGCCGGAGCCCGTGGAGCTGTCCTCCTTCGCCGCGGAGCACGCCCGGCTGTCCACCTCCCCCGAGTCCGGCTTCGTCCGGGTCTTCCAAGCCCAGCTTCGCGACGCCAAGGGCGTGGACATGCTGCGCGGCTGTGTGCTGCGCCGGATCGAGGCCAGGGGCACGGAGGAGCGGATCATCGACTCGGCCGACGACTGGTACGACGTACTGGCCGACGTGTTCCGGCTGGACCTGACCGACGTCGACGTCCCCACGCGGGCGGAACTGTGGCACCGCGTCCACACCGCGCACCAGGAGCGGGAGGCCGCGGGGCGGCGGTGAGGGGTGCCTGTGTGGTCGTGCCAGGGATCAGTCGTGCCCGCGTACATCAGGATCGGAACACCGCAGGCCGCCGACGGCTCTACGCGTGAGTTCTGGTACCGGAGCTACGAGCGAGTCTGGGTGCCGCTGTCCAGCCAGGCAGCGACGGTTCAGAAGGTGTCTTTGCACCTGATCGCCCAGAGTTGATCATTTGGCTTTCCGGCAATGCCCGGGAGCGTCTCTGACGAGATCCTGGAAGGCGCGGTTCGGTCAGAGGTCTGATTGCCGCGAGTGGAGACCCGTCCCAGCCAGCGATGCTAGCGCCATGAGCACAGCGGACTTGGCAAGGGATCAGGTTGGCAGACCGAGAGCAGACGAGCAGTCGCCGGCCGACGCTTGGACGGTGATGCAGAAGTTTTACGAGGCCGAGGCCGCGTATGTGGCCGCAGGCGGATTCGGCAAGGCGAGCTACGACCAGGTCGCTGCTTACCTGGATGCGGAGGTGGTCTTGCATCAAGCTCCCGGGCTGCCCTTCACCGGCACGGGAACCTGGCGCGGCCACGATGGCATGGAGCGATTTCTGGCCCGCTTCAGTGAGGTCTGGGAGTCGATGGAGTTCTTGGAGCAGGAGCACTGGGGTGACGGGGACACCGTGGTCGTGCGGAACCGGGTGCGCTTTCGCGCTCGTGTCAGCGGCCAGGAGGTCGACACATTGATCGTGCAACTGATCACCGTCAGGAACGGACGCATGCTCGAGTGCCGCCCCTTCTATTGGGACCCCAAGGCCATCGCCGACGCCTGCCGGCCACGTGACGCTGATACGCGTGACTCGGTGTCGGTCGGGCCCATCACGGCCTCTTGAACCAGGGGCTCAGGCGGCCCGCGGCGCACGGTGGCCGACAGGAACCGGCTGATCCGGGTCAGCTCGGTGCGCAGCCGCGAGCGCTCGTAGGTGATCCAGTCGTCAGGCATGGACGCGAAGGCGTATCCGCCGGCGTAGGTCCAGGTCAGCGGTGCAGGGCGCCCGGCCGGGCGGTTGTCATCGCTGTGGGTTGGTCACCTCGGGCGGGAGCGGTACGGCGGTCACTTCCCGCCCGAGAAGGGCGTCACAGTCCGGCGCCGCCGGTCGCGTCGATCACTCTGCCGGTTACCCAGCGGGCGTCGTCCGAAGCGAGGAACGCCACGATGTCGGCGATGTCCTCGGGCTGTCCGATCCGGCCGAGGGCCGCCAGCGATGCGGCGTGGGCCTGGGCTTCTGCATTGCCGCGCAGCCATCCCGCGTTGACGTCGGTGTCGACGATTCCGGGGGCCACCGAGTTGACCGTGATGCCTCGCGGACCCAGTTGCTTGGCCAGGTTGAGGGTGAAGGTATCCAGAGCGCCTTTCGTGGAGCCGTAGGCGATGATCTCCGGCATGGCCAGGCGGGCCGCGCCGCTGGAGATGTTGATGATGCGCCCGCCGTCGCGGAGCCGCTTGAGTCCTTGTTGCACGATGAAGAACGGCGCCCGGACGTTCACCGCGAAGACCTCGTCGAATCCTTCCTCGGTGAGCGTGGCCAGGTCCGCGCTGCGGCCGATGCCGGCGTTGTTGACGATGATGTCGACCCCGGCCCGTGACAAGTGCTGTCCGATCTGGGAGTCGAAGGCGGACCAGAGCGCGGCCGCGTCGCCGTGGCGGCCCAGCTCTGTCTGGATCGCAAACGCCCGGCCGCCGTCCTTGCCGATCGTTTCGACAACCTCGTCGGCCGCGGCTTGGTCGCGGGCGAAGGCGACGGCCACGACGGCGCCGTCTCGGCCGAGCCGCTCGGCGATGGCCCGGCCGATTCCTCGGCTGCCGCCCGTGACCAGCGCGACCTTGTCCTTCAGGCCACTCCGTACGTGTGCGCTCATGATGTCCTTCCCCTCATTTGTTGAGCTATCACTCAACAAAGAGGCTAGCACGGTTTGTTGAGTGAGCGTTCTAGAATGGGGGCATGAGCCAGACAGGTGCCCCACGGGGACGTCCGCGCACGTTCGATCGCGACGCCGCCCTCACCCAGGCCATGCAGCTGTTTTGGGAGCAGGGCTACGAGGCCACCTCGCTCAACGAGCTCACCAGAGCGATGGGCATTCGCCCGGGCAGCCTCTACGCCGCCTTCGGCGACAAAAAGTCGTTGTTCAAGGAGGTGGTACGCGCCTACGCGCGCTCGCCCGTCGGTGCGTTCGTCGGCATCGCCCTGAAGGAGGAGCCCGCCGCCTTCCAGGCTTTCGCCCGCATCCTGCGCGAGGCTGCGGTGATCTACCCCGACCCATCCCACCCCGCTGGTTGCCTGACCATCAGCGCCGCCACCAATGTCGCCGTCCAGGACGCCGAGATAGCGGCGTTCCTGCGCGACCTGCGCAACGCCAACCTCGTGATTCTCCACGACCGCCTGCGCACCGCCCAGCAGGAAGGCGAGCTGCCCTCCGACGCCGACCCCCGCGCGCTGGCCGGCTATTTCGCCGTCGTCATCCAGGGAATGTCACAGCGCGCCCGGGATGGAGCCGACGCGACCGAACTGGCCGAGATCGCCGACATGGCGATGGCCGCCTGGCCGAGAGGCGAGCCACGCCAGGGCCCGCCGAACTGAGTCAAGGGAGCATACAGGGGTGCTTAACGGAACTCGTGGGCGTGGTCGGTGGCCCACTTTTGGAAGGTGCGTGCCGGCACTCCGGTGGTCTCCTCCACAGTCGACGTTATGGGGCCTGGTTCCGTCACCATGTGGGCATACCCGTTGAGCACGACGTCGACGACCGAGGCGGGTAGCCAGGCGAGCATCTGTTGCCGCGCGGCGCCTGGAGAGATCTCTTCCCAGTGCAATGGGCGACCGATCGCGTCACCAAGGATGTGAACCTGCTCTACCTGCGTCAGGATCTGTGGGCCGGTGAGAATGTATCTGCGTCCGGCATGCTCGTTTTCGATCAGTGCTCGTGCCGCTACGGAGGCGATGTCGAGCTCGTGCAGCAGGGTCATGGCCGCTGTCCCGTAGGCGCCACGTACAGTATCGCCGGCGCGGATCTGTGGTGCCCACGAAAGAGTGTTTCTTGCGAATCCGTGCGGGCGGAGGAACGTCCATTCCATTCCGGACTGTTCGATCGCCCGCTCCACGTCGGCATGGAGTCTGCCGATCGGCTCGGCCTGCTCGTCCAGGTCGTCGCGGATGGCCCCGGACGAAAGGAAGACGATCCGTCGGGCGTGCTTTCGGAGAACATCGAACAGCGCGGGTGCGGGCTCGGCCGTCGGAAAGGGCCACATCAGGAACACGGCTTCCACGTCGTGCAGGGCGGTCGCCATCGTGTTCGGCGCGAGAAGGTCGCCGCCCGCGACCTGAACGCCCTCTGGTAGCCGGGCGGAGTCGGGATCGCGGGTCAAGACTCGCACCGGCACGCCTGCGTCCAGAAGTTGGGCCGTCACCTGTCGACCGATGTTGCCGGTCGCGCCTGTCACCAGAATCATCGGTTGCTCAGACCTGCCTTTCTCGTAGGGCGTTCCACGATGACCGGGGGCGATGTACGGCTGGTTCGATCCTGGTGGGTGTCGTAGAGCGAAGGATCGCTGTCATCTTTGGCCACGGCTGTTGTTTCTCCTCAGTGGTGGACGGGTGTGGGCGAGCGCGGTGAACGTCTCCGCGCCGCCCTGAACGGCGCGCGGGCAGGTTGAGTGCCACGCGAGGTGGTGTGGTGAGCCATTGCTCGAGCCCCCGAGGTGGTGGCTGCCGTCCTGTCCGAAAATCAACGTGGTGCACCGGAGCTTGCTCGTGTTGTGGCAGTGTTGGCCGGCCCTGGTAAAGGTGGCCGCTCTGGCCGTTGGTTTCGACGTACGTGCGGACGTGCTCGGCCGCTCAGCCCGCAGGGCTGTCCAATACCTCGTCTCGCCCGGACCGTTCGGACAGCTCTGCCGACGAAGCTGCGGAACGGCTGTACCGCAGGTAGTAGCGCCGGAATCCGCCGCTTTTCACGCCGGGAAAATCTACGACCCGCCGCCACCCGGGCGACGACCCCACCGTTGCCTGGCCGGATTTGTCGAGGGCGTCGCGGTGTGCCTGTTCATCGGTCCACTCCGCGTAGTTGAGCACCCGGGTGCCGTCTGTGCTCGTGTGGAAATGGCCCGAGATCCCGCCGGGATGTGGTTGGGCTTCGCCCGCCATCGCGTCGAACACGGCGTCGATCCAGTGCTGTTGCCGCTGGTCATCGGGTCCGCCGAACTCGACACTGACGACGACGACGCAGCCTGGGACCGGCGGATTTTCCCGCTCGCTGCTGCGGTACAGCCGATACTCGACCGGCTCGGCGCCGGTGAGTCCGGCCATGAACTCATGGCCGGCTTCGCCATGGGCCCACTGAGTGTAGGTCAGCGTCGTCTCGCCGTCGGTACTCACTAACGTACTGAAAGAGATGAGCTCCTCAGGCCAGGGCGCGTGCTCCACCGCGGCCACGATCTCCTCCACCGTGAGGTGGTGTGCGGACGATTCGGTGACCAGGACGGTGCCGGCATCGGGACGGGTGATATCGGGCGACCGATCACGGCTGACGGTCATTTCTCTCCTTTGCTCGTTCCTGGTGGATCAGGCGGCGTACAGGCTTCGTGCAACTCGGGGGACCGTGTCGCGCAAGGCAACTGCGTTCAGCTGGGCGGACACTTGACGAATGGCGGTGCACGGCTACACGAGCGTCCCGCCGGAGACGTCCAGGTGGTGCCCGGTCACGTACCCGCTGTCGTCCGAGGCGAGGAAGGCCACCGTGTCGGCGATGTCCTCCGGCGTGCCCAGCCGGCCCAGCGGCGACAGGGATGACAGCCAGGCCAGAGCCTGGCCGACCAGGCGGCCCTGGTGCATGTCGGTGTCGATGACGCCGGGCGCCACGGTGTTGACGGTGATGCCGCGCGGCCCCAGTTGCTTGGCGAGCACCGAGGTGAGCACGTCGAGTGCCGCCTTGGACATGGCGTAGTCGATAGCCCCGGGCATGGCCATGCCTCGGGTGAGCATCGTGCCGATGGTGATGATCCGGCCACCGTCTCGCAGCCGCGGCAGGCCGAGCTGGGTGATGAAGAACGGAGCCGTGGTGTTGACCGCGAACAGCCGCTCGAAGCCCTCCCTGGTCACGCCCGCGATCTCGGCCTGGCCGCCGAGGATTCCCGCGTTGTTGACCAGGATGTCCAGACCGTCGGCGTGCACGTCGAACGCGGCCCACAAGGCTTCGGCGTCTCCGGGCACGCCCAGCTCGGTCCTGACGGCGAAGGCCTGCCCGCCTGCCGCTTCGATGGCCGAGACCGTCTCTTTGGCCGCCGTCTCGTTGCTGCCGTAGTGCACGGCCACCCGGGCGCCCTGTCGCGCCAGCCGGGTGGCGATGGCCCGGCCGATTCCCCTGCTCGCGCCGGTCACCAGCGCTGTCTTGCCGGTCAATGTCGTCATGATCATGCCTTTCTGTTAAACGGTGTAGGGGGTGGTGGCCTTGGCATCGCGCAGCACGCGCGCCCACCAGGTCACCTGGTCCAGGAGGGTCTTGGCGGCGGTGGCGGGCCCGTGCGGATCCCTGGGGTGTCCATCGCCGTCGAAGCACTCCCACACGCCGTGGAAGCTGATCGTGTCCCGCGTGGTGACGGCATGCAGCTCGGCGAAGACCGTGCGCAGGTGTTCCACCGCCCGCAGGCCTCCCGACAGGCCGCCGTAGGACACGAACGCCACCGGTTTGGCGTGGAACTGCGCGTTGTGCCAGTCGATCGCGTTCTTCAACGCCGCCGGGTAGCTGTGGTTGTACTCCGGGGTCACCACCACGAACCCATCGGCCGCATCCAGCCGCGGTGTCAGATCGCTCAGAGCCCTCTGCACCTCCTTGGGCGGCGACATGGACGGAGCGGCGGCACCCAGCGGCACCTCCGCCAGATCGACCACGTCGACCTCGATGTCAGCGCGTTGCGCCGCCTGGCCGGCGAACCAGGTGGCCACGGTCGAGCCGATGCGGCCGTCGCGCACACTGCCGACGATGACGGTCAGCCTGAGCTGTCTATCGGACATGGTGTTCTCCATTCATCTGTGCGCCTCTGTCAGGGCCGCGAACAGGGTGTTCTCGCTCTGGGATCCGGTCAGCGGGGGCAGCCGCTCGATCAGGAAGATCGGTACGCCGGTGACGCCGAGCCGGCGTACCCGCTCGAGCCGGGCATGCAGTTCGCCGGTCGGCACGCCGTCCATGACGACACCGACCTCGGCGGCCAGCCGGGCCAGGGTGCCGGGGTCGCCGATGTGCAGCCCGTCGGTGAAGTGCGCGCGGAAGAGGCGTTCAACCATCGGCTCGGCCTTGTGCTGGAGGGCGGCGCTCGCGATCAGCCGGTGCGCCTCGAAGGTGCCGGTGGCGATGGCTTTGCCGTATTCGAACCGCAGGCCCTCCAGCGCCGCGCGCGCGGCGAAGCTCGCTGTGCCGGCGGCGACCTCGGGACCGAAGGTCTGCTCCAGGACGGCGAGCAGCGGCTGCCCTTCGGTGGACGCACCGGGGGCGAGTTCGAAGGGCGAGACCTCGACCGTCACCGCGACGTCCTGGCTCCGGAGTCGGTCTGCCGCGCGGATGAGGCGGCTGTAGCCGAGGTAGGAGTGCGCGCAGATGACGTCCAGGACGATCTTCACGTGCACGCTCTGTGCTCTGTTCGGCATGCGGGCCCTCACACTGCTGCGGTGGTGAGATCGGCGGGAGTCCGGTCACGTAGCGGGACCTCGCGGATGGACCAGGAGAGCGCGAAGGCGATGACTCCCAGTACGGCCGCGCCCGGGGCGTTGTTGACGGTGATGATCGTGATGCTCTGCATCAGCAGGCCCACTCCCATGCCGCGGATCAGGGTGAGACCGGAGGCGAGCGCCAGACCGGTGCCAGGTCGCAGGACGAGCAGGCCAGGGGTGAAGGCGCTGCCGAGGATGGGATGGATCCGGGCGCGGCCGGTGCCGATCAGCACGGCGATCATGCCGAGCATCAGCCCGGCAAAGCCCGTACGAGGAAGTCGGTCCACACATCCTCCATTTTGCGTACTTCGTACTCGAAATGAACCATAGCCATTCAGGTACTATGTACGCAAATAGAGAGCCAGATGTCCGAGGCTGACTGATCGCGCTGCTGACCGGCCTGTCTGGTGCCAAAACTCGCTCATAGCGCTGGCCTGCGGTTTCACGCAGCCGTCATGCGGCCCTGCGATATTCACGGATCAGACCGCAGACGACGCTTCGTTGCTGTACTCGAGCCGTGAGATCGACCACCTCGGCCGGATCGTGAAGAGGTTGACGTAGAGACAGCGCCTGATGCGGACGGTGCTGGTTGTAGTGGCGCTCGTACTCGGCCAAGATCTGTCGAAGATGCCGTTCACCGTGGACCAGAAGTTGATCGAGGCATTCGCGCCGGAGTGTGCCGACGAACCGCTCGGCGAACGCGTTCGCCCATGGCGAGCGCGGCGGAATCTTCAGGACTCGCACGCCCGCGCTGGCGAGGACCTCGTCAAATGCTCTGCCGAACTTGCCGTCTCTGTCCCGGATCAGGAACCGGAACCTGCCGGCTCGCTCGCCCAGTTCCATCACCAGGTTGCGTGCCTGCTGTGTCGTCCAGGCACTGGTCGGATGAGCTGGGGCACCTCAGTGCACGCGCCATGTTTCGATCTCCATGACGAACGGCGCGTACAACCGCTTGAGGAACACCGTATCAACGTGGAGAAAGTCGCATGCCAGGATGCCGGAGGCTTGAGCGATGAGGAACTGGCGCCAGGTCGGTGAGGCCCGGCGCGGCGCGGGCCCCAACCCCGCCGCTGCCAGAACCCGGCGGACCGTCCCTTCCCCGACTCTGTAGCCAAGACCGAGGAGCTCGCCCTGGATGCGTCGATGTCCCCATCGTGGATTCTCCCGAGCCAGCCGGATGATCAGATCGCGGATCTCTTGGGAGATTGAGGGTCGGCCCTGCTTGGCGGGGTAGGTCCACTTCTTCTTGACCAGCCTGCGATGCCTGGCGAGTAGCGTGCTGGGCGTCACGATGCGATGCCGTCGAAGGCGAGCGGGTAACAGCCTGGCCAGCGCGGCCAGCAGCGCCCGATCGGCCCAGTCCGGTCTGGGCTGGGCGACCTGGCGACGCAGCACCGCGACCTCATGCCGCAACACCAAGATCTCCACCTCTTGGGAAGCGCTGCCCCGTGTGAGCAGCACCAGCCAGCCGAACACCCTGATCACCAGCAGATACACAAGTCGAAACAGCACGAGAGTCAAGCCTAGAAGGCCAGGTCAGACACCCGGGTTCCGCAGTTCGTAGTCACACGTGGAGACTGGGCTGGGAGAATCTGCTGGTAGATGGCTTGCAGAGAGCTCCGGGGCGTCACGAAGGCCCGAGAGTGTAGTAACACGACTTCGAAGATTTC